>DUCH01000120.1 GCA_012959865.1 Myxococcales bacterium | reverse complement strand
CTCGAAAATGGAAACCACGAAAGGGGGCTACGCATGCTGGAAGAGAGCGTCGCCCTCGACCCCGAGGTGGCCGCCCTCGCCTTCTACCAAGCCGCGAACTACGAACTCGACCGCGATAATCTCGAGGGAGCCATGGCGCTTCTTGAACGCGCGGCGTTGGCGCCGGGGCCCGAAGGCTGGCGCGTCGCTTCGGCCCAACTACTCGCCACCCTGGCCCAGAGCGAAATCGCCCTGCCCAGGATTCGCCTCCGCGCTGTGGCAGGAATCGAGAACGACGACAACCTCACCGTCAGCCAGCAGGACCTGACCACGGGGATTGGTGACGTGGCCGGAACTCTAGAGGCTGGGATCGAAATTGACCTGCTTCGCGACCAGCCCTTCGGGATCGCGGTGGGATACGACTTCTTTCAGAGCCTGCACCAGGACTTGAAGGCGTTCGACCTTCAGACCCACGAACCTCACATCGAAATCTATGATTTCTTCGATCCGCTCCGGCCCGTCCTCGCCTACCGGTACCGGCGGGATAGCTATGGGGGAGAGGACTATCTGGCCTCCCACAGCGTCGATCTCGACCTTACCCATTGCCCGTGGCGAAACACGTGCGCGCTCCTGGGCGGCGAATTCGAGAAACTGAATTTCGCTCCAAGCCCCGAACGAGACTCCAACCGTTACTCGCTCTTTATCGGGCAGCAAACCTTCTTATGGGAAGGTTTTCTTGCCTTCTCGCTCGGCTGGGAACCCCAATGGCAGGACGCCAGGGCGAACAACTTCGACTATCAGGCACAGATCGTCCGCATCGGGGCCACCGCTTTTCTCGACCAATTCCGCAAGGGATTGGTCCTCGGCGCTTCCTATGAATTCGAATCCCGAGACTACGACCACGAAGACCCTCTTTGGGGGTTCGCGCGAAGAGACGACAGAACTGTTTTCTGGGTGGGCACTGCGATGCCCCTCATCGGCCCCACCCAGGCTTCCTTCGACTACATACGGATCGAGTCTCGATCCAACGTCCGGCAACTCAGCTACGATGAAAATATCGTGAGCTTGAAGCTGTGGGCCTGGCGATAACGCCCAGCAGAAGCTCGCTTTCAGAACTCTTCCTTGAAGGGGCGAAGATCGAGTTCTTGGCTCCAAGCCGAAGGGTGTTGGGTGTGGAGCATCCAGAAAGCATCCGCGATCGCGTCAATGCCGAGCATCCCGAACTCTCCCTTCATTTTCTTCAGTTGCGGGAAACGCCCGTTGACCTGGTCCCCATCGATCGCACCGTCGATGATCACATGGGCCACGTGTATGCCTTGGGGGCCGAACTCCCGCGCCATTCCCTGAGCCACCGAGCGTAGGGCCGACTTTGCCGAGGCAAACGCGGTAAAGGGTGGGCGGGCGCGAATCGATGCGGTCGCGCCGGTAAATAAAATCGATCCCGAACCCTGGGCGATCATCCGGCGCGCGGATTCTCGGCCCACGAGAAACCCCCCGAAGCAGCAGAGGCGCCAGAGCTCCTCGAAGAAGTCATCGCTCATGTCAAGAAGCGAGCTGAAGCGATTGTTTCCGGCGTTGTAGGCCACTAGGTCGAGACTGCCCCCTTCGGCCAAGGCCCGATCGAGCAGCGCCTCCACCTCGGGGCCCTGAGTCGTATCGCAGGGGACGGCACTGGCTCGGCCACCCTGCGTCTGAATTTCGTCGACCACCGCCTGCAACCGTTCGGGAGTGCGGCCCGCAACAAATGTGTGCAGTCCCTCACCCGCGAACCGGCGAGCCAGGGCGGCCCCCAGTCCCTGGGTCGAACCGACGCCGACCACCACCGCAACTTTTCCCCGCTCACCCAATTCCATCCACTCGCTCCTTTCCGGTTCTTTTAGTTCAGACGGTGCTCGGCAGACTCAGCGAGGTCCCTCGTCTGAATCGCGGGCCGCTGCGTTGAAGATTCCTCTCCTATTCCTCTCCTCGAAGTCGGTGAGCCACGAAAGCTAGCAGCCGGCAGTTCTTGCGAAGTAAAGCGGAACTTTGGGGCTATTCAACCGGAATATACGGGGTTTGACTCCAGTCCCGATGCGAATCGGACGATGAACTGACTGGGTCTAAATAGTGTTGTCTAATCTAAGTAGTGTTCAACCGCCAACAAAGGGAAGAATCCAATGGTCCGAAACAACTTGGGGTTCACACTCATTGAGTTGATGATTGTTGTGACCATCATTGGCATCCTCGCTGCCACCGCCATTCCCGGTTACCAGAGGTTCCAGCTGCGATCCAAGTCCAGCGAAGCCAAGGTCAACCTTGCCTCAATCAAAACTGCAGAATTGACCTACTCGGCGGAGTTCGGAGGATTTGTCGAAACCGATGCTTCCCCTGCAGATCTGGGTGGCTCTCAACCCCGACCCTTCGTGGACGAGGGCGATCCTGGCGAGAACTTCATGACCATGGGCTGGGAGCCCGAGGGTTCGATCTATTTTCAATACGAAGTCTCCACCAAGGACGATGCCTTCTCTGCAGCGGCCCGCGCTGACCTAGATGGAAACTTGACCCCGCAAATCTGGGGATTTGTCCTGCCCGGCTCAGACGGCGATACCGCCGACATTCCCTTCGACTGCGATGGCATCTACGACCCTCAATCCCAGGTGGGCGATCTCACCGGATCCATCGGCCCTTGCGAAGCTTCCCACGGCCAGACCGTTTTTTAGATCCACCGACCCCCGACCGCATCACCAATCCGAAAGCGGTTTGAGCCGGCGCTCATCGGTCGACGAGGTAGAGACTCAGCGCCGGCCAATACGTGATGACCAGTACCGTCATCAAGAGGATCACGAAGAACGGAATTGTCGCCCGGTAGACCTCAAGCACGGGCCGGTCAAAACGGTAGCTGGCAATGAAGAGATTCATTCCCACAGGAGGGGTGATATAGCCAATCTGCATATTGGCCAAGAAAATGATGCCCAGGTGAACGGGGTCGATTCCGTATCCGATGGCAATGGGCAGAATGATCGGAACAACGATCACTAGAGCAGAAAAGATGTCCAGCATCATGCCCAGCCCCAGAAGAAAGACATTGAGCAATATCAGAAAAGTCAGCTTGCTATCGATCTGGGAACGAACGGCATCGAATAGGCGCGTGGGAACTTCCGTATCGATCAGATAGTTGGTCGAAGCGAGGGAGACCCCGAGAATGATCAGGATCGCACCCACTAGGATCATCGATTCGCGCATGATCGCGGGCAGCTGGCCCAGGGGGATTTCCCGGCGGATCGCGACGGTGACAATCAATACGTAGAGCGCAGTCACCGCAGCCGCCTCGGACAGGGCAAAGAAACCCCCGTAGATTCCGCCCAGGACAACGATGGGGAGCGGTATCTCCCATGCCGCATCGCGGACAGCCGCGCACGCGCTGGGCCATGAGAACTCCGGGCCGGCTTCGACGATCCCTCGCGCCCTCCACATGCTGTACACCGCGAGCAGAACAACCATCAAAAGCCCAGGCAACAAGCCCGCCGCGAAGAGATCCTCGATCCGTACAGCCTGGTCGAGATTCATCTGTTGAGCGACCACACCGTAGAGAATCAGGGGAAGCGCAGGCGCAAACAGGAGCCCGAGACTCCCCGAAGTAGTGATCAGCCCGAGGCTAAAACTTTCCGGATACTTCGCCTCGCGCAGCGCGGGATAGAGGAGCGCACCCAAGGCAACGATGGTGACCCCTGAGGCCCCGGTAAAAGCCGTAAAGAGCGCACAGGCCACCAGGGAAACCATGGCCAGCCCTCCGGTCAACCAGCCCAGCAAGGCCTGGGTAAGCCGAACCAGCCGCGCCGGTGCCCCGCTCTCGCCGAGCAGGTAGCCCGCGAAGGTGAACAACGGTATCGCCAGAAGAACGGGAGTTTCGGCCAGGCGATAGATTTCGATTCCCATGACCTGGAGATCGACTTCTTCGCTCGCGAAACCCAACATCGCGCTGGCGGCAATGACGGCAAAAAGGGGCGTTCCCGCCAAAGCGAACAGCACCAGGAGCAACATCGCGATCACGATGACGCCCCGTCTTTCGGGTTGGGCGCAGAGTTGACTTCGGCGTCGGTGCCTGGGACCAGCGCCCTGATCTGGACCATGGCGCGGAACCCATACCGTATGGCGATGAAACCAAAAGCCACCGGGATCACAACTTCGAACATCCAGGCAGGGACTCCCGAAAAAGCCGTGCCTCCAAACTCCCACTCGCCGTAAACGAAACGCCACGAGTGCCAGGCCACCAAGCCGGCCACTCCCGCGGTGAAGAGACCCGTCAACGCACCCAGCGCTGATGCCACTTTTGGGGGCAAAAGTCTCGAGGCCACGTCGATTCGAATGTGACTGTCAGAGCGACTCGCCGCCACCGCGCCCATAAGGCCAACCCAAAGCAGCAAAACCCGCAGTAGTGGATCCGCCCAGCCAATTCCTGTATCAAAAAAATTCCGCAGGAAAATCTGAAGTGGGGCCAGAACGATCATGGCGCCGAGGAGAAGAGCGAGGAAGACGTCCTCTACCTTGTGAATTCGCCGAAAGATCCAGCCTGGTTGGTCTTCGCTCGACGGCTTTCTCATTCGTCTGTGGACGCTCCGCCACGATGCTCCTGCAGAAGCATCAGCATCTCGCTAATCAAGTCGTCGGAGTAGCGCCCGCTCCCGCGCATTTCGGTCGTCGCCTCGGAACTGATGCTTCGCCAGCGCTGCACTTCTTCTCGAGAATCAGCGGACACGAACTCAATACCTTGATTCTTCAACGCTTCGCGCGCGTTTTTTTCGTCCGCCCGATTTGCCCGGTCGAGACGCTTCGCTGCGGCCTGAACCACGCCACGCACTATTTTCCGGTCCTTGGCCGATATCTTCGAGAAAGCCCTCTGGTCCACCGCGAAGACGCCTGCGAGGTACATGATCGGCACATCGGTCAGATAGCCGACCCGGGTGTGCCACTGAAAGGCGATGGCGCCGATGGGCGGTGCCGCAACAGTATCCACTAGGCCAGTCTGAAGCGCTGTGTAGACATCCGCGATGGGCAGAGGGACCGGCGCTACTCCGGCGATCCGAAGAGCGACTTCGGTCATTTTATCGTCTTCGACCAACCAGACCCGTGTGTTCTCCATATCCTCGACCTTGCGGATAGGTTTTTGGGAGAGCACGTAGGCGAAGCCCCCATCGGTGATCGCAAGCGCCTCAAAGCCTTTCCGCGCGAGTCCTGCCTTCAGTTTCGCATCGAGCTTCGCGCGAACGAATTCGACTTCGTCGTAATCGCGAAAGAGCAGGGGCAAACTATAGAGTTCGATGTCGGGATAAATGGCCGCCAGAGCACCGCTGGTGAATGCACCCCCTTGCAACTGGCCCGCACGAACTTTGCGCAGAACCGTTTTATCGCCGCCCATCACGCCGCCCGGGTAGAACTTGAGCTTTACGCGACCCTCGGTTTTTTCTTTGATTTCGTCGCCCGCATCGCGCATTTCCGCCAACCAACTACTGCCTTCGGGAACGATCGTGGCTATTTTAAGGGTTCGCGCAGAGGCGCCCGAAGTAGCCAGCACCAGAAGGGCACCCGCCAGAACTGCCACAGAAATACTCGAACTTGAACGGCGACTCATGATCTATTCCTCGTACGATTTCTCGCGGCGACAAGATTTCCCAGTTTACCGCTCGGATTAAAAATACTCATCGGCGTCCAGGAGCAGTTCCTCGGCCTGTTCCTGGGCAAGCGTGTTGCTCAGGGTAAAACCAGGCGCGACCGGGTCGGCCTCGACAACTTCGATGAGCAGCTCATCGTGCAACTCTCGATCGAATATAAGCCTCGCGTAGCTTCGGGCAAAAAAGACCTTTGCCATCAGATTCCGCCCATTGGAAAGCTCGATGGCGCGCTCGAAATGGGTCCGCCCAATCTCGGGAAGCCCTCCCATGTGCGCCGGGCGCAGGGTGTAGAGAACCCCCAGGTAAA
>DUCH01000119.1 GCA_012959865.1 Myxococcales bacterium | reverse complement strand
GTGACTTGTTTTCGGAATCAGCCCAACCCGGCCGGAGTCATCTCTCCCCGCGAAGGGGGCTAACCCTCAAGGCCCGCGTGAGCGAGAGTGACGAGGGGGTGAACGCAGTATGATCTTGCGGCCTCCAGTAACTGGGGCGGGCCTTCTCGGACCGAGGGAGGGAGTTCGGAGGGTTAATGTCTGGCCAAGGAGAATACGGTTGGAATCGATAGCGATGTCTCGGGGGTGTCGCCGTCGGCGGGTATTCGGTCGAGCGGCTGGCCGCCTCTCGCTTGGCCTGCTCGGGACCATTTTTGCGTGCGTGCTCATTCAACCGGCGGGATGCGGAGAATCCATCCGAATGGACCGTGCGGGGCCCGTCGCCGATTGGCCCCACTACGGCGCTAACACTGGCGGCACTCGCTTTTCACCCCTAACCCAGATCAATCGCGAGAACGTAGACTCCTTGGCTATTGCCTGGACCTACCACACCGGTGACGTCCTCCCGACCGACGCCAGTGGTCTCGGGACGAGCTTTCAGAACACGCCGATTTTGGTGGAAGGCACCCTCTACCTGTGCTCACCGCGGAACAAAGCCATCGCGCTGAACGCACAGACCGGGGAGGAACGCTGGGTATTCGATGCCGTCGTGGATACGACGGGCGTCGTTCTTCAGATTTGTCGCGGTGTCTCCTACTGGCGCGACCCGAACGCGAGCCCGGGATCTGAGTGTGCTGAACGTATCTTCATGGGCACTCTCGATGCCCGGATGATCGCTCTCGACGCGAAAACAGGTGTGCCCTGCCGAGGGTTTGGCCGGGGGGGCACCATTGACCTGAGTGAAGGGATCGGGCATCGATACCCGGGAGAATACGGTGTCACTTCGCCCCCCCTCGTTCTTGGAGACCTACTGGTGACCGGCGCGATGGTGCTCGACAATATTCGAGTCGATGCGCCGGGAGGGGTTGTCCGGGCCTACGATCTCCGTACCGGGGCTCAGCGCTGGAGTTGGGACCCTTTGCCTCCGGGACGGAAGTATGTCGAAGGAAACGACGAGTCGGGCGAGGCCGTTCGCTACCAAAGGGGAACAACGAACGCGTGGTCGATACTCTCGGGAGATGCTGAGCGCGGGCTCGTTTTCGTTCCGACAGGGAATACCGCGCCGGATTTCTTTGGTGCGCAGCGGGATGGTCTCGATTACTACTCAAGCTCGATCGTGGCGCTATCCCTCGAATCTGGCGTGCCTGTCTGGAATTTTCAGACCGTCCATCATGACGTCTGGGATTACGACGTTCCCGCCCAACCGGCTCTCTTCGACTTCCCGGGTCCCCAGGGTCCGGTGCCGGCAGTAGCCCAGACGACGAAACTGGGCCATGTCTATCTATTGGATCGGCAGAACGGAAGACCCCTCTTTCCTGTAGAGGAGAGGCCGGTTCCAGTAGACGGGGCCGAGGGGGAAATTCTCTCCCCAACCCAGCCCTTTCCGACTCGTCCTCCCCCGATTCACCCCGCGAAGCTTTCGGTGGACGATGCCTGGGGAATTACGCCCTTGGATCGTTGGGACTGCCAGAGAAAGATCGAGTCCTTGCGCTATGACGGACCCTTCACACCACCCAGTGAGAGCGGATGGATTGGCTACCCGAGCTATTTTGGAGGGAGCAACTGGGGCAGCATGGCGATCGATGCAAGCCGTGGCTTGCTCATCACCAATACCAGCCGAATGGCTTCGGTTCTTCGCCTGATTCCCCGGGCAAAGTTTATAGCGAGAATGACCGCCGCCCAGGAAAGGGGCGAGACACCGCCCCAGTGGGAACCCCAAGAAGGAACCCCCTATGCGATGACTCGTGACTTTCTTGTCTCCTTCCTGGGGTTGCCCTGTAGCCCCCCGCCCTGGGGCACGTTGGTCGCTATCGACCTGGCCACGGGGGAAATACGTTGGGAGGTGCCGTTGGGAACAACCGAGGACATCGCGCCGTTCCCGATAGGATTGCCCCTGGGTGTTCCTAGCCAGGGTGGTCCGATCGTCACGGCATCCGGTCTGATTTTTATTGCGGCGGCGATGGATGACTATTTGCGAGCCTTCGATATCGAGTCTGGCGTCGAATTGTGGCGAGGACGCCTGCCGGCGGGTGGACAGGCCACACCGCTCACGTATCGAACGCATCCGGAAGGCAAGCAGTTCGTCGTAATCGCTGCTGGGGGTCATGCATTGATGGGGACGACGCCGGGCGATTCGGTGGTCGCCTTTTCGCTGGAAGATTGAACCGGCTCTAGCCTGGGCCGAGAAATAGCCTTTTGAACGAAGGGGAGACGGGGCCTTGGCCCAGCGAAAAATCGGAAAGCGAAAGAGGCGAGGTACAGGAGGCAAACCCGATCGGGCCGGGCCTTCTCTCGCCAAGCGCGCGCGCCAACGCGTATCACACGGAACCCTCAAGGCGGCCAAGGCTTCTCTGGCCCGGGCCCGCGATCTCGGCGATGGTGCGAGAAAGGTCTTGCATCCCGAAATTCATTCTCCTCATATTTCGTTACTTCAAGCTCCTCTCGAAGCGCCTCCCATCAGGAAGGTGGGGGATGTGTTTCGAGTCGCAAGCTACAACGTTCACCGATGGGCGGGATTGAACGGCAGGGGAAAACCCAATATCCAACGTGCTGGCGCAGTGATCGCGGCATTGGACGCCGACGTGATCGCGCTCCAGGAAGCGCTACGCCCGACGGGTGAAAAAGACTCCTTGGAAGGTCTCGCTCAAGACCTTGGGCTCCACTTGGCGTTCGCGGCAACCCGAATCCACAAGCGAGGAGAGTTGGGCAACGCGATTCTCTCTCGATATCCCATTACAGCGATCTCGGTACTCGACCTATTTTCTTCCCGAATTGAGAGCCGGTGTGCCCTGGCGGCCAGTTTCGATATCGGTTCGGGAACACTCGGCGTGGTGGCCACCCATCTCTCCCTGGTGGACCGAACCCGACACCGCCAGGTTGAGATGCTGCTGCGACATCCGCAGTGGAACGCCGGTCCGGCCATCCTTCTCGGTGACATGAACGCATGGCGCGAGTGCAAAGCGTCACAGAATCTCGAGGATACGCTTCATCGGCATAGCAACGTCGACTGGCCTGCGACGTTTCCCGCCTCGAGACCGATTTTTGCTCTTGACCGAATTTACGCGAGTGGCGCCGCGGTGATTTCAATGAATGCGCACGACACCCACGACGCTCGGCGTGCTTCAGATCACTTGCCTGTTGTTGCTCAACTGTCGCTGAGCGTTCCGGAATGAGTTTTCAGCTCGGTTCTCCCGATCCGGCCGATTCGGATCAGATCCGAATGTGTCGCCAGGCACCCGATTGGAAGCGCCAAATGAGATATGCCGCGAGCAAAAAGATGTAAATGGCGCCAGCCACCCAGGCTGCGTTGAGGCCTCCCTCGAAGTAGAAAGCCATCAGCCAGGCGAGGGGAATGAAGAGCCCCCAAGCAAGAAGGAAGCGGATGAGGAAAGGGACGCGTGTATCGCCGGCACCGTGAAGAGCCCCGTCCGCGACGATTCCGAACGCATCAAAGAATTGAAAAACGGCCCCGACCGCGAGGAGTGGAATTCCCATCTGGATCACCTCGGGGTCATCGCTGAAAATTCCAACCAAAAGATCCGGAATAAGCAGAAATAGCAGTCCCACAGTACCTGAAATGAAGAATGAAAGCACCAAGCCCGATCGGAAGGACGTCTCGGCGTGATCAAGTTCACTTGATCCGATGTAGCGCCCGACGAGGGTGGCTACTGCAATTCCCAGGCCCGATGCCTGCATAAATGAAAGAGAGAGCAGCGCCATGAATGCCTGACTTGCCGCCATGGCGATATCTCCCATTTCGGCCACCATCACCAAGAAAACCGCGAATGAGAGCATCTCCAGTGCCCACTGGCCGCCGATGGGAGCACCGGTCCGGACTAGCCGCCGCTGGTCGCTCCAAGCCAGACGAATGCGCGCAGTCCCGTACTTCTCGCGCAAGGCTGGCCGCAGGAAAACTCCCAGAATGACAAATGCGAATACCCATTCCGAGATGACCGTGGCCGCTGCTGCACCTTCCACCCCCCATTCGGGGAGGCCCAATCGCCCGAATATCAGACCGTAGTCGAGTACGATGTTCAATCCGTTCGCGAAAAGAGTGACATAGAGGGGCGTGCGGGTATCGCTGATCCCGCGAAAAAAAGCCGAGAGCACCATGGCGGCCACCATCCCGACAACACCCAAAGTTCGAATGGACATGTAACTTGTCGACACGGAAATCATGGATTTCGAGGAGATAAGATTGCTGAGGACAGGCCCCATGACGGCATAGCAGAGCAATGAGGCCAGCGCGGTTATGGGAAGGAGCAGAAGCAGTCCATGCCAGGCCCAAACGCCGCAGAGTCGATTTTTTCCGGCGCCATGATTTTGGGCCACAAAGGTCTGAACGCCGGTCGCCATGCCGATAAAGAAACAGAATAGAGTCCAAATCCAGGTGCCCCCGAAGCCGACCCCGGCGAGTTCCGTCGCTCCAAGTCTGCCCACCATCGCGCTGTCGACTACTCCCATCAGCGCTCCTGAAAGTTGGGTCAGGATGGCCGGATAGGCGAGCAGGGAAACTTCCTTCAAACTGCCAGGGCGAGCCCGTTGGCCCAACGGGCGGTTGTGAAGGAGCGCATCCTGGGTCCGGGCTTCTTCCTCTGCCTGGGGCCGATCACGGATGGGCGGTTCGAGGGGGAGGCTCAACGGGAAACTCCGCGACCGTCACTGGAGGGCCGGTCAGACTTGAAGAGTTGATCGCAAAAGGCTCGGTTGCCCGAGTGGCCGCTCCAAGTCCAATGTAGCGGACGGGACGTGGCTTGGCGCGGGTGGAGAGCCGCGACGCAGGGGATGGGCACGCCGGTCGTCGAGGCGAAAATCTACCGTTCCGGGCGCGATCGGGCGGCTTCCGACGAGCGAGCGCCGACTCAAGGCTTCGGTGCTTCGGGTGCTTAGCAGGGCGATATCGGGGTGGGCCAGTTCGCGGTCCGATGGGAAGCGGCCTGCTAGACTTTTGTTCATGGCGCACGAAATCGAGCAAAAAGCGCTTGCGCGATATCTTGAGAGTCACACTCTCAAGCAGACGAAGCAACGCGAGGTGATTCTTGAGGCTTTTCTCGAAGCCGGTGGTCATCTTACTGGCGAGGATCTCTATCAGTTGATTCGGGAGCAGTACCCCCGAATTGGGTATACGACGGTCTACCGCTCGTTGAAGCTGTTCGTCGAAGCCGGTCTGGCAGAAGAGCGCCGTTTCGATGACGGCGTGGCGCGTTACGAAATCGAACACAAGCACCATGACCATCTCGTGTGTACAGCTTGTGGAAAAATTTTTGAATTCGAGTCGGCTGTGATCGAACAGGCGCAAAAGGAAGTGGCTGACGAAATCGGTTTCACCATTTTGCGCCACCGGCACGAACTCTATGGGCACTGTGCGAATTGCCGTGTGAACTGAAATTGTCAGACCACACCCGGAGGATCGGTGGCCTCAGACATCACTTGCCCCATGTGCAATGCCGACGTTCCCCTCGCTGGTGACGAACGTCGGGGCGATGAAATTTTCTGCAGCGTTTGCAGTGCGCCGCTAAAGCTCAAGGGCGACTACGGGGACGAGGACCTGGAAGCTGAAGAGGACTTTTAGTCCTTCCATTCGGGCAAGCGCATCATGACTTCTGAAAGGCTCAGGGCCGCTTGGTCCTTTTTAGAAAGCGTGGGGGCCTTGATGGGCCATGGGATATCGAGTTCTGCGTCGTTCCACGCGATCGATAGCTCGTCATCGGAATCATAGAAATCGCCACACTTATACTCGATTTCGGCCTCTGGGCTGGTCACTACGAACCCGTGGGCCAGGCCCTCAGCGATATAGAGCTGGCGGCAATTTTCTCCCGAGAGTTCGATGCCGAAATGGCGACGAAAAGTCGGCGAACCCCGACGTACATCGACGGCGACATCCCAGA
>DUCH01000118.1 GCA_012959865.1 Myxococcales bacterium | reverse complement strand
CTCGGAAGGCGCCGGCAGTGCGCCCCATGGCTCCGCTACTGGACGAGGAAGAACTCGCTCCGGCCGAGGCTGAGAGCAGTGGAGAGGCCAACCAGGCTCCCGGTCCCACTGAGGCGATCTTCGACGATCCCGGACAGGCAGCGGACTCCGACGAAATTTAGGGTCGACTCCGTCATGCGAACCGGCTTCGTCATGCGACCGACCGCGTGACGCGGCCGCGGGCCCTCGTGCGCTTAAGCGCTTAAGCGATTAAGAGAGGCGGGCCTTCGTGCACTTAATAAAGAGCCGGGCTCTGGTGCGCTTAAGCGCAGCGGGCTCTCGTGCACTTATAGAGAGCCGGGCTCTGGTGCGCTTAAGAATCGTCGCCGGGTGAAGCGTCTCCCCGAAAGAGCCGCTCAAGGTGGAACCGCAGAGGCGAAAACAGTTCGGTTCGGCGCTGGAGTTCTGCTTCCACATCCCGCAGGCGCGCTTCGCTTTGGGCAAAGTCGGCCCTGGCATTTCGGAGCGCACCCGCGGCCGCCTGGCGCTTTTCCAGAGTTTTGACTCGGTCGCTCTGGCCGTGACCGGCCGGATTCTCTCGCGCTTGCCGTTGTTGGGAGCTCTGTTCCCCGGCAAACGCGTTGCGATTGCTTTCAACTTCCTGTCCGTACGCGGATTGAAGCATTATCAGGTCGGGGGTTGCATATGTACCGAATGGCCTGCTGCGATGGTTTCCAACGTCGGCTCGGTAGCTGCGGTAGTAGTTCCATCCGCCTGCGCCAAGCAGGAAAATCAGGGCGAGAACCACCACGTTGCTAATCCCGGCCTGGCGTCGCGACCCGATCGAGTCGTTGTCAGTCATTTCGCTTCTCCGCAGCAGTAAGAATCCGGGTTGCCGGGACGTGGGCGCGCCCGAGGAATTCGCGCAGAATTTTTTCGTCGGGAAGGCCCCTCTGGGCGCCCAGCGCGGTGCAGGAAAGGCCCGCCACCACATGGGCTGCGCCCAGCGCCGACGCGGCCGGGTAGCCCTGAAAGAGCGCCCAAATCAATCCGGCGTGGAAGGCATCGCCGGCCCCTGTGGTGTCGACGGCTTCGATCTCAAGGGCGGGCGAGTGAAGTCGATGGGGCCCGATCGCCGCGAGAGCCCCGTCAGCACCGGTGGTCACCACGGCGAGTCGGCTTCCGCTGAGCGCCAGTTTCTCGAGGCCATCGGCGACATTGTCGCTTCCGCCCCACTCCCGCGCGAACGCCTGGGAAACCACTGGAAAGTCCACACGCGCAAGGAGCGCTTCGGTGGACTCCTCCACGTGATCGGCGTCGAGGACAACGGGAATCCCCGCCTCGCGGGCGACCCCAGCGGCCCAGTGGCTCGCGTCGGGGTCGCTGGCATCGATATGGAGCAGACTCGCGTCTTCGATGACCCGGCGATCCAAGCCATCGAGGGCGAGTCTGACTTTGGGGTCGCGCTGGGCCAGGACGCTTCTTTCGCCGTCGGCTGCCCGAACGAGGATCAAGGCGCTCCGGGTCGATGCGCCGCCGATTCGCTGTACCCCGGAGAGATCAATCCCCGCCGCTTCCAGCGGGCCAAGGACCTGTTCCGCGGAGGTATCCGTTCCGACGGCACCGAGGTAGAGGGACCGAAGACCCAGTCGTGCGCATCCCAACAATGCGCTTGCCACCTGGCCTCCCGGACACACCCCGGAGCGAAGGATGTCTTGTTTTTCGCTGCCCCTGGGCCAGTCCTCGACGAGACACACTCGATCGAGAGAGTTTTCACCGAGTCCGACCACGTCGACTCGACGTGCGCCCGGAGCCAATGCCCAAAGGACTTCGTCGAGCCTCGCCGTGCGGGCCGAGTGAATTCCTGCCATCAGTACAAGACCTGGTAGGCATAGAGACTGCGCAGAACCCGCTTTACGTAACTTCGGGTTTGGCTGTACGGGATCGCCTCCACCCACTCATCGTCATCCGGGGCGTCGCCCGGTTCCCACAGCGCCACCGCTTCGGGCCCGGCGTTGTAGCTCGCGACGGACGCGGAGGTTCGGCCATCGAAGATTTCTCCCAAGTCGGCAAGGTAGCGGGCCCCGAGATCGATGTTCGTGCTGGGATCGAAGAGATCCTCGCCCTCGAATTCTTCGAAGCCGTGGTCGATGGCGAGCTGTTCTCCGGTCTCGGTCATGATCTGAAGCAAGCCCCGGGCCCCCACCGGTGAAACGATGCGGGCTCGGAACCCGCTTTCCTCGCGCATGATCGAGTAGACCAGTTCGGGAGAGACACTTCCCGGCGATTGAGTGGCCTGGTGGACAAGGGGCAAATAAGCCGACGGCCAAGAGTACCACCAGAGATCCTCGAAATGTGGAACAGGTCCTCGAGCGAGTGACTCCGAGTAGCCCTCCACGACGATTCGGTGGGCCAGGTGATAGTCCCCGATGTCGCTGGCCAAATGCGCGAGATCCAGTCGATCGGCGAGACCGCGAACCCGGCGGGAAAGCCGCTGAACCTCTCCCGAGGCCTCCTCGTGCAGGCCGGCCTCCAACAGGATCCGCGCGCGCCGAAGATCCGAGGGCTGCAGGCGTCGTCGGCCTCTTACGAGGGGCGGACTGGCGGGTTTAGGCGCGACGGCGCCGTCGGCCCTGCTGCGGGAGCGCCACCCGTAGTAGGACAGAGGAAATTCGGTGGCCAGCGCGGCGAACTCTGCGGGCGCATCGCCGCCCCCGCCCTTTTGCCACGCCCGAGCGCGCCAATACCGTGCGCGCAGTTGTCCGATGGGGTCGCGCTTCTTGCTCTTGATCAGCCGATCGAAGTAGCCCACGGCCTCGCTGTAGCGTCCTTGGCGGTACGCGGACCAGCCAAGGCGCCAGCCCGCGGCTTCGTTGAGACCGGCGCTCCTGCGGGCCGCTTCGACTTTGCGAAAATGCGCGTCGGCCCGCTCGCCGAAAGATCGTCCTTCCAACAACACCGCCGCCAGATAACGCGCCCGAACCGAGTGCCGAGTGGAGGGGTCGTCGGCCAGCTTTTCGAATTCCGCGATGGCCTCGGGAACGCGATCCGCCCGGGCCAACGCCCGGGCATGCCAGATGGGGATTTCGCCGGTCTGGGGAAGTTCTTCAAACGCCTTTACGGCCTCGGGGTAGCGGCGGAGTCGAAACAAAGTCCGAGCACGCTGCTGCTCAGCGCGCCCGGCCTCTCGGCCGACAAGCCCGAGTTCGAGAGCGCGCTCGTACGCCTCGAGAGCTTCATCGTTCTGGCGCTGACGGAAGAGACGGTCCCCCCTTCGCCGCCAATCGCTGGCTTCAAGCAGCGGTCGCTGGAGCAGCTCTTGCAAGAGTTCCAGGCGATGGGCCGAAATTTCGGCTTGCTGGGTGGTGGGGTGTGCGTACCAGATCAGCGTGTAGGTCGTCGCAGCGTCGGCATCGAGGCCCGCCCGTTCTTCCTGACTGGCGATGGAGAGCAGCGCGCTTGCTCGGAGTTCTTCATCCCGGCTTTCGGAGAGCGCGGAGCGCCACGCCGCCAGCGCAGCGGCAGTGTTTCGCTGATCCGCCCGGGCGTTGCCCAGCAAGACATAGAGACCGGCCCGAATCGGTGAGTTCGGATAGCGAGCGAGGGCTGCCTCAGCGACCCGCGCGGACCAACGGCTCCGGCCGTCTTCGAGCAGGAGCCGCGCCTGGAGAAGCGCCGCGTGGTCGCCCACGACCGGATGTCGCTCGATGATCTGCTCGAAGAGCCAGACCGCATGGCTCCGATCGCGGTCGGCGACGGCCTGCCGCGCGGCTTTAAGGGCGCTTGCGGGGTTTCCGAGCAGGGACTGGCTGCGCGCCCGCAAAACCCGGTCGGCGGCGGGCCCTTCCCTCTCGCTCTGCTCCGCGGAGTCCGCAGGCAGATTCCGTCGGGGACTCGCGTGGGCCCAGGAGGCGAGGGCCGGCACCAGGCCAAGCAGGAGAAGGCCCCGGCAAACCGCTTGGGAAAGTTTCGTCGGTCTCGATTTCACGCGGTTACTCCGTGCCCGTTCGAGGGGTTCGCTCGGGCGGGGACCCGGGGCCCTTGGCCAAGACGGTATCGGTGGGCGCGAGCCACCGCCTCTCTGTCCGAAGATCGCCCGGGTCCATTGTCGGCCTTCTTTCCCTCGGGTAGGGTTCAGCCCGCTTTGAGGTTCTTCTCAGTCAACTCGCTCTTATGGGTCATCGCCTTCTTGCGCCATTACTTGAGTCCCATGCGGGCGCTCTGCGGATCGGCTGCCGTTGTGGTGCTCTCCGGATTGAGTTGCAATCAGGCGCTTCCCGTTCCCCCTCCCTCTCCCCTTCCCCCTCCCCCCCTCTCTCCCGCCTCCGCCGAGGCTCCCCACCCGGCGATCGCCGCCGTCGGGGGGCCTGGCCAGGCCCAGACCGAGGCCCTTCCCCGCGGCCTTTGGGTCCTCGCCGAGGGATCTCAACGCGTGCTCGAGAACCCGGCCCGTCTCGACCGCCTGCTGGCGACGGCCACGGCTCTCGGTGTGTCCGACCTCTTCGTCCAGGTGTACCGGGGGGGACGCAGTTGGTATGCGTCGGATCTCGCCGACGCCTCGCCTTATCGGGCGGTCCTCGAGGCCACCGGGGTCGACCCCCTGGCGCAGCTGATCGCCGAGGCCAGCGCCCAGGGATTCCGAGTTCACGCCTGGGTCAACGTTCTCTCGCTGAGCCTCAACGCCGAGGCCCCACTCCTTCAGCAGCTGGGCCCCGGGGCGATTCTGGTGGATCGCGCGGGACGCTCGATTCTCGAGTATCCGAATCTGGAGCTGCCCGCGCCCGATAGCGACTGGTATCGAATGGGTACCCGAGGCATTTACCTCGACCCCGGAGCGCCCGGGGTGACCGATGCGCTCACCGCTACCTTCGTCGAACTCGTCACCCGCTACCCAGACCTCGCTGGCCTCCACCTCGATTATATTCGCCATCCCGGGGTCCTGCCCTTCGTTCCCGGATCGCGCTTTGGTGTGGGTCTCGATTTCGGCTATGGGGAGGCCTCGCGAAAGCGCTTTGCGAGGGAAACCGGACTGTCGGGCCCCTATCGAAATCCCCAAGAACCGTCCCGCGATGCCTTGGTGAACGGAAACGCGTGGGACGATTGGCGCCGGGACAAGGTCACGGAACTGGTGGCCTCCATCGGCGCCGAAACCCGGGCGGCCCGGCCCGGCCTGATTCTCTCGGCGGCGGTGATCAGTTACGTCGACCGCGCCTATTTGAGCCTCGCCCAGGATTGGCCGCGTTGGCTCGAGGAAGGATTGATCGATCTCGCGATTCCAATGGTCTACACCCTGGACGATCGTTTGCTCCGTTACCAACTCGAACACTTCGGCCGGGCGGTGGATCGCGGGCGGATCTGGTCGGGTCTGGGTGTCTGGCTGTTCGCCAAGTCCCCTCAACGCGCGGTGGGACAGCTTGAAATCGCTCGGGCCGCCGGAATGGCGGGCGAGGTTCTCTTCTCCTACGACGCCATCGCCGAGGCTCCCGAACTCGAGGCCGCATTGGCGGCGACGGCGTCTCCGCAAACGGCTCCGGTTTCTTCCCCATGACCGGGAACGTCTGAATTCCGATGGGGGCGCCCTTCGATCTGGATCGCTTTGCGTTTGAACTGCCCGCCGAGTGCATCGCCCAGGCGCCGCTCGCGGTGCGCGATGCGGCGCGCCTGATGGTGATCGACCGGGGGTCCGGCCAGGTGGTGGGCGACCGACAGGTGCGGGATCTGCCCCAGCTATTGGGCCCCGAGGACTTGCTGGTCGTCAATGCGACCCGAGTGCTTTCGGCCCGGCTACGCGGCCGAAAGGCCAGCGGCGGCCGGGCCGAGGCGCTGCTGATCGCCGGGGAGGGTCCCGATGAGGGCCGTCGCTACCGGGCCTTGGTGCAAAGCGGTGGCCGACTGCGGGTGGGCCTGGGATTCGAATTTACCGGGCCCGGCGATGGGCCGAGCCTGGCGGCGGAAATCGTCGCTCTCCATTCCGGGGGCGAAGTCAGCTTGGTCTTCGAGGCCGGTGTCTCCCC
>DUCH01000117.1:4954-6006 GCA_012959865.1 Myxococcales bacterium | reverse complement strand
AATATGTTATCGACCTGACCACCTCGTCCCCGGGTAACACCATCGCGCTGGCCGGTGGCGGCCAAGGCGTCGCGACTCTGGTTGTCGTGCCCGAACCCGGCATCGCTGGACTCTCGTTGGCGGCGCTTCTCACCGTGACGACTCTCCGCGTTCGCGGGCGCCGAAAGTCCGAAGAACAATAGAAAATCGTCCGGCCGAACAACCCGCGAGCCCAAACATTGCCACAAGGCAAATCTCGACTCGGACCCCGGTCTTCAAGGAGCCTCCGCACCCCGTGTGGAGGCTCCTTTTTTTATTCTTTGTTTTTTGTTTTTGTTCTTCGTCTCTTGTTCTATGCACTTTAGTTCTACGCCCAGAGGCCTGCGACCGTTGACCGCAATCAGACGAATTCGCGCCGGGACGGCAATGGTCTGCCTGCTCGCTGGGCTGGTGGCGCTGGCGTGCTCAGAACCCGGATCTTGGTTCGCTTCGCCCCCGCGCCCCAACGTGGTCCTGATCGTGCTCGACACAACCCGCGCCGATATCCTGTCCGCCTACGGGTACCCGAAGCCCACGAGCCCCTCCCTCGAAGCCATCGCCGCCGAGGGCGTGACCTTCGAGCAAGCGATCACCACGGATTTCTGGACCTTGCCCGCGCACGCGTCGATCTTGACGGGCCAATACCCCACCACCCACCAGGCCACCGCCGAAACCAACCGCCTGCCCGAGCGAGCCAATACCCTGGCGGAATATCTTGCAAGCGCCGGGTACCGAACCCGGGCTTATGTGAGCAATCCCTGGATCGGCGCAAGTCGCGGTTTTGCCCAGGGCTTTGAGTCCTATATCGAAACGTGGAAGTCCGGTTCCGGGATTGCCGAAGATTTCGCGAGCGACCGAGCGGGGGTCGCGGGCGCCGAAGAGTGGATCGCCGAGCGAGTCGCCGGAGACGAAGAATTCTTTCTCTTCTTGAATCTGAACAGCGCCCACATGCCCTATTCCCCGGATGCGCTGACTCTCTTCGACCTTTCGCCCACTCCTCGCTCCCTCGCTCGAACCCAAAAATTGCGCACGAT
>DUCH01000117.1:0-4849 GCA_012959865.1 Myxococcales bacterium | reverse complement strand
GCCGCCCTATCGGCTCCATCAAGACCCAGGGCATTCTCGACGACACTCTCGTCATTATTACCGCGGACCACGGCGAAAACTTGGGAGAGCACGGACAGGTCGACCACCTGCTGAGCATGTACGAGACCACCATCCGGGTTCCCCTGGTCATGCGTCACCCCCCCAGCTTCGAGGGAGGAACCCGGAGCGACCAACTCGTTAGCCTGGTGGATCTGGTACCGACGGTTCTCGACATCTGCGGACTCCGGAGCGACTCAGCCGAGAGGGTCGGGAGGAGCCTCTTGCGCGGGAAGCGACCACCGGACGCATTCGTCATTGCCGAGAACGACCGGCCTCTCAATGGCATCGATTTGATGAAAAAGAAGTATCCCACTTTCGATACCGCGCAAATCGACCGCCGAATGCGAATGCTGCGGACCCGGACCCACAAGCTGATCTGGTACGACGACGGCCAAACCGAAGTCTACGACCTCCGAAACGACCCCGAAGAACTTGAAAATATCGCCGATCGGGAACCCGAACTTCGCGAGCAGTTGGTCGCTCGGCTTGAGGCATGGACCGAGTCCTTGGGAGCGCCCCCGCAGTCGACCGCGCCGACCCGAGCGGAGATGACCGACCCCCAAACCCGAGATCAGTTGCGGGCTCTCGGCTACATCGAGTAGGCGACCCGCCTCCCGGCGAGCGCCCGGCGATCAGGGCGCATAGCCCAGGGCTCGAAGCTGTTCGACTTCGGATTCGTCGAGTTCAACCTCGCTGCCCTTCGGTCCGGCGTCGGCGCCGGCCGCGTGGCGACGAACGAGCTCCCCTCGAAGTTCGGCGACGACTTCGGCATGAAGCGACGCCACATCAGACTGCTCAGCGGGATCTTGTTCGAGGTCGAACAACGCGTACTCGACCGCTCCGCCGAGGCTTTGCTGGATCAACTTGAAACGCCCTTTTCGAACCGATCGAAAAATCGGGTAGATGCCCGGCAAGCCCGTGGCTTGCTGTACGCCACCGCTGGCTTCGCCATAGAGATAGCGCCCCGAAAACGCGCCGGTCTCGCTTTCGCCCCACAGCGCCGAAACATCGAGACCATCGATATCCGTCGGCGGCGGCAAGCCCGCCAGCCCGAGCAGAGTCGGCAAGAGGTCGACCAGCGAGACCGGGGTATCCAGACGCAGGCCAGCCGGGACCCCGGGGCCGCGCATTAAAAGCGGGACGCGCAGACTTTGCTGGTAGGTGGTCAAAAAATGTGCGAGGTGACCGTGCTCCATGAACTCTTCACCGTGGTCCGAGGTGATCACGACGAGGCTGTCCTTGGCCCGATTTCGGGCATCGAGAAAAGCCAACAACCGACCGATCTCATTGTCGAGCTGACGAATCCCCGCGTCGTAGAGCTCTTCGAGGTGTCGAACATCGCTTGCGTCAAAGTCTATCCGCTCCATCTCCGAATCGATTCGACGAGCCTTCTCGGCGCTCCCGAACTCGCATTGCTCGGGATCGAATTTCCTGAGGCAGTACTCGACATGCGCATCGGCGAAATTGGCCCGCTCGATCTGCCACGCCGTTCCGTCCGCCGGCCCCTCATAGGGGCCCACCAGGAGTCGCTCGTATTCGGGCAAGGAAGCGTAGTCGGCATGGACGTCGTAGTAGTGGATGAAAAGAAAGAGGGGGCGCTCGCCTTGCTCGCCAATCCACTCCATCGCTTGATCGGTCGCCCAAGTCGAGGGTCCCCGACGCCCATAGTCGGGGTCTTCGACGGAAAGGTATTTCGCAAACTCGCGTGTCAGCCCGTAACGCTCTCTTTTGAGCCAGAGCACATTGACCACCGCCGCAGTATCCCACCCTTCCCGGGAAAACCAACCCGCCAGGGTTCTCACCTCATCGGACAGACCCGTTTTGGCGGTCATCACACCGTGGCGCAGGGGGAAAAGGCCCGTAAGCATCGAGGCGTGGGAAGGGAGCGTCCAAGCCGTGGTCGCGCTTACGTCTTCGAAGACCACCCCTTCCGCCCCGAAGGCATCCAGAATCGGAGAAGTAAAGCGAGGGTGACCATAGAGACCAAGATGATCGGCGCGAAGGGTATCGACCGATATCAGAACAATCGTTCGCGGCGGGGCATCGAGGATATCGCCGGGATCAGGGGAGGAACATCCTCCGCCCCCAGGGCCCAGACTCGCGAGCAGAACGAGGAACAATGAGCCCGGAAAGAGGCGAAAAGTCGAACCCGCGAGGGCCTTGACCTGCAGCCCCATAGCGGTACCCGCTAGCCGGTCGTAACGCTGACGGCGATCAACGTGGTCTGCGATGACGTTCCGGCTTCGAGTTCGGTCAGCAATATCGTCAGCTCGCGTCCGGGCTTCGTTGCCTTCATCGTGATCACGTTCGAGATTCGCTCCACCTGGGCGTTGTTCCAGCCGAGACGTGGCAACTCACCGTTCATGAAATCCAGCACCTGATTGGCCGGATCCTGGGTGCCAAACATCAAATGCACCCGGTTGCCTTTGACAAACGCCTTACTGGGAGTCGTGTCGGGGTAGACGGGACCGTCCGTAGGATAGAAATCCGGGAGTTCGATCTTAACTGCGAGTTGATCCGACGACGACTGGGGTTTAGTCGACGGAAGTGGGGGCATGATGATTTCGGCCGGCGCGGCGCTCTCCCTCCCCGGACTGCTCTCGGTCTGGGCCACCGCCGACCGCGAAGCGGGCTGTTCGTCCCCACCGCATGCCACCCAAAATGCACCCGCAGCCGCAAGCGCCAGAACCAACAATCGGGTGGACGTCTTCGTCGCATTCATGTCTTTGACTCCGTTTTCATTTCCAGCGGTGAGTTGAGTCTTGCTTTCCCGATCCATTCTAGCCGTCCCGGGGGGATTTGCGACGCATTTTTCAAGGGGCCGGTTGGGCAACGGGCTTTCTGCCCGATCGGCTGGGGGCTAGAGTTCTTCGCATGCGGGAGCCCGCCATCGCAACCGTCCGGGCGTGCGTGACCGCCCTCTGTAGCATACTGCTTCTCGTCGGCTGTTCCGACTCGCACCCCGGCGGCGACCCCCGACCGGACGGGCTGGCTCAACCCGACAGCCGACCCTCCCTCATCGTCTTGATCTCCATAGACACACTCCGTGCGGACCATATGGGCCTCTATGGTCACCATCGCGACACTTCGCCGGTGCTCGACGAGTTCGCCAGGGAGGGCACGGTATTTAACGATGCGAGCTCCACCGCACCCTGGACCCTCCCCGCGCACAGTTCGATGCTCACCGGTCTTTATCCGCGAGAACACCGGGTTTTAACTTTCGAAACAACCTTGCCCGCGGAAGTCCCCACTCTTGCAGGAATTCTCTCCCGAGCAGGCTACTCGACCGCAGCTGTGGTGAACTCCGCCTGGCTGGCGAAAGAGCAATACGGCGTGACTCGAGACTTTCAACAATACCTGTTCGTCGACGACGCCCAAGATCGACGTGCACCCAACTCCTGGGTGACCGATCAAGCCATGGCCTGGATTCGCGATCGCGACACGCGTCCGCTTTTCCTCTTCGTCCACTACTACGACGTGCACAGCGACTACAGCTCGCTTCCCCAATACGAACGTCTCTTTGTCCAACCCTACCCGGGAATCGCCGACGGAACCGGCTGGCAGCTCGCGAGAGCCAGCTTCGAAGATGACTTCGTCGAGATGTGTCACCGGAACTATGACCCTGCGAAATGTCGAATCGGGACCGAGGAGAAATACCTGGCAGTCGACCGGACCGTGGGAAAGATCTTTTTCGATGACGATGATTTGCGGCACATCGAAGAACTTTATGATGCCGGAATTCGCCAACTCGACAACGAGCTGGGTCGCCTGTTTGCGCTCATGGAGAGCGAAGGCGCTTTCGATCCGGCGCTGATCTTCATTACTTCGGACCATGGCGAGGAGTTCATGGACCATGGCCGAATGGATCACTTCCTGACCATGCATCAGGAAATCATCCGAGTTCCTTTGATTGTCCGCGGACCGGGAGTCCCCGCCGGACTCAGAATCGAAACGCCGGTTTCATTGGTCGATCTCAGCCCGACCATTCTGGCCTTCGCGGATGTCTCGAAGCCTCCGACCACCGATGGTCTCGACCTCACCCCCCTCCTGCGTGGAGAGACCCCGACGGCCTTCGACGATCGTTTTCTGTTTGGTGAGGCTTCTGGGGGGCTCACCTACGCGATGATGATGGAAGGCATCTACCCGATCTACCGCTCGATTCGACGTGGCAAGCATAAGCTCATTCACAACTCGAAAGAAGACTCCTGGGCACTCTACGATCTCGAAGTCGACCCGGGTGAGACGCAGGACATCGCAGCAGACAGACCCGACATCACGGCCGAACTCTCCGCTGAGATCCGCGCTCGCTACGCGGGATTCGACCCCAACCCCGCGCCGTCGAATCGTATCGAGCTGGATCGCGAAGAACTCGAGCGACTCCGCGCCCTGGGCTATGTACCCTGAGCGAGTCCATGAATAAAATCTGTCAAATTCTCCAGTTGCTGCGACTCCCAACCTCCATACAGTCCATGGGGGCCCTGGTTTCCGTGGCTTTACTCGTCGGCTCGGGATGCGGAGCCGATCCCCCGGCTCCGGCGCTCCCTTCTTCCGACTCACGAGACTCGGTGGTCCCTCCACCCCATTTTTCCGCTCCATTGACGGAAGAACCCGGGATATCACTCCCATCGAACCCCCCGGAACCCAAGTTGATCGTCGTCATTTCCATCGACACTCTACGACCCGATCACTTGGGCCTATACGGACATTCCAGGTTCACCTCTCCGATGCTCGACCTCTTTGCTCTCAAGGGAACCGTCTTTGAAGACGCGAGCTCCGTGGCGCCATGGAC
>DUCH01000116.1 GCA_012959865.1 Myxococcales bacterium | reverse complement strand
GGCTCCCCTAGGGATTTAACATAACGCCCAGGCTCGGACGTTGTGCCAGAACCCAGCTTGTATGTCCTATCCCCTTCACATCGACCTCTCCGACGACGCGAGCGTTCACGCAGCCGACATCCTCGTCGTGGAAGAGGGCCGAGTTCGTTCGCTCACCTACTTCCTCTGCGCCCACAACGAGTAAGCCGCGATGCCGAGGGGAGTCTCGAGATCGCGAAGTCAGGACGGGCCCCGGCGGCCGGTCCCGACACGCCCGACGGCTACCATCCGCAATCCGCAACACGAGGTAGACATGGAAGAGAACGAACAGATCATCCGAAAATTCATCGAGGCATGGTCACGCCTCGACCCCGAAGAGCTCGCGAGCTATTTCGCTGAAGACGGGGTCTATCACAACATGCCCGCAGGGCCGGTCTCGGGTCGTGAAAATGTGGAGAAGTTCATCCACGGCTTCAGCGCATCATGGACCGAGACCACTTGGGATCTCCTCAACATCGCCTCCTCAGGGAGCGTCGTCTTCGCGGAGCGCCTCGACCGGACGCCTGCCGGCGACAAGTCCGTCGACCTTCCCTGCACGGGCATTTTCGAACTCGAAGCCGGCAAGATCAAGGTCTGGCGCGATTACTTCGATATCGCGACCTACCAGAACGGTCTCGCCTAGAAGGCAGGTCGTCGCATCGGCTTCCGCGTCCAGGCATTCTCTCGCGGTCAGAGGATTTCGTCCAGATGGGGAAGCGCGTCCGCAACCCGTGGTAGTATCGCGGGCATCTGAGGCGTTCTGCTTCGTCGGTGCAAGTGCCCCGGCCATTGAACGCTGACCCACTCAACACCGGCCCCCGGGCGAAGGAATCGACGATATGGACGCGAACGACAAGAAGCAGGCACTCAGGATGATTCCGTACGGCCTCTACGTACTCACCGCGGAATCTGCAGATGGCCGAGTGGCGGCATCCACGGTCAACTGGGTCACGCAAGCGTCGTTCGAACCGCCGCTCGTTGCCGTCGGCGTCAAAGCAGACTCGGGGGCTCACTCGATCATCAAGGAGTCGAAGACCTTCGCCTTGAACGTTCTCGGCAAGGGGCAGGATTCGATGGCCTTTGCGTTCTTCAAGTCACTGGACCGCGACGGGAACTCCATCGGAGGTGAGGCGTTCTCGTCGGGTGAATCCGGCGCGCCCGTACTCACGAACGCTCATGCCGTCCTCGAATGCAAGCTCGTCGATACCGTCGAAATTGGAGACCACTCCCTGTTCGTCGGGGAGGTCATCGGCGCAGGGATTCCGAGTGACCTCGAAGGCCGCCCCGACGACACCACCCTCACGCTTCGCGACCTCGGAGAGAAGACGTTCTACGGCGGGTAGCCGTACCGGCTCCGGCCGGCGAAGACTCGCAGACGTGAATGCAGCTGAGGCCCGATCGGTGAGGCGGAACGAGTGACCCTTCCGACGATCATGACGATCATCGCCCCGTCACGGGGCTCCCCTAGGGATTTAACATAACGCCAGGGCTCGGACGTTGTGCCAGAACCCAGCTTGAATGTCCTATCCCCAACACAGATCCCCAGGCTCGAGGTTCCGGTCTTCTTCTTCACCGGAAAACACGATTGGAATACGCCCTACCCTCTCGTCGAGGAATGGGCCGAGGTTCTGGAAGCCCCGAGCGTCGAGATCGTATGGTTCGAAGACAGCGCACACATGATCCCGATGGAGTCACCTGCCAGTTTTCAGCAGGCGCTGATCGACAAGGTGCTGCCGCTAACTCGATGATTTGCGCCGATCATAACTTTTCTGAGAACCCAAGCTTTGAGGTCAATCCATGAATCGATTTGCCATCCTTCTCGCAGCGGCCCTCTTGAGCCTCCCGGCTTTCAGCAGAACAGGGCACTCGGAGACGGTCCCATTCGATTCTCAGCGGTGGGAAATCAAGGACGGGAATGGAAGAGTCGAAGACTACCTGGGGCGCAAGAGTCTCTTCTTGAGATCAGGCCTGGCTCTCCTGAAAGATGCGACCCTCGAAGATGGAGTGATCGAAGTCGATATCGCTGCCCCCAATCGCCTCTCTTTCCTGGGGGTGGTTTTCCGGTTGGAGAGCGACGGTGACTACGAGATCGTCTACTTCAGGGCGCATAAAAGCGATCGCCCCGATGCCGTGCAATACACGCCCTCATTCAACTCTTCGGCGGCGTGGCAGATCTACAGCGGCGAAGGATTCACATCTCCGGCCCATATTCGCCATGACGATTGGGTGCACGCGCGGATCGTGATCTCCGGCCTGAGCGCCAGGGTCTACTTCGACGATATGGAAGAGCCTGTTCTCGTAGTGAATGATCTGAAGCGCGGCTTGGGGGGGGGCTCGCTCGGACTCTGGGGTTTCGTGAACGGCGGCCACTTTTCGAATTTCAGTTACGAGCCCTCGGAAACGGAAAACGCCACGGCGGGAAAGCATGGGAAACTCGCGCCGGGAATCCTCGAGAAATGGGAATTATCCGAAGCGTTCGATAGCAACGTGAAGGATATCGACGCCGTGCCCTCGCCGACGGAACTGAAGGCCATGACCTGGGAGCCCGTAGCCGTCGAGAGCCCGGGGATGGTCGTAATCAACCGCTACCGGGAAACGTCGGAAATCGTGCCGTCTTTCCGCGAACCGAAAGATCGGACCGGCCGACGCGAAGGCAGAAAAGTTGTCTTCGCGCGCGCCGTCATCCATTCGGATAGCGCCCAGACAAAGAAAATGTCTTTCGGTTATAGCGACGAAGCCACGGTCATTCTCAACTCGAAACCGCTCTTTACGGGGAAGAGTGCGTTCTTGTTCAGGGATCCCGGTTTCGCCGGGATCATGGATGTCGAGAACGACGCGGTCTATCTCGACCTGAAGAAGGGCCGCAACGAGATCATCCTGGCCGTGGCGGACTATTTCGGGGGTTGGGGCTTCATCTGCCGCATCGACGATATGCAGGGAATCGAACTCGAGTAGAACACCGAGCACGGCCCCATGTGCGGGGATCAACTCTCACGTCGAGCGTGTCCTCAGACCAGGAAATTCGGATCCCCAGCCGCCAACCAGCCCCTGGCCTCAACCCAGCCACTCCAGCCAGCGTCCGTGGGGATTGCATCGCGCCAGGACACGCGTGGAACGCTCGCCGTCTTCGTAGACCGTCCAGCGCAACTCCGAGAAATCCTGCCCTGTTCCCTCCATCCCGAGAAAATGCACCGTTCTCTGGCGAGAAGCGGCTTGCATCGCCTTGAGTGTGGCGACCCGGGCTTCGCGGGGAAATTGGTAGAGAGTATGCGTCCCGTATACACATAGCGTCGTCTGGTCCGGCGCCTCGGCAAGAAGAAGGGGGAGCTCCACCGAAGCGTCACCCTCGACGATCTGCGGCGGGTTTTCTCGCCCGACCTCGATGGCTGCCGTCAATCGCTCCTGTCGACCCACATGATCGGGCCAGATCAGGGATCGGAGCCACAGCATCTGGTCTGGATCCTCGAGATCCGTCACGGGCTCCCCTAGGGATTTAACATAACGCCCATACCCGGACGTTGTGCCAGAACCCAGCTTGAATGTCCTATCCCCCTCTGATTCGATCGTCTTTCGCATGGCTATCGATTGCACCAGGGTAGGTCGATCCCAAATGCGCCGATGGGGACCGATGTGACGTTGGACCAGACGCCGCAGTTGCCTTCGCCATAGCGGTCGATACAGCGATACCAATTGGCCAGGACACACTCGGCGACGGAACCCTGGAATGCGGGTCGACTGCGTATTCCTGAACGAGATGTGGCCGCTTTGCTGCCAATGAAATCGTTTCCAACAGCATCTTTTCCGCCTGCCTTGTCCTTCTTGGGGAGTGTGCGGGCACCATTGAAAACCGAATCTGGGCCTCGGCTCGGCGCCCGGTCGGTTTGCTTACCCAGGCGCGCATCAAGGGAAGCGTCCGCACTTGCTGGGCCACGCCGCCGGCTTCTTGGTTGGGGAACGCGGCGGGATGTGGCGACCCTTGAGACCTTGGGAGCCTGCGGGTCGAGGAGTAGTTCTTCACGGCGAGCGCCATTCTGGAGGATGACCCGACCGCGATCGATTCGGGCGACGACGACGTTGGCGAACTTGTCCAGCGTGTGGCCCACTCGAACCACCTGGTGAAGCCGATCTTGTGTGTTCTCGATCGCTGCGCTGGCCACCGCTTGCTCCTCGGAGGCGACGGTGCCGAGCAGCCTGACGGGTAGGCTGGTTATCGTCAATTCCTCCTCGGGTTCGGGCTCGAGGAGGGTTTCTTCCTCGACGACCTGCGCGCCGAAGAGATTGCGATCTAGGATTTGCTTGCGCTCGGACCAGGGGCGGGCGGTCTTGGCCGCATGTGACAGCGGCCGCAATGCGGGACTCTCTATCGGAATCAGGTTGAACGCGCCCATCTGGTTGATCATGTTGGCCACGAGAAAGCAACTCAGCGTGAAGAGCAGCAGGTTAACAACGCGGATGCCGAAAATGGACATTCCCTGCCTGTCTCTCCTCCAAAATCGATTCGCCCTGCCTGGGGATGTAGGGCGGATTGAGGTTCCCGTGCGCCCTTCCATGTGATAGTCCCCGGTTGCCTGATTCATAGGCCCGACGGGCAGATCATGAGCCGAGGCTCCCAAACCCAATCCTTTTACGCCAAGGCTCTTTCAGCTCCGGGCGTGGGCTGCAACATAGCCCCGCTAGGCGCGTCGATCCTACAAAAACATCTCGCAAATTCAATTGGGATCGCCCCCGTCGCTCGAGGATTCACCGTTGGCTCCCCGCTGATTGGCTGGCGAGGCCGCCGCTGGCTTAACAAGAGTCCACAAGAGAGGATTGGCCGGCTTCTCGCCCTCCGTACCGATTCACGAAGTAGCTGTAGAGGCTGTGGGGCGCGCCTAGATCACTGCCGGCTCAGCACCGGCGGCTGCGCGCCCAACTGGTAGGCCGCCTCCCAGTCGAAAATTTGACTTTGACCCCCCTCTTTTTCCGGAAGGAATTCGATCGGCCCATGGCCGAAGAACAACCTCTCCGTGCCCTCGTCGAACGTGGTCTGGCTGTGGATGGCGCTGTTCGGCTCATAGCCGTAGATCCCTTTGGTGAGCGTCCCACCTCGAAATGTCACCTGCCCCTTCAGGATGTAGAACTCGACCGCACCCAAGTGACGGTGCGCCGCCAAGACTGCGCCCTTCTCGCCGTTCAGCATGACCACGTAGCGCCCCGATGCAGGTGTGACACTCACCACTTTCGCAGTCACGCCCTCGCCATAGGACAGGTGCTGAAACTTCCCAACGTCAACGATGGTGTCATTCGGTGCCTCCAGTTTCATTGGTCGTCCTCCTTCTTGGGTGGGTCTTGTGCCGCCACGCTGCGGACAAGATGAATCAGAGCTGCTTTGGAGGCAGCATAGGCGACGTCCTGCGGCGTTGGCAGCAACCCAGCCCCTGATGCGGTGACTGTGATTGCACCTCCGCCGTTGGCTCGCATGGCTGGCAGTAGCACCTTGATGCAGTGAAAAACGCCATCGAGGTTGACTGACGTGACCCGGCGGTAGTCATCGAGTGAAATGTTCTCGAGGGGTACTGGGTCTTGGTCGGGAGGTGTGGTCACTACGCCACTGTTGACATACGCATAACGTGGAACGCCTACTTTGTTTTTACAGCCACTGATGGCCGCTTTGACGCTTTCGAAATCGCCAATGGCGCAGCCAAAAAGACCCCAGCCACTTCCTCCGCTACCTGCTTGCCTCGTTGCTCGTTGATGTCACAAACAACGACTCGCATACCTTCTTGGGTAAACAACTTGGCTGCGGCGGCACCAATACCTGTAGCGCCGCCGAATATCATGCAGACGTCCCTCGTCACTTCTACGCTCCTTCGATGAGGTTCATTTGCCGTTGTCAGGAATCTATTCCTCAGAAGCATATTCCATTGTCCGATCGATATCGTGAGGTCAATACGGCGCGGTCAATAGTGTGCGGTCAATGATCAATACACTGCGGTCAAGACTCAACAGCCTCCCTG
>DUCH01000115.1:410-6049 GCA_012959865.1 Myxococcales bacterium | reverse complement strand
CATGGCCCCGAAAGAGATCTCGGATTCGCTGCTGGGCGCGCTGGGCTTCACCCTGGGGCGCACGGGTTTCTCGGGCATGATGGCCGCTTCCGCCTCGGCCTATCGCGGCATGGCCGAGTCGGTGCTGCTCGAGATCGGCGAGGAGGTATTCGCCAAGCACCTGGCGACGCAAATTTATCCCGAGTCGCGCGCGCTCGTGGAGGCCCACCAAGCCAAGGGGCATACCGTGGCCATCATCTCGTCGGCGACCCGGTATCAGGCCGATCCTCTGGCGAAGGAAATGAATATCCCCCACGTGCTGTGCACTCAACTCGAAGTCGAAGACGGGGTCTTTACCGGGAAGGTCGTCCATCCCACGTGCTGGGGCGAGGGCAAGGCGATCGCGGCGAGGGAGATCGCAGCGTCGGCGGATCTCGATCTGAGTCAGAGTTACTTCTATACGGACAGCGATGAGGATCTGCCGCTGCTCGAGATCGTGGGCCGTCCTCGCGTCCTCAATCCGAATCGCTCCCTGGCCCAGATTGCCAAGGAGCGGCACTGGCCGGTGCGCCGATTCAGCAGTCGCGGGACCCCGAGTGCCGGGGAGTGGGCGCGTACCGCGCTCACCTATGGGAGCCTGTTGCCCGCCGTCGGCGCTGGTCTGTTGTCGGGGCTCGTGACCGGAAGTCGGCGTGAGGCGATCAATACGGGGGGCGCGCTCTTCGGTGACCTCGCCACCTCGCTCTCCGGTGTAGACCTGCGGGTGGAGGGCGAAGAGAATCTTTGGTCCCAGCGCCCGGCGGTTTTCATTTTCAACCATCAGAGCGGACTCGACTTGATCTTGATGGCCAAATTGGTTCGGCGCGATGTCACCGGAGTGGGAAAGAAGGAACTGCTCCAGAACCCGATCTTCGGTCCGCTGTTGGCGGCCAGCGGGGTGGTGTTCGTCGATCGCTTCAATACTGCCCGGGCCATTGAAGCTCTGAAGCCCGCGGTACAGGCCTTGGGCGAGGGACTTTCCCTCGCCATCGCGCCCGAAGGCACGCGTTCCCTGACCCCGCGTCTCGGCCCCTTCAAGAAGGGGGCGTTTCACATAGCCATGCAGGCCGGGGTTCCCATCGTGCCGGTGGTTTTTCGAAACGTTCTCGATGCTCTGCCCAAGGATGCGCTGGTGGTGCGCCCCGCCATCGTGGAAGCGGTCGTGCTGCCGCCGGTGGATACCTCGGGTTGGACCGTGGCGGGGCTGAACGACGAGATCAAGGCGATCCGTGGCCAGTATCTCGAAGTGCTCGGGCGCTGAGGGGCTTTCGGATGCGGGCGGGGAGGCGAAATTGGCCGTAGAGACCGGGCATTCGCCGGTCCCGCATGGGCCCGCGCTGGCGGCGCCCGAAGATCCGGGCTGGCCCGCTGTCCGGGGGGCCAGCCGAGTGGTTTTTCTCCTCGATGTGGCCAGCGGGTTCGAGGAGAACCTGCTTCGCCGCTGGATCCTCCAGGCGGATCCCGGTCCCTCGGCGGGCGACGGCCAGACCGAAATTTTGAGGATTCCCTGCTCGCGGCGGCCCCGGGGCGGGGTGGACCCGCACCTGGAGGCCACCCTGGCGGCCGGGGAGGACCCCCTCCTCGCGCCCTTGCGGGTGGCTTGGTTTCCCGAAGTGCGCGATGGCCAGCGGACCGCGCGTTGGTCGGATCTGTTGAAACTCGGCGATCCCCGGGACCCCAGTCGGTTGCGCGCGCGTTGGGTGCACGCCTTCGGCACCGATCGTTGGCGCATCGTGGCCGGGGAGCCCGCCCTGGCCTCGGAACTGAAGACGCGCTGGCGAAGTCCCGGTCAGGCGGCCTCGGGCGCCACCCAGGGGCTGGCGGAATTCGTGGCCCGGCAGGCGGCCTTGGCGCTGGAGCGGGGAGAGAGGCGGCTTCGCGGCGCCCGCTACAAGGTGCCGCGCTTCGTCCACGAAGAAGTGCTTTCGCGCCCGGCCTTGCGGGGGGAGTTGGCTCGCTTGGCGGGGGAGTTGGGCCAGAGCGAGGCTCGGGTGAGCCGCGACGCTGGGCGCTACCTGAAGGAAATTGCGGCGAGCCATAGCCCCTTCGTGATCGACCTGGTGGTGCAGCTCTGGCGCCGACTCACCCAACGGGGCTACGACGAGTTGATTCGTTTCGACCCGGGCGCCGTGGAGCGCGTGCGCGCGCTCTCCCAACAGCATCCCGTTGTTTTTCTGCCCAGCCACAAATCGAACCTCGATCACCCCGCGTTGCAACTGCTGCTGCACGAGCACGGTCTTCCGCCGAACCACACCGCTGGCGGCATCAACATGAACTTTTTTCCGGTGGGCCCCCTGGTGCGGCGTAGCGGAACCTTTTTCATCCGACGCAGCTTCAAGGATCTGCCGGTCTACAAGACGGTGCTGGGGCACTACATCGACTACCTGATCGAGAAACGCTTCCCCCTCGAGTGGTACATCGAAGGCGGTCGGTCGCGTTCGGGCAAGTTGCGCCCCCCGCGCTTCGGCATGTTGGCCTACGTGGTGGACGCCTACCTGCGCGGATGCAGCGACGATGTCTACCTGATTCCGGTGGCCATCGGGTACGACCAGATCTCGGATGTGGGCGACTACGCGTCGGAGCAGACCGGTGGCGCCAAGGAGAAGGAGGGCTTTGCCTGGTTTGTCCGCATGGTGCACAGGCTGGGCCGAAGCTACGGCCGGATATTCGTGGATTTTGGCGAGCCCCTTTCCCTGGCGGCAAGCCTGGGCCCCGCAAATCCTGCGGCGGATCCCGATCCCGATGAGCAGAGCCTCGCGGTGCAGAAGCTGGCGTTCGAGTGCTGCGTGGGGATCAACCGAGCGACGCGCATTACCCCGATCTCCCTGGTCTGCCTGGCACTGCTGGGCCGGGGTGATCGCGCGCTTTCGGCCGAAGAAACCGTGGCGGGGCTGGCCAACCTGGTGGACTACGTGGAGCGTCGAAAACTGGTTACCACCGAGCCCCTGAATTTGCGCACCGCCGCAGGCGTAAAGGATATTCTCGAATCGCTCACCGCGAGCGGGCTCCTGGTCCGCTTCGACGCCGGCCCGGAAACCGTCTACCGAATCGCCGAGGGCCAATACCTTTCCGCCGCGTATTACCGCAACGCGGTGATCCACTATTTCGTGAACGGGGCCATTGGCGAACTGGCCCTGGTGAGCGCAGCCGAACTCGTCGATGGCGACCGTTCGGCCCGCTTCTGGCAGGAGGCCATGGCGCTGCGTGACTTGCTGAAATTCGAATTTTTTTTCGAGGAGAAGAAGCGATTCCGGGAAGATTTACGGCGGGAGATGGCTCTCCACGAAGGCCCGGGTGCGGGTTGGGAGACCTGTCTGAATCGCGGGCCCGAGGCCACTCTCGAATTTCTCCAGCAGGTGCGTCCCCTGAGTGCTCACCGGATCCTGCGGCCTTTCCTGGAGGCGTACCGCGTGGTGGCCGATGCGCTTTGTCGAGCCGATCCCCAGGCCCGAATCGTCGAGGCGAACTTTCTGGAGGAGTGCCTCTCCCTGGGGACCCAGTACGCGTTGCAGCACCATGTCAAACGCCGGGAGTCGGTTTCAAAGGTTCTCTTTTCCACGGCTTTGAAGCTGGCGGGCAACCGGGGCCTGCTCGAAGCCGGCTCGGAGGGGATCGCCGCTCGGCGCCAGGCATTCGCCGAGGAAATTCGGACGGCCATTCGCGGGGTGGACGCCATCGAGGTACTGGTGCGGGCTCGCCACGCGGGGCTCTTCGACTGAGAAACCCTTCTATTTGGATCGGTCTCGACGGGGCCGGGACGGGGTGGAGGTGGAAGAGGGCACCTCAGTTCACCATCCGGTCGCGGCCTTCCCAATAGGGAGCGCGGAGTTCGGTCTTCAGGATTTTTCCGCTGGGGTTCCGGGGGATCGTCTCGACCCGGTCGTAGCTGGTGGGGCATTTGAAAGCGGCCAAACGCTCGCGGCACCAAGCCCTCAAGTCATCGTCGTCGGGGGCTTCGCCTGGGCGCAGGACGACTACGGCTTTGACGGTCTCGCCCCACTTTTCGTCGGGGACTCCGATCACCGCCACATCGGCCAGGCCGGGGTGCTCCATCAGCGCGTTCTCGATCTCGGCAGGATAAATATTCTCGCCTCCGGATACGATCATGTCCTTGACGCGATCGTGAATGAAGAGATAGTCGCCACGCAGGTAGCCCGCGTCCCCGGTGCGAAACCAGCCGAGGCCCGCGTCGTCCCGGCCCTCGGGATAGGCTCCGTCGGTCGCTTTGGGGTCGGCAAAATAGGCTTTTAGATTCTGCTGAGTGCGGGTCCAGACTTCGCCGACTTCGCCCTCGAGGCAATCCTTTCCCGACTGAGTATCCACGATGCGCAACTCGACCCCGTCCATGGGCTTGCCCGCTGAGCGCAGCAGGTCGGCCTTCGGACCACCCGGATCGTGATCCTCGAAGCTGAGCAGGGTGATGGCGCCGGTGGTTTCCGTCAGGCCATAGACCTGGACGAGGGGAACCCCAGTCGCCTTCATGCTGCCGACCAGAACATCCTCGGTGATGGGCGACGCCCCGTAGATGATGCTGCGCAGAGAGGAAAAATCGGTGCTCTCGAGTCCCGGAGTCATCAAGAGGAATTGCAATACGGCCGGCACCAGCAGGGCGTTGGTGATTCCATGCTCTTCGATGACCTTCAGAATTTGCGCGGGGTCTACTTCGCGTAGAAGGACGTTGGTGCCTCCGTTGTACAGACCCGCGAACCCCCATCCGCTTCCCGCGATATGGAAGAGCGGCATGGCGACCAGATTGACGCTGTCTGTATCGAAACTCCACGCCTTGGAGGCCACGCCCAGCATGCTGAAGAAATTTCGGTTGGTGAGTTCGACGCCTTTGGGGCGGCCGGTTGTGCCCGAGGTGTAGAGCTGGTAGCAGGTGTCTTCCCATTCGGAGACAAGCATGGGGTCGCGATTTTCGCCGGCGCTGTACCAGTCGGAAAAACCTGACCGGTTGCCATCGGGTCCCTCGGCCACCAGAACGAGGGGGGGCGAATCGAATTGCATCTGATCGACATGGCCCAGGAACTCGCGGCCGACCAGCAACACCTTGACCCGGGAGTGATTCAGGATGTAGGCCATCTCGGGCGGCGCAAGGCGCCAATTGACGGCCACTGTCACCGCCCGGGCCTTGGCGGCGCCGAAGAGCAATTCGAAGTACTCGGGCACGTTCTTGTCGAGAAAAGCGACTCGGTCGCCGGGTTCTACTCCGGCGGCAATCAGCGCCTGGGCGATGCGGTTGGAAGAGGTGTCGAGTTCCGCGTAGGAAATGCTGCGATCGTCCAAGACCAGCGCGGGCTTGTCGCCTTGGGATTTCGCGAAGGCGCGGGGGAGATCGGGAATCGAGCGGAAGCTTTCGGACTCGGACATGGGATACCTCGACAGGGGTTTCAGAAACGCCAAGCCTAGCGATCTGGCGACGGGACTCCACCGAGCTGGGCAAGCGTGTTCGGCGCGTCGAGCGCCGTCCGGGTCGCTTCGCTCTTGCCCGGGGGCCCTTCTTCTTCGACTAGGGACGCCCCGCCAAAAACGCCATCAGGGTGAGCGAGCAGACAACGAAGGCGGTCAAGCTCAGCCCTTTGAGCTTGGGTGGGTTGAAGGGGCCGAGGTTGAGGCCCGCC
>DUCH01000115.1:0-300 GCA_012959865.1 Myxococcales bacterium | reverse complement strand
TCGGGAGAGAGGCCGCGCCGGGGCGCTCCGGGGACGAACTCGTAGCTGTAGCGGATTGCGATGACGGTCAGATGCGTCCCGGCGATGAGCCAGAACACCGAGGAGAAAGCGCCGAGAGTGAGGAGCATGAGCGCGGGGAAGACGCCCTTGGAAACGAAATCCGCGTAGCAGTCCAGGTGGGCCCCAAAAGCGCGGACGGCGGGGGTGCGGTTGGGGCGATTGCGCGCCAGGCGCCCGTCGAGTTGGTCGATCAGGATGGCCCCAAGGGCCAAGCAGAGTGCGGCACCGAACCGTTCCTGA
>DUCH01000114.1:14694-35314 GCA_012959865.1 Myxococcales bacterium | reverse complement strand
AGCACGGGCACAGCGCGCCGCCCGCGCCTTTGCCGGCGGCCCTGGCGCTGGGAGGCCAGGCGCTTCAAGTCGCGCTCGAGCCGGGCGATGCGCTCGCGTACCCGGCGCCGGTCGGTTTCGAGCCGACTTTCGCCGGGTCCTCGTCCTCCGATCCCCCCGGCCAGGCGGGAAAGGGAGAGATCGGCGCGTTGGGCGAGTCTCGGCATGCGGTACCGGAGTTGGGCCAACTCCACCTGAAGCTTTCCGTCGGCGGTGGTGGCCCGTTGGGCAAAAATATCGAGAATGAGTTGGGTGCGATCGATGACCCGGAGTTCCATCCGATCGGCGAGATTTCGCGCCTGGCCGGGCTCGAGGTCCTGATCGAAGATCACCAGATTGATATCCTGCTGAAAGCAGCGGATCACGAGGTCCGAGAGTTTGCCAGCGCCCACGACGGTTTTCGGGTCGGGCTTGTTGCGGTTTTGAGTGATGATATCCGCTACTTCGACGCCGGCGGTTCGCGCCAGTTCTTTCAACTCGTCCAGGTGAACTTCCAGAGTCTCCCGATCCCGGCCGGAACTCACCGAGACCAGGAGCGCGCGCTCCTGTCCAGCGATTTCGTGGGCGCCGGTGACTCGAGCGAGTTCGTTTTCCAGGTCTCGGATATACGCCGCAAAATCGGTATCGAGTTCGGCTGGATGGCAGGGCTTGAGCAGCTCCGTAGCCCGGTGGGCGTCGTTCGCCGGGGCCAGGAAAGCGGTATGGGCAAGGCCCGGCAGCCCGTCTTCCAGCACGCCGATGCTCACCATGGCGTCCAGGCGCAGCACCGCGAGATCGGTCAGATCGTCCCGGGAGAGGCCTTCGCCCGCGAGGTGGGTGTGAATGCAACGCAGTCCGCGGAGTCGGCCGCGACCGGCGCGGAGGCGCCCCCAATCGGGCAATTCGATGGCCCGGGCGTCGCCCACCATCACGTGTTGCACGTCTCCCCGGCGATCGGCGAGCACGCCGACCTGGCGGCGGATGCCGTTGCTGATCTCGCTCAGCTGCCGGGCAAATTCGTTGCTCACCAGGCGATCGGCGGGCAGGCGCCGCTGGAAAAGGCGGTCCAGTTGTTTGACTTGGCTGGCCTTGAGACCGCGGGTATTGCCGAAAACCTGGATGGGGGACTCTCCGGACTGAGGGTGTGGGCAGAAAGCCAGTCGCTTTCGCTGCCGGCTCACGACATGGGGCGCCGGGAGCCTAGGAGTGCCGCGGGGAGTCGGCAATGTGCCGTGGATCCAGCGATTACATCCCCTAGGGGGGTGATAAACTTTGGGGTTGCCGATGCCGAGCCGGGTCCGATTGGTGTCTGTTCCGGGTTAACCTCGGTCGGACTTGGGCTTGGGCTTCGAGATACCGATATGAATCCGGGGATTGGACGGCGAGGGCGACTCGCCGGGGAGAGCCGTTTGATGGGTGGCACCAAGACGATTCGCCAGACTGCGGTGGTGGTTCTGGCCGCAGGCCAGGGCACGCGAATGCGTTCCCGACGACCCAAAGTGCTTCACGAGATTTGTGGGCTCCCCATGCTGAGCCATGTCGAGCGGATCGCCGGGGAAGTCGAGCCCGAGCGACTGATCGTGGTGGTTGGGCGGGAGGCCGATGCAGTTGCTCAGATTCTGGGCGAGGGTGCCGACTGCGTCGTCCAGGCCGAGCAGAAAGGGACCGGCCATGCCGTCATGGTGGTCGAGGAGAGTCTGAAGAATTTTGAGGGAGATGTGCTGATCCTCTATGGCGATACGCCCCTTCTTCGCGGCGAAACACTTCTTCGAATGCAGCGCCTCAAGGCCGAGACCGGTGCGGACCTCACGATTTTGACCGCGGTCGGGGATATCCCCGGCCGGGTCGTGCGGGACGCCGAGGGCCGAGTCGAACGAATCGTTGAAGCTCAGGATGCGAGCCCCGAGGAACTCGCCCTGGAGGAACGCAACACGGGTGTCTACCTGATCTCTTCGGAGCTTCTCTGGGCGGGGCTAGGCAAGATCGAGGCGGGAAACAATCAGGGAGAACTCTATCTCACCGATATCGTCGGTTATGCGGTGGAAACTGGACATCACGTTGAAGCCCTTCGCATCGAAAATTCGGACGAGTGCCTGGGGATCAACGATCGCGCCCAACTCGCCCGGGCGACCCGGGCAATGCGCCAACGAATCAACGAAGGGTGGATGGCCCAAGGAGTTACCCTCCTCGATCCCGAGACGACCTATATCGACGCGACGGTGGAGATCGGCGCGGATACGGTGATCGAGCCGGGTTGCTGCATTACGGGTACCACGCTCATCGGTTGCGGCGTCTCCATCAAGGCGAATTGTTATATCGAGGACAGCCGCTTGGACGACGATGTTGTCTTTGGTCCTTACTCGCATTTGCGTCCTCAGTCGCATCTGATGGACGGCGTCAAGATCGGAAATTTTGTCGAGGTAAAAAATTCGACTCTCGGTCCTGGGAGCAAGTCGGCGCACCTGACCTATATCGGGGACGCCGATGTGGGTTCTGATGTAAATTTTGGTTGTGGCTCGGTGGTTGTCAACTACGACGGCTACACGAAGAGCCGGAGCAAGGTGTCCGATGGCGCCTTTATCGGCTGCAACGTGAACCTGATCTCTCCGGTCGAGATCGAAGCGCGCGCCTTTCTGGCGGCGGGATCGACGATTTCCCAGGACGTACCCGAGGATGCGCTTGGGGTGGCCCGGGCTCGGCAGCGCAATATCGAGGGATGGGTGGCGCGCAAGGAGGGTCGCCTCCCGGGCGCAGGGGCAGGTCCAGACGGTCACGGAGAAACAGATGCTGTCCCGGCCTCGGGAAAAGGCACCAAAATAAAGAAAGGCTCGGCCAAGAAAGAGGCCGAGGGAAAGACGAATCCGAAATAAGGACGGTTCGGACTTCTAGCGAAAAAAGAATCAATTCGGTCCCATGCCGATCGACCAGGCTCTGGATCGTCTGAACGGGTAACCCGGGGAAAGCAAACTATGTGTGGAATTGTCGGCTATGTCGGCCAAGAGCATCGCGCTGTAGACGTCCTGATCGATGGCTTGCGGCGTCTGGAATACCGCGGCTACGACTCGGCGGGGGTAGCCATCCTTGCAGAGCAGGCCATCGAGGTGCGGCGTGCCAAGGGCAAGCTGATCAATCTAGAGGGCGTCCTGCGCGAAAATCCGCTCGAGGGAAATATGGGCCTTGGGCACACCCGCTGGGCCACCCATGGCAAGCCGTCGGAACGCAATGCCCATCCTCATCGTGCGGGATCGGTGGTGATCGTCCACAACGGGATCATTGAGAACTACCGGGAACTGCGGGCGGAACTGGAAGCGTTGGGTGCCGAAATCGTTTCGGATACCGATACCGAGTTGATCGCTCACCTGATCAATGGCCAAATTCGCGAGGGCAAAGACCTGATGACCGCGGTGCGAAATGCCTGCGCCCGGCTCGTGGGCTCCTACGCCTTGGGCGCCATGTCGGATACCGACCCCGCCCATCTGGTCGCCGCAAAAAATGGCGGAAGCCCGATCATCGTCGGTAAGGGTGAAAAGCAAGCTTTTTTGGGCAGCGATATCCCTGCGATCCTTCCCTACACCCGGGAGATTGTCACGCTCTGGGACGGAGATTTTGCCTTGCTTTCGACCGACGGTTTCGAGGTCGTCGACATGGAGGGGAACCCACTGGAGCGCGACTTCATGACGATTCAGTGGGATCCGGTTTCCGCCGAGCGCGGCGGATACGACCACTTCATGCAGAAAGAAATTTTCGAGCAACCTCGCGCCATTACGGACACGATTGGGACTCGAGTGAACGAAGCCGATTTGAGCGTCGACCTCGACGGCATCGAATTCAGTCGCGAGGAAGCCGACGGGCTGCGCTCGATCAGTCTGGTGGCTTGCGGAACGGCCTCCTATGCGTGCCACGTAGGCAAATATATGATTGAGCAACTTGCGGGGATTCCCTGTGAGGTCGATCTCGCCAGTGAGTTCCGCTATCGCAGCCCGATTCTCGGGCCCGACTGTATGGTTGTCCCCGTTTCTCAATCCGGTGAGACGGCAGATACTTTGGCCGCTCTGCGGGAAGGGAAGGGCCAAGGCGCTCGAATTCTCAGTGTCTGCAATGTGCGCGAGTCGACCATTGCCCGAGAGAGCGACGATGTTCTGTATACGCACGCGGGTCCCGAGATCGGCGTCGCATCCACCAAAGCATTCGTGACCCAGGTCGTGGCTCTCTATCTCCTGGCCTTAAAGTTGGCGCAAATTCGCGGTTTGCTTCAGGGCGACGATCTGAGCGAGCGATTGCACGACTTGATGCGGCTGCCGCGTTTGGTGGAAAAAACCCTGGGCCTTGATCGCGAGATCGCTGCGATCGCTCGGCGCTATTTCAAGGCCGAGGATTTCCTTTTTCTCGGTCGAGGAATCATGTTCCCCATCGCGATGGAGGGAGCGCTCAAGCTCAAGGAGATCTCCTATATCCATGCGGAGGGCTACGCGGCGGGGGAGATGAAGCACGGCCCCATCGCGCTGATCGACGAAAATATGCCGGTGGTGGTGATCGCGAATAGCGGGCCGCTTTTCGATAAGCTCGTTTCGAATCTTGAGCAAGTTCGCGCGCGTGATGGCCGAGTGATCGCGGTGGCCACCGAAGGCAGTGTCGAACTCGCCGACAAGGCGAACGAGGTGATCCATATTCCCGATCTCGGAGACTTCCTGACGTCGATTCTTGCCGTCGTCCCCCTTCAACTGCTCGCGTATCACGTGGCCACCTTACGCGGAACCGACGTGGACCAGCCGCGCAACCTCGCGAAGAGCGTGACGGTGGAGTGACGCGACGGCAAGGTCGGGTGTGCGACTCGCGCGAGGGCTAGCGCAGCGGATTGCGAGGTGGGGCGACGGCCCCGGGCCCGGGGCGCCAGCCGCTCTCGGCGATCAGCTCGTGGACGTGCGCCATATTGAGCAGGTCGTAGGACGACGCGAACTTGCCGTTCCCCGCGTACTCGAAGGTGGAAATTCCCGGCGCTTCGTAGTGGCTGCCGTCTGCGCGCTGGCCGGGCAGTCGATTCATCCAGCAGCTGACCAGGCGATCTCCTTCGACCAGGGTCCATTGGGTGGGAAATGACCAGTCCTCGAGCCCGAGCATGCTCTCCCCCAGGAATTTCCGAATGGATTCAAGCCCCTCGACTCGGCCCCAGGCGGGATCGACGTACCATGCCTCCTCGGTGAAGAAATCGGCGAGGGCCTCCCACGGGCGTTCGAGGCGTTCGATCTGATCGCGGGTCATCAGAAATTGGTCGTGGGCGGCGCGAATTTCGGCTTCGGGATGGGCCATGGGGTGATTCTCCTTGAATGTCGGATCGGAACGATAACGCGCAGACGCGGGGGCTGGGAATTTTGTGAAGAGAGGTTTGAGGCCGAGGCCTGTGTCCGATAATCTCACTCGACCCCCGGGTCTCCTGCAGAGTATTTTTTAGAGGCCACCGCCGCGTGGAGAAAGAGGCACAACGTGCTCGCTGAATCGATTACTGAAGGCCTGAATGCCGAACAACTCCGCGCCGTCGAGACCACCGAGGGCCCGCTTCTGGTGCTCGCGGGGGCGGGGAGCGGCAAGACCCGGGTGCTGACCAGCCGGATCGCGTACCTGATCGGTGTCTGTGGGATTCCGGGGACGGGGCTGCTGGCGGTGACTTTTACCAACAAGGCCGCTGGCGAAATGAAAGAGCGCGTGGAGAAGTTGCTTGGCCCCGAGGCCAGCGATCTCGCCATCGGAACGTTTCATTCGATCTGTGTACGGATTCTGCGGCGAGACATTGGTCACATGGGTCGCAGTCGGGGTTTTGTGATCTACGACGATTCCGACAGCATCGGTGTTATCAAACAGGCTCTGAAGCGGGAGGGGCTCGATCCCAAGGTCAACGACCCCAAGCGAATCCGCTGGCGGATCGACCAGTGGAAAAACGCGGGCATTCTTCCCGCCGAAGCCGCCTCATCGGCCTACGACATCGACGACGAACTCTCGGCTCGCTTCTACGGCATTTATCAGCGGATGCTTCTCGACGCCAATGCGCTCGATTTTGGGGATCTGCTGATGCAGACGGTCGAACTCTTCAAACAATTCCCCCGCGTGCTCGAGTATTACCAACGGCGCTGGCAATATGTCCTCGTCGATGAATTTCAGGACACCAATGGGATTCAGTTTGCCCTGGTGAACCTGCTGGCCGGGAATCATCGCAATTTGTGTGTGGTGGGCGATCCCGACCAGTCGATCTACGCCTGGCGGGGCGCGAATGTTCGGAACATTCTCGATTTCGAACAGGACTATCGCGAGGCGGCGGTGATCAAGCTCGAGCGCAATTATCGTTCGACACAGCCGATTCTATCGGGCGCCTCTGCGGTGGTTGCCAACAATATTGAGCGCAAGGACAAGCGACTCTTCACCGAGCGCGAGGGCGGTGATCTGATTCAGTTCTTTGAGGCCGACGATGACCGCGAGGAGGCCGCGTATGTGATTCGCAAAATCGCGACGGCCAGCGCGGCGGATGGCCGGGCCTATAGCAATTTTGCGATTCTCTACCGCACCAACGCCCAATCGCGAGTTTTCGAGGAAGAACTCCTCAAATATAATATTCCGTATACGGTGGTGGGCGGCGTTCGGTTCTACAATCGAGCCGAAGTCAAAGATGCGATGGCGTATTTGCGCCTGCTCATCAACCCGCTGGACGATCAAGCCCTCCTCCGTATCGTGAACAAGCCCGCCCGGGGCATTGGCAAAACCACCATGGATCGCGTTGGGGTTCTGGCCGCGAGCAATCAGACGCCGCTCTCCCAGGCCCTGATTGATTTCAGTCGGGACGCCCCGGCGCGGATTACCGGAAAGGTCCAAAGCTTTCTCGCCTTGCTGGACGAACTCCGAGGCGAAGCGGCTACGCGTCCTCTGGACCAGTTGATCGGGAGGGTGCTCGAGCGGTCGGGTTATCTCGAAGCATTGGCTAAGGAGGGAACGCCCGAGTCCGAAGCGCGGCGGGACAACTTGCTGGAACTGATGGACAGCGCGCGAGATTTTCATTCGGCTAACGAGGGCGCCCTGGATGACGATCGGAGTGAACTCGAACTCTTCCTCGACCAAGTGGCGCTGATCTCGGATCTCGATAGCTGGGAGGACCGCAGCGAAAGGGTTTCGCTGATGACAGTGCACTCCTCCAAGGGACTCGAATTCCCGGTAGTTTTTTTGGTGGGCATGGAGGAGCGAATATTTCCCCATGCCAGTTCGGCCGGAGACGGCGAGGGAATCGAGGAGGAGCGGCGCTTGTGTTACGTGGCCATGACCCGGGCGATGGAGCAATTGAATATCACTCACGCCGCCGAGCGCCGCCGCTTCGGTGAGCGGAGCCTGCAGTCGCCGAGCCGCTTCCTCGATGAAATTCCCAGCGACCTGGTCGAGGTGTTGAGTCGGGGAAGGGCGAGCCGTCGCCGGGGTCGACCCGGAGCGGGTTCCGAGGCCGAGTTCGACTATGCCTATTCTCAGGAGGCCGCCGATGTGGACGGCGAAATCCAGCCGGGAATGCGCGTCCGTCACCCGGTGTTCGGCGACGGCGTGATCATGGAAGTGCTCGGTGGGGGGGTCAACCAGAAACTCAAAATCCGCTTCACCCGGGTCGGCGTAAAGACGGTGATGCTGCGCTTCGCGAATCTCGAGTTGGCTTGAGGGCCTCGGTGGGGTTGCCCTGCTGGACATACGTTGGCGGTCCCCGGAACTTTCGAATGCCCTTCAATAATTCGCCCCACGGTTCGCCAGGATCTCGGTGAATCCTTCGTAGATCCCTGTTTTGCAAACTCTTTTGGTTTTTTCGAGACGTTTGTCCAAGTGGGTTCCCACCGCTGGAGTTGTTGCAAATCGGACAATTTGCGGTACAGATTGATCGATCCCTAAGCCGAATTTGACCTGGGCTCCACCCGTTGTAGCCGCGCTTCAGCAGGAGGGGAACGGGCCGGCGTTTGCATCCAGCGTTCTCCGGATTCGGTGGGCCATTCGACACCGCGAGGAGCAGACGGCCCGATAGAGATCCGCGAGGGGGAGGTGTCGCTCCCCCTCGCGATTCTTCTTGGCTAGAGGCCGTATCCGGGATCGGTCGTTCGTGCATCCGCTTCGGCCTCGTGATTTCGACCCGGACCCCGGACCCCCTACCGCGAGGGTCAGCCGAGGTGGGCGAGCACGATGCAGACCACGAAGCTCGCCAGCCAGCCCACCCAGCCGCAATGAAGCGCCCGGCGCCAGAAGCTTGCCGATGCCGATGTTGATGCCGACGTTGATGCCGATGCAGATGCCCAACGGGTCGTCGCCGCGAGTCCTTCGGCGCTGGCCAGGGCCAGGGGGAGCACTCCGCAGAGGAGGTAGAAGGCCTTGGCCTGGGCGTAGAAAGGGAGCCGCAGGCTAATCCAGAGCAGGGAGAAGGCGAGGCCGAAAAGGACCGAGGTGTGCATGCTCAATACGAGTCGTCGGGGAATGGAATCGCCCGCGAAACTGTTTCGCCAGAGAAGGATCGCCCCCACCGCAATAATGAGAGTAACCGGCAAGGCGAGGGGGTAGGTGAGCAGTTGGAAGTCGTCGTTCCAGAGCCCGTGTCGGGTACTCGCCCGCGCCATTCCGCCGACGAGACCGTCGCCCCAGAGCGTTGAGTAGATTCCGTCCCAGAACGACGCGTAGCCCGCGAAGATCGGGTGGCCGAGGGCTTCGCCGAAGTTCAGGTACCAGCCGGGTGTGTGGAAGCCCGGCCGCATCCACCAGGTCGCCGCGCCGGGAACGTCGAGGTTCCAGACCAGGGGGTCGCCGAAGAGTCGCCAATTGCGCAGATAGAACCAGCCCGCAATCAGCCCGGCACCGGCCCCCACCCCGGCAAATACAGCCAGGGCTCGGCCAGGGCCGTGTCCCTCGGACCACCCGGCTCGCAACGCCACGAAGAATATGATGATGGGCGCCACGCCCAGGGCCGTGAATTTGGTCAGCAGCGCCGCGCCGAGGAGCCCGGTCAGCGCCGCAAGGGCGATCGGACGAACGCGCTCGGAGAGAATAATCCCGGTCCCCACGGCGAGGGCCGCGCTCACCCACGCGGCCAGCAACGGCTCGTTGGACACGTATGCGGACATGTAGAGGTTCATCGGAAGCAGACCGACGCACCCGATGGCCAGGCTGGGTCGGAGGCCCTCGCCGGGCCAGATTCGCCGGGCGACCCAGGCGGTGATCCAGACATTGGCCAACCCGGAGAAAAAGGGGATGGCGCGGTAGATAACCTGTCCCGCCATCGTGTGGGACTCGGCGGAGAACAGCCCGACCCACGCGCTGGTGAGCAGGTAGAAAAGAGGCGGATGATAGGTTGAGAACCCGTACGCGGCGGTGGGTAGCGCACGAAATTCGAGCAGGAACTCGATGTAGGCCAGGTGGCCCGGTGCATCGAAGCCTACGCCCACGGGTATGCTGGCGAACTTGGCGAAAAGCGTCACGGTCGCCAGGGTCCAACTCGGCCAACGGGTGTTTTTAACCCGGCGCAGTCGCCGCGGGTTCCGCCAGGCGATCCCGGCCGCCCCGGCAAAAACCAGTGCGAGAATTAGGGCGCGACTTGGGGGAACTTCGAGGGGGGAGGGGAGCAGTCGAGATTCGGGGTTGAGGGCGATATCCGTTGCGATCTCCGCATGGACCGGGTGGGAAGGGCCGGCGGCTACGCGCCAACTGGCATCGGTGACGACCCGTCCGTCGGTCGTTTCAATTTCGAGTCGGAGCAAGGCGGGTCCGGTGGGGTTGATCACGGACACGCGCAACGTGTTGCGACCGGCGCGCAACTGTCCTTGGAGATCGGCCTCGAAGCCCTGCTTCCAACTGCTGCCCAGAGGCACCGTCGCCAGCGGTTCGCCATTCAGTTGCAGGGCGGCGCGTTGCAGCGCCCGTCCTTGCAGACGGGCTTCCGAGCCGCCGTCGTCGACGTGGAATTGCTTGCTGAAGATGTAGACGGGAGGGGCAGCGGGGTCGACGGCGATGAGGTCTGCCGTTTTTGGCGGCGGGGCCATGATCCAATCGGGCCCGTCGCCCAGCCCCACGAAGGGAACGTTCGGGTCGAAGAGAATCGCATGGCCGAGCAGGCCCACGCACAGCACCAGAAGCGCTCCCCAGGCTCCGGCTTGAAGGCGGAAGACGGCCCCGGGTTTCGGGGTCATTCACGCGCCGCCCGGCGAGCCGGTCCACCGAAATAGCGCCGGCGGATGCGCGCGATTTCCACCAGGGCCCGGGCGAAATCCGAGGCGCGCACTTTGGAGCCCTCAACATCTACCCACTCGTCGACGGGAACTTCGTAGATGACGCGGTCAGCGGGCAGCAGGTTGCGCGATCGCTCCCCAGCGCGCCAGCGGGCGATCAATTCGACGTCGAAGACCCAACTCGAGAGGAAGGGTTCTGCAAAGATTCGCCGGATTTCAGGACCTGAGCGGAAGAGCTTGGCGCCGCACTGGGTGTCATAGACCGCCAATCCGAGCATCTCTGAGGCCACGGTGGCAAAGACCCGCCCCAGGTAGTGGCGCAGGGGTCGCCGCCGGATGTTTCGCCCCAACAATTGGACTCGGGATCCGAAAACCATTTCGACGCTGTCGTTTGCGTCGAGCACCGCTCTGAGTCTGGGCAATTCTCCCAAGGGCGTTGCGAGGTCCGCGTCGAAATAGCCCGCGTATCGGGCCCCGCTCTCGAACGCGCGTTTCATCCCGAGTCGGACCGCCTCGGCCTTGCCCCGATTGCTGGGCAGGCTCATGACGGTAATGCGCTTCGGAGCCTCCTCGGCCAGGGAGCGGAGCATCCCCGGCGTTTCGTCCTCGCTTCCATCGTCGACGAAGAGAAAATCGGTCTCCGGATCGTTTCGCAGATATTCGGAGAAAACGTCTACCCGGAGCCGGGAGGCTTCGTTGAAGCACGGGATCACGAGGATGGTTTCCGGCATGGCCTGCGCGATTCTACCCCGGGTCTGGAGATCTGCCTGTCGAACCGTACTCTTTGGCGCGAACCCGGGATTACCAGGGCCGGGCACGGAGAGATTTACGTGAACCGAGCCGATCGAGGTCAGCGTGGGGCCAGGCCCGCCGGAAGGATTCTCGGAATCCTGGCGCTGCTCCTCTGCGGAGCGTATGGCCTTCTGCAATTGGGAAACCTGGGGTATCCGCTTTTCTGGCAGGACGAGGGCGAGACCGCCATGTTCGGTCAACGCATCCTCGACTATGGGTATCCCAAGGTTCATTCCGGGGGCAACGTGGTCTACGGCATGGGGGTGCCGCTGGAATTCGCCGTGAATGCCGAACGGGACGCTTATACGGGCAGTCTGTGGGGCCAGTACTATCTCGCGGCGATCGGTGTTCGCGCCGGGCAGGGTATTGAAGATCTCCATGTGCGTACCGCATGGGTCCGTTTGCCCTTCGCTCTTCTGGGTATGGCGGGACTCGCCCTTCTGTTCCTTGCCGTGGGACCGGTCTTGGCCGAGCGCAGCCTCGGCAAGGTGGCGGCGGCAGCAGGCTTTGGCGGACTGCTCTGTCTCTCGACTTCGCTGATCCTGCATTTGCGCGAGGTTCGCTACTACGCGCCCGCCTTGGCGTTGCTCGCCGCCATTGTCTGGCTTCAAATGCGTCGGCCGCCGGGGCGAGGGGAGTCCGGCCCGGGCCCCGCGCTCGTCATGGGCAGCGCTTTGCTCCTTCTGTTCAACTTTTTTCATCCCGCAGCGTTGGCCGCGGGAATCTGGATTTGCGTCGAATGGTGGCTCTGGGCGCGGAGTTCTTCGGGGTCCCTGGGTGTCCACGCCTGGCGGGCCCGGTCGCTCGGGTTCTCCCTGGCGCTCTGCGGAATTCTGGCGCTGGCGATCGCCCTGGCCTTCGAGATTCCCACGCTTTCGCGGATTTTTTCCGAGCGTTGGGGCTTTGGTCCCGGCCTCTATGCGGCGAACCTCGGCTCCCTCGCCGGATACCTGCTTCGCTACGAATTTCTGGGGCCATTTCTTCTCGCCGAAGCGGCGCTCCGCTGGACGCGTCGACGCGGGGGTGTTGCACCGGAGGACAGCGAGTTTTTCGCGCCCGCGGGTCGCTCTTACGCCTGGTGGTCATTTACGCACTGGTGGGTGCAGGCAATCCGGTTTTTTTCGAGCGCTATTTCGTCCCCGTCGGTCCGCTCCACGGCCTGTTGCTGTTACTGGATCTTGAAATCCTCTGGCGGGGCGTTGGCCGGGCCCGCGTCGCATCGGCGAGTCTTGGGCCGGTCCGTGTCTTTGCCGGCACCTGCGTGATCGTTCTGGCGGGACTTCTATGGCTTCGGGCCGATGAGTTGACGGGCCGAGTGGAAGAAATTTGGCATCCCATGACCGGGCCCGTGGACGCCGCAATCGAATTCATCCAGAGCCGCTACGACGACCCCTCGGCTCTCTTGATCGCCACCAACTACGAGGCCGAGCCCTACATGTTCTATCTGGGGAGCCGTGTGGTGGGTCGCTTTCATGCGGGCACCGCCGAGGCGGATGCCGCCGAAGCGGCTCTCGCGCCGGATCTTGTGATCCCGCGCAGCGCTCAGCCCCGCAGCCTTCAGGGCGTGCGGCGCTACCTGCTTGCCCATGGCTTCGAGCGCCATGAACTCGCGGTGGCCGATGTCGCGTACAACAACATTCCCGAACTCGCGGCGGGCCGCCTGCTGTCGACCACTCACCGTTTTAGCACGCCCAGGCCAGGCAAAGACGGGCCGCCCCTGGCGATCTACGTGCGGCGCGAAGCGCCGTGAAGCGCGCAGCGTCGATGGCTCGTGCTGCGCTCCGGCGGTATGTTGCGCCCATGCGGGGTGGCGGGATCGGCCGGGGCAAACGCGGAGATACGGAGGGGAGGCGTGTTTCTCGCCTTGTGGGGCTGATATTGCCCGGCCCGCTACTTCTCGCTGGCGGAATTTCTTGTGGCCCGAATTCGGCCGAGCTGCGCGGCCAGGATGCCCGCCCCAATGTGCTCCTGATCTCCATGGATACCACCCGAGCCGATCATCTCTCGGTCTACGGCTACGAGCGCGACACGTCGCCTTCCCTGCGGGCGTTGGCTGCGGAGGGAATGCGCTTTGAAGTCGCCTATTCGTCTTCGGCGACGACAGCGCCGAGCCACGCAAGCCTGTTTACTTCTCTCGCGCCCGTCGCCCATGGGGTGGTGAAAAACGGCAGGCCCCTCGACGCTGAACTCGACACTCTGGCTGAGGTGCTCGGGGGCGCGGGCTACGAAACCGCGGCGGTGGTCAGTTCCTACGTTCTCTCCGAACGCTTTGGTTTTGCCCAAGGCTTTGCCCACTTCGATGAAGATTTTTCTGGGGCCGACGTTCTCGCGGGCGATCGCTTGTGGGAGGGCGAGGTCATCGAGGGGAAATTCTATGGCCGTGCCGACGACACGACCCGGCGAGCGCTGGAGTGGCTCGACGAACGCGAACATCCCGAGCGCCCGTTCTTTCTCTTTGTCCACTATTTCGACCCGCACAATCCCTATTTCCCGCCCTCTAACTACGCCCCCCCCTTTGCGCCCGGAGCCCGAGAGGCCCTGAAGCTGAATCGTACGATCTTTTTGTATGACCTATTGCTCGCCTTTACGGATCGGGAGATCGGCCACCTGGTGGCGGGGCTCGATCATCGGGGGCTCTCCCGGGATACCCTGGTGGTGGTGACTGGCGATCACGGCGAGGGATTGATGAATCACGGGCATATGTTTCATGGCGTTCACATCTACGAAGAGGGCGTGCGGGTCCCCTTTATTGCTCGCTGGCCCGGCCGGATCCCGGCCGGTGTGGTGAACCCGGGACCGGTCCGCATGACGGACATCGCCCCCACTGTGCTCGATCTCGCCGGGGTCTCGGCGGAGTCGGCCCTTCAAGGCCCGAGCATTGCTTCGGTACTGATGGGTTCGGGCGACTTGGACGCCGAACGCCCGATTCATCTCTATCGTCGCCGCTACGCCGGCGGCGAGGTGGTAGAAGGCCTCTACGCCGAGGGGGAAAAATTTGGCCTGCGCCGGGGGCGCTGGAAATTGATCGAAGGTCCGGAAGAGGGCACGCTCGAACTCTTTGATCTCGCGAGCGATCCCAAGGAACTCAACAATCTCGCCGGGCAGGAGCCCGAGCGCGTGGCTCGACTGCGTGCGGAGATCCAGGCGTGGCGTCAGGCCCATACGCGGGCGGACATGGAGGAGGTGCTGCCCAGCGCCGAAGACCGCGCGCGTCTTGAAGCGCTTGGGTACGCGGAGTGAAAATACCCGGGCTCGCCGTTCTCGCCCCTCTCGGCTTTTGTCTCCTGCAGTTCGCTTGCGGAGCCCAGCCCAAGGCCCCGGGCGCCGATGTTCTGCTGATTACGATCGACACGCTCCGGGCGGACTATATCCACGCTTATGGCTTCCCTCTGGAGATCACGCCATCCATCGATGCTCTGGCGGCTCGCGGCGTTCTCTTCGAGAACGCCATCGCGGCGGCGACGTTGACGGCCCCCGCCCATGCTTCCATCATGACTTCCCGCTATGTGCGCGAGCATTCGGTGGGTTCGCGCAATGGCGATACGCGGCTCGAAGGTCTGCCCACCCTGGCTGAGCGTTTCGCCGAGGCGGGGTACGAAACCGCGGCCTTCATCAGCAATGTCGTGCTGCGTCGAAGGATGGGGCTGGATCGCGGCTTCGCGACCTACGACGACGAGCTGCCCGCCAGCGAACAAAATCGCGATCGCTATTTCGAGCGCCCCGCCGAAGCCACGGCGCGCCAGGCCTTGACCTGGATGGCCGACCAGGCGGGGAACCAACCGGTCTTTCTATGGCTCCACCTGCAGGATCCCCACGGCCCATACTCGGCGCCCGCCCCCTGGTCGGGAAGGATCGACCGTGTGGCGCTGGCAATGAGAGGTGAACTCGGGGTGCTGAATCAAAATTCTGGGCGGGCGGGCATCCCCTTCTATCAGGCGCAGGAGGGTTTGCGCGATCCCGCCCGCTATGCGGCGCTTTACGCCGAGGAGATCCAATATGCGGATCACTGGGTGGGACAGGTGATTTCCGCGATGGAGAAACGGTCTGGTGCCCGGGGGAGCGTGATCCTGCTGACCGCGGATCACGGCGAAAGCCTGGGCGAGAACGGATGGTTCTTTCAGCACGGTCAGTCCACCGCTCCGGAACTCGCCCGAGTCCCTTTCATCGTGGCGGCCCCCGGATTGGAGAGGGGCCGCATTCGCGGGCCGGTGAGCCATGTCGATGTGGCGCCCACGTTGCTCGCCTTGGCGGGGCTTCCGGGGCTTCCGGATGCGAGCGGGCGTCCGCTTCGCGCGCAACTACTGGGCGAAGAAAGTCCCGAGGATCGACTTGTTTTCTGCGATACCGACGGCGAGAGTGCCGCCTACGGATCGGAGTCCTGGACCCGGATCGTGGGGTCAACGCTTTCGGATCGCCCGGAGACGCCCCCTCGGCCGATTCAATCCGAAAGTGCGCTGCTCTCCGCTGAGGGGATATGGCTTCCTGGGGAACTTGATTCCCAGGCAATGGACGCCCTGGCCGAGTACATCGAAGGCCGCGCGGCCCTGGTGGCCGCGGGCCCGATGGCGCCCGAACACATCGAGGAATTGCGCGCTCTCGGCTACGGGGCCCCGCTCGAGGACTACGACGAAGAGCCCACCCGGAGCGGCCCCCCGGCGCCCGAACCCCATGCGGGTTCCTGATACCGAGGTTCCCGTTGCGAGTCGGAGGTGGGTGATACACTGCGCCCGTGTACAAAGGCCTTTCCGTGATGGCGATTGCGCCGGTCCTCGACGAAGAAGAGAAGATTCGGGAGGTCGTCCGGCGGACGCCGCGCCCCCTGGTGGACGAGCTTCTGGTCGTGGACGACGGCTCTACGGATCGGTCGGCCGCGGTGGCTCGGGAGGAGGGCGCCCGGGTGCACTCCATGGGTCGCGTGGCGGGTGTGGGAGCCGCCCTTCGCGCGGGCTACGGGCAGGCACTGGCGGGGGGGTTCGATGTGGCGGTGGTCATGGCGGGCAACAACAAGGACTCGCCCGAGGAAATTCCCCTGCTGCTCGATCCGATCGCCGAGGGCCGGGCGGACTTCGTACAGGGCTCGCGCTACTTGAAGCCCGACGCCGATTTTGGCCCGATGCCTTTTTACCGCAAGATCGCCACCCGGGTTCATCCCTGGCTCTTTTCCGCAGTGGCGGGTCGGCGGGTGAGCGAGTCGACCAATGGTTTCCGGGCGCTTCGCTGTACGATCCTCGGGGACTCGCGGCTCTCCCTCGATCAGGCATGGCTGGACGAGTACGAACTCGAGCCCTATCTCTACCTTCGGGCCATTCGCCTGGGCTACCGCACCGAGGAGGTGCCTGTGACGAAGATTTACCCGCCCAGGGCCCAGGGGCAGACGAAGATGAAGCCGATCACGGGGTGGTGGTCGATGCTCAAACCCCTGGTCTATCTCGGACTGGGAATTCGGAAATGACCGGGCTCGCGCGTGCAAACGGTGCTGCGGAGCTCCGAGGTCGGTGGTGGGTGGGGGGAATCCCGGCATGATTCAGTTGGCTGTGGTGGGCGCCGGTCATTGGGGGCCGAACCTGATCAACAATTTTTCGGTGGGCGGTCGAAGCCGGGTGCGCTTCGTGGTGGACCCCGATGAGCAGCGGCTTGCGGCGGTCCGCGCGCGTTTTCCATCGGTGGAGGTTCGGACCGATTTTCAGACCGCGCTCGATGATCCCGAAGTCCAAGCGGTGGTGATTGCAACGCCGACTTCCACCCATTTCGAGCTTGCTCATCGGGCGCTGAGCATGGGCAAGCACGTTCTCGTCGAGAAGCCTCTGACCGATTCGGTGGCCACGAGTCGCGAACTCTGTGAACTGGCCGAAAGCCAGGGACTCGTATTGATCGTGGGCCACGTATTCCTCTACAACGAAGCCGCCCGACGGGTGCGCGATTATATTGAAGGCAATGAACTTGGCCGCATCTACTACATCTCCATGGTGCGAACCAATCTCGGCCCGATCCGAACCGATGTGGACGCGGCTTGGGATCTGGCCGCCCATGATATTTCGTTGGCGAGTTTTTGGTTGGGGGGGTTGCCCAGTCGCGTTTCGGCGTCGGGGGGTGAGTTCATCAATGCGGGGATCGCCGACGTGATTTTCGCGACTCTCCGGTATCCGGACGGCGTTATGGTGAATCTACATGCCTCCTGGCTCAATCCCCGAAAGTCACGGGATATCACCGTGGTGGGTGAGAAGAAGATGTTGACCTTCGACGATGTCAATCTGGAAGCCCCGCTGCGTCTCCACGATAAACAGGTGGCGAATGTTCAGGCCTTGGAACGGGAGGGTGCTCCGGAATTGATCGACTCCTTCTCCTCGTTTCGGACCAGCGTCCACTCGGGTGAGGTCACTGAGCCCGAGGTGCCACGCAGCGAACCCTTGCGCAACGAATGCGAACATTTCCTTGACTGTATCCTCGATGCGGCCACGCCCATTTCAGACGGTCGCTCGGGATTGGCGGTGGTGCGGGTGCTTGAGGCGATCTCGATTTCCATGCGCGAGGGCGGCCGGGAAGTTGAGGTTGCGAGCGAATGAAAATTCCCCTGGTGGATCTTTCGATTCAGCACCGGGAGATTGAGGCGGAGGTGCGCGAGGGTTTCGATCGTTTGATGGAGACCGGGGAGTTTGTGCTCGGTCCCGCGGTGGCGGATTTTGAACGTCAATACGCGGCATATTGCGGCGTCGATCATTGCATCGGGGTCGCCAATGGCACCGATGCTTTGGAACTCGGACTGCGCGCCCTGGGTGTAGGGCCTGAGGCGGAGGTCATCCTGCCGGCGAACACATTCGTGGCCTCGGCCCTGGCTGTTGTGCGCGCGGGTGCACGCCCCGTGCTGGTGGATTGTGCCGAGTCGGGCACGGGGATGGATTTTGCCGGGGTCGCCGAGCGGGTGGGGGCACGCACGCGTGCTCTGATGGTGGTGGATCTATTTGGTGAGCTGGCGGAACTGGAGGAATTCGAAAGTTTTGCTGCCGACTCGGATGTGGTCGTGATCGAGGATGCCGCCCAAGCCCAGGGTGCCCGCCGCAAGGGGAGGTCCGCGGGTGGCTTTGGTGAAGTGGCGGGAACGAGTTTCTACCCGGGGAAAAATCTTGGCGCATACGGGGACGCGGGGGCGGTGACCACACGAAGCGATGAGATTGCGGATCGGGTTCGCCGGCTCCGCAATTACGGCAGCGAGGTCAAATACGAGCATCCCGAGCAGGGCTTCAACTCCCGGCTCGATGCGTTGCAGGCGGTGGTGCTGACAGCGAAACTGCGCCGGTTGAGCGCCTGGAATTCAGAGCGGCGAATGGCCGCCGGGTTGTACGACGAAATGTTGGCGCCCCTCGAGGGCGTCGCGCTTCCTCCAGGCCATCGGGGCGAAGCCCACGTCTGGCATATCTACGCCGTGCGGGTGGCCGACCGGGACCGCGTTCTCGCCGCGCTCCACGCCGCAGGAATCGGCGCCGGCATCCACTACCCGAATCCGATTCATCGGCTCGGGGCCTTCCGCTTTTTGGGGCACGGCCCCGGTGACTTTCCCCGGGCCGAGAAGGCGGCCGACGAAATGATCTCCTTGCCTATCTTTCCGGGGATTCGACCGGAGCAGCAGGAGCGGGTGGTGGCGGTGTTGGCCGCGGCCGTGACAAATTAGGGGAGCGTGATTTGACCTTCGAAGAGCGATCCGGTGGGGTATTCGTCCATCCTCAGGCCCTCTGTGAAAGCGATGCGGTGGGAGCCGGAACCCGGGTCTGGGCCTTGGCCCACGTGATGAATGGGGCGGTTGTCGGGCGGAACTGCAATCTCTGCGGGCAAAGCTTCATCGAGGAGGGGGCGGTCGTTGGGGATGGGGTGGTGGTCAAAAACGGTGTCCAGGTCTGGGATGGAGTCGTACTCGAGGACGACGTTTTCGTGGGTCCCAACGCGACATTTACCAACGACCTGCGACCCCGAGCCGTTCGTGCGTTGCCGCCGGCGGAATTCGTCGCCACCCGGGTTCGAAAGGGCGCTTCCCTGGGCGCGAACGTCACCGTGGTTTGTGGCAACACCATCGGAGAGCACGCCTTTGTGGCGGCGGGAGCTGTAGTGACCCGGGACGTACCCTCCCATGCGCTGGTGGCGGGCAATCCCGCCCGGCGCATCGCTTGGGTGTGCGAGTGCGGGGACTCCCTCCCCGAGGATCTCGCCTGTTCGTGCGGTCGCCGTTACCGGTGGGTCGACGACCACGCGGGGCTCGCCCCGGACGCGTGAAGAGCGCTCGGGCGCCAATCCCGGCGCCTCAGTCCATGAGGGCCAGATGACGGCGAGGACTGCAGTGGAGTCGCGGGAGCACTCGCGCCGGGGGCTGGTCGGGGTGGGCCTGGGTCTCGGGTTCCTGATGGTCCTCGCCTTGGCAATCCGTTCGCTGGGTTTCGAATTCGTTTTTGTGGGCGATCAGATCGTTTTCCCGCCTGCCGACGCCCAATACCACCTGCGCCGGGCGTTCTACACCTTCGTCAACTTCCCTTCCGTTCTGTTTTTCGATCCCTATATCAACTACCCCGGCGGAGCCCCGGTCCCTTGGCCCCCGCTCTTCGATTTTGTGTTGGGAGGCGTCGCCCGAGCCCTGGCGGCGGATTCCCGGGGCTTCGAACAGGTGGCCGCGTGGGCGGGCCCAGTCTGCGGCGCCCTGACCGTGATCCCCGTCTACAGGGCGGGCAGCTTGCTCGCATCGCGAGGCGTGGGCTTCACCGCAGGCCTCGTCTACGCGTGCCTGCCTATTAGCGTTGTCTACTCGAGGGTCGGCAATCCCGACCACCACGCCGCGGTGGCGATGCTTGGGGCTTGGCTGCTGCTGGCTTGTCTTGGGCTCGCCCAGAGGGAGGCTTCGGGTCACCGTGCGCGGCGTTGGGGGCTGCTGCTCGCGGCCGCCCAGACGGGTCTTCTCTTGTGCTGGCACGGAAGTCTCTTGTACGTGGGCTTGGCCAACGCCCTGCTGCTGGGGGTGGGTGTTCTTTGGGGCCGGCCCCGGGCGTTGCTCGCCCAGGCCGGGGCCGCCGCGGCGAGCGGTTTATTGCTGGTTCCTCTGCTGCTGATCGCCCCCGAACCCCTGGGCGGCCGTTATTCCGCCATCGCGCTTTCGTGGCTTCACGTGCTGGCCTGCTGGGCGGTGGCCTGCTTGGCCGGGGGACTTTGGGCGAGCCAGCGCCGGGTCCCGAACGGCGGATTCCGTCATCGCCTGGGGGTGGCGGCGAGCGGCGGCGGGGCTCTGCTAGCGACCGCGATGCTCGTGCCCGAGTTGCGCGCCGGTCTTGAGCCCGCGTTCCAATTCCTCACCCAGGCCGACGGCGTGGGCGCGGTGACCGGCGAACAGAACGCCCTCTTCGGTGTTTCTTCCGGCGTTCCAGGCGCGAACCCCGTGCGCTCCTGGGGCTGGCTCGTGTATGCGATTCCCTTCGCGCCAGCGGCGGTCTTCGGCCTGGCGCGCACTCGGGGGACCGAGAAAACGAGCGGGGCCAGTGCCCTGCTCCTCGGGTTTTGGGGGCTCTTCTTCGCGTTGCTGACCCTGGGCCAGCGGCGTTACGGAAATGATTTTGCAC
>DUCH01000114.1:0-14627 GCA_012959865.1 Myxococcales bacterium | reverse complement strand
TCCTGGAGGGGGGTGGCGGCGGTCAGCGCTCGAATCCCGGGCGCCCGAGTCCGGATCGCGGTCCGGGGGATCGGAGTGGGGGTACTCTTGGTCGGTCTGCTCTGGCCGGTGGTGTCCGCGATCTACGGTCCTCGGGCGCTGAGTTCCCTCGCCGCCCTCGAGCCGGGCTACAAGCCGGGGGCGGCGGTGACGCACAGCATTGCCGCCACCCTCGCCGGCTTTATGGCCGAAGTGCGTCGGCTGACCCCAGCAACGAGCGCCTATCTCGGCCCGGGCCCTCCGCCCGCTTATGGGGTCATCGCCCACGCGAACCTTGGGCACGCGATCCAATACGGCGGCCGGCGAGCCACCGCGACGGACCCCTTCTGGTGGTATATAGGCCCAGACAATTGGGACGCGTCGTTCGCTTTTCTGGCTGCCCGGACCGAGGCGCGAGCGCTTCGCTGGGCCGAGGTGTTGCAAGGCCGCTACGTGATCACGACTTTGGAAGAGGACTCCCAGTCGGTGGCGGGTCAACTGCACGAGCACGATGGGCGCGCCTTGAGAGGGCGCCCGGCGCTGACACGTTTTCGACTCATCGCCGAGTCGCCGGTCGGGGGTCGGGGGATCGGCGAGATGTTTCGTCCGCGTGCGACTGTAGGCGCCGCCGCCTACAAGCTTTTCGAAATCGTTCCGGGGGCCCGAGTCGTCGTGAAAGCGCCGGTGGGGCAGGAAGTCGAGGTCTCTCTCGAATTGCGCTCGAGCCAAGGTCGCCCCTTCCGGTATCGCGCGGTGGCACCCGCCGATGTCAAGGGAGAGGCGGTTCTGCGTCTCCCGTACGCGACGGACGTCCCGACTTCTCGCGACGGGTCGCGGCGCACCGAAGCCGTGGGGGTCTATCGAATCCAGCGCGCCGGGCGGGTCGAACCCCTCAAGGTTTCCGAAGAGGCGGTGCTTTCCGGCGCCGAACTCCGCGTGCCCTAGCGCTGATTTGAGCTCGATTCCCGGTCCGAGCGAACGGAGCGCCCGACCCTCAGAACCACTCGCCGGCGCGTCAGCGGATCCGGAACTTCCCGTCGTATCGGAGTCGGTGGGGGCCGACAACCCGCACGCTGTAGAACGCGAGGTCGCCCGACTTGTCATAGTGGGGTGTGATGTCTGCCGCGGGGTTTTCGGCCAGACGAGCGGCGAGGAGGAACTTCGGCCCCAAACCGAAGAGGTCGTAGGGCGTGTCATGAACCAGATAGATGGTGTCCGCTTCGGCTTCGAAGACCCAGGGTCGTCCAGCGGCCATCGCCTGGGGGAGGGCCCAGATACTTTCGACGAGACGGGTCTGTCGTGTGAGAAAGAGTAGGGGTTCGTGAAAGCCCCAATCCATGCTCACCACCGTGCCTCCGGGCTGGCCATCGACTTCGGCAGCGAATTCGTTCAGGGCATGGCTCCAGCGTCCGCGGCCGCCGGTGTCTCGAATAAATTCGGAGGTGTGATGGATGAGAAAAAAATTGCCCGCCACGAGCCCGGTGAGCCCCAACACAGCTACGCCGCGAAACACCGCTCCGGAGCCTGAAGTTCGACTTCGCCCCAAAGCGAGCGCCGCGCACGCGATGATCAGGTGGAGCAGGGGCAGGACGTTGAGCTGATGATGAGCCCTGACGGCACCGGGCAGCGCGAGCATCGCGGATGTCAACAAGGCGGCGAAGACGAGGAGGAAGGCGCGCGGATCGCGCAGAGCCGATGCATCCGGGGGCCGTCGGCGGATGATGTCCAGGAGCAAAACCGCGGCGGCGGGCAAGATCAGCCATCCCAAGAGCCCGCCGGGGGATTCGACGTCGGGGGTTCTTTCGAAGAGTCCGCCGGTCTCCATCAGGCGAAAGAACTGCGAGCCGTCGAGGCTTTGCCAAAAAACCTGCGCCCTGAAGAGCCAGCCGCCGCGGTCGGCGGTGGCGCCTGTCGCGCCGAGGAGCGCCCACGCTGAGCGGATCATGGGCAGCGCCGACAAGAAAAAAGCGACCGCGCCGGCCGCGAGCGGACCTCGACGGCTGCGCAGGGCCTCGCGTATGAGATCGGGCCGACAGATTCCCAGGGCCACCCCCGCGGTCAGGGGGATGAGGATGAAGTCGGCTCGGCTGAAGACCCCTAGGCCGAGCAACGCGCCGGCGCCCACGGCCGCAGCGCTCGCCCGGGCTACCGAGTCGCTCCTCCAGGCAAGCGTCACGAGCAGTGCGCCTCCGGCCCGGCAGAGAAAGTTGGTGGTGAACGGACCCCATTCGAATTGGCTGAGAAAATAAAAAGACGGATCGCTGGCGACCAGCACGCCCATCAGTGCGGCGGCGTTTTGGCCAAAGACACGTGCGGCCCAGAGCATTGCGAGCAAAAGGGCCAAAAGGGCGGTGGCGAAAGTCGCCACGCGAACCGTTTGGGGGCTGGATCCTGCCAGGGCCAAAGCGGGAATCAGCAGCTGGCTCTTGAGCGAGCCGAGATAGACCGCGTTGCGAAGCGGAAACGGACGGCCCAAGAGGCTGACGCTGCGCACGCTGGCGGGATGTTGCCCCGGGTCTCCGGGTTCGACGAAATCCCTGGCCTGCTGGGCGAGAAAGGCCTCGTCGTAGTAGAGCCCCAGCGCGTCGATTTGCGGGAGGGCGGCGAAGGACGCGATCCCGGCGAGCAATAGCCAGACCGCAAAGATGCGCCGGAAGACTCTTTCGGGCCTTTTCTGGGGGGCTTGATCCATGTTTCAACTCGGGCGCAATTCGGCGATGAAATGAAGCCCTCGGTCGAAGATGAATCCCAGCGGCGGTGGGTAGAGATGGAGACGGACCTCGAAGGCATCCAACTCCAAACCGAGTTCGTGCCACGCGGTTCGCCAGCGGGCTTCGCGCCAATACGTGAATGGAAGGCTGACCCCGTGCCGAGCGTTTCCCACCCGGTCCATCAGGCGAAGCGTTGGCCCGGCGAGCCAGCCTTCCAGCAGATGATCCTTGATCACGATCTTGCGTCGGGCCACCCGCGCGGCTTCGCCGAGCAGGATGTCCGGGGGTTCGCAATGGTGGAGGACATCCGCGAGCAGTACGCAATCGAAGTGGTCATCGGGATGCGGGATCCGCTTGCCGTCGAAGAGGTCGACCGGGATCAACGCGTCGGGTCGCAGCCGGACGTCGATCCCCCGGATTCTCAGATCGGGCCGGCTCTCGCCGAGTCTGCGTGCCAAGGCCCCGTCCCCGCATCCGACGTCGAGCAGGGAGCCTTGGTGGGGTAAAAATTTTTCGATGTGATGGCTGAGGACTTCGATTCGCCGCCGCCCCCCATACGCCGCGTGGATCTTTTCGGCGACGTTCACCGTCGGCCCATTCCAAGCATGCTGACGAAAAAACTCGACAGCACCGTTTGGATCCCGAGGGCGGCCAGAGTAATCCCCGGCACGACATGCCGGAGGGTCGACGCGTAGTCGAGAGGGCCGAAATCCGCGCGCTGCCATTCGATTGCTGTGGACCCGATCAGCGCCAAACCCGCCACCAGAGCACCTCCTCCCAGCAGGATGCCACGCTCGAGGGTGGCCACCCGAAAGAACTTCTTCATGCGCGGATCTTCGGGGAGCAGTCCGATGCTTTCGGCCACGGCTTTGCTGACTACGGCGAAGAGTAGAAATTGGAAGCCCATCAGGAGCGCGAGGCTGGCCACCAGAAGCGTATGCGCGCCGATTTGGGCACCCAAGAGGTGCGTGCCGGGAAGGGCGAGTGCATAGCCGAGGAACCCCATTGCCAGCAGACCGAGGCCGGGCAGCAGGAAGATCCAGCGCGGGCTGTAGAGCAGGAAAAAACGAAGGGTCCGCCAGCCGTCGCGGAAGGTTCGCAGGTGGGGCCCATGGCTTTTGCGCCCGTCGGGATGGAGCGTGATGGGGACTTCGCGGATGCGCGCCCCTTGCATGCTCGATCGGATAATCATCTCCGTGGCAAATTCCATCCCCGTACAGCGCTGGTCAAGGGCATCGTAGAGTTCCCGGGTGAAGCCGCGCATCCCGCAATAGATGTCGCGGATGGGGAGTTTGAACATGATTCGAGCGAGCCGGGAGAGGAGCGGATTGCCGAGCCAGCGATGGAGGACCGGCATGGCACCGGGCAGGATGCGCCCCCCGCCCGAGGGCAGTCGGCAGCCCTGGACGAGATCGTGGCCGGCTCTCAACTCGCGGAGAAAATTGGGGATCTCGAGGAAATCGTAACTGTCGTCGGCGTCGCCCATGAGGACGAAGCGGCCCCGGGCCGCAGCGATGCCGGCCATCAGTGCGCTCCCGTAGCCGCGCTGGGCAACGGAGACGACCCGGGCACCGTGCGCTTCGGCAATCTCCGGGCAGCCGTCCTGGCTGCCGTTGTCGGCGACGATGACCTCACCCGCGCAGCCGCATTGCGCGAAGGCGGCGTGGGCCTTGTCGATACAGATCGAGAGGGTGTCCGCCTCGTTGAGGCAGGGCATGACGACGCTGAGTTCGATTGCCGGGCTGTCGCGCTTCTCCACTCTGGGCGAATCCTACCCTACGCGAAAGGCATTTGCTGGACCGTGGATTCGGCGAGCCTCGGCGCGGCTTTGTGTATCATTGGCTTCGCCATGACGATTGATTCTCCGGGGGCCGATTCCGACTTCGCCACACTCACGGGCCCCATTCTGGTGGTCGGCGGGGCGGGTTATATCGGAAGCCATACCGTGCGAGCCCTGGAGGAACGGGGCGTACCCGTGGTGGTCTTTGACGACTTCTCTAGCGGGCATCCAGAGTCCGTTGGGGCGCCCATGGTCGAGGCCAGCCTGGGCGATCGGGAAGCGCTGGCCGCCGCCTTCGCCCGCTGGCAACCGCGCGCGGTAATGCACTTCGCGGCGCGCTGTTATGTGGGGGAGTCGGTGGAGGATCCCTCGATCTATTATCGGGAAAACGTGATCAACGCCTGGAATTTGCTCGAAGCCATGCGCGACGCAGGCTGTCAGGAACTGGTCTTTTCCTCGACGTGCGCCACCTACGGGGTTCCCGTCGCGCTGCCCCTGACCGAGGACAATCCCCAGGTTCCCATCAACCCCTATGGGCGAACGAAACTCCACATGGAGCACATGATGGAGGACTATTCCCACGCCTATGGGCTTCGCTTTGCGGCGCTTCGCTATTTCAACGCCGCTGGCGCGGCGCCCGAGGGCGATTTGGGCGAAGACCACAGACCCGAAACCCATCTGATTCCCCTGGTGCTTGAGGTCGCCCTGGGCCAACGCGAGGAGATCGGGATCTTCGGCGATGACTACCCAACGCCCGATGGCACTTGCGTTCGAGACTATATCCATATCGTTGACTTGGCGGACGCCCACCTGCGTGCCCTGGCACGCCTTCAAGCGGGAGCCCAGAGCCTGGCCTGCAATTTGGGTACGGGTCGCGGATACTCGGTGCGAGAGCTGATCGAAACCGCGCGCCGGGTCACCGGGCATCCGATTCCCGAACGCATTGCGCCGCGCCGCCCGGGAGATCCCCCCGAGTTGGTCAGCGGGGGTACCCGAGCCCTGGAGATTCTGGGCTGGCAGCCCCGGCATTCGCGCCTCGAAGATATCTTGGTCGATGCCTGGCGCTTTCATCAGGCACACCCAAAGGGTTATTCCCGCTAGACGCGGCGCCGTCCCGGGGCGTTTGCGTCGCGGTGGGCACTGAAACTGGAATATGAAATCTGGAATATGAAATAAAGGAGCGATTCCTGGCCAGATCCCGGGAAAGGATATCGAGACCGAAGAGGGCAGGGGGGGGCTCCTCGCTGCCGGCGGCCAGGGGTCCGCGCAATTCAATCGGGCTCTTCGGGGTCTTTGCCCTTCTCGGTCTGATTGTTTATGCCCCGAATTTCGAGGGCGAGTTCATCTCCGATGATCTCCACTACGTGGCGCACAACGAGTACATCCACACGCCGAGCCTCGCGAACGTGGTGGCGATTTGGAATCCCACCAGCGAAGTGGCCGAACTGGTCGAGAACTACGCGCCCGTCCATCTGACCCTTCACGCGATCGAATGGCAGATCTTTGGCCCGGATGTCAGGGGCTACCACTGGGTCAACGTCTTGTTGCATGCCTGGGCGGCGACCCTGCTTGCGCTGCTCTTTCGCCGCAGCGGGATCGCGGGGTGGCCCGCGGCGCTGGGGGCCACTTTCTTCCTGCTCCATCCCGCCAACGTGGAGGCCATCGCTTGGATCTCCCAACTCAAGAGCTCAGCGGCGCTGGTGCTCGCCTTGGGTGCAATTCTTTTGCATCCGCGTCGTCCGGCGATTGCGCTGATTCTCTTCGCCCTTGGGCTTCTTGCGAAGCCCTTTGCGGCCTCGGCTCTGGTTGTCGTGGCGCTCTTCGACTGGCTTCGTCGCGGGGCGGCTGGGCCCGATGCAAGTGCTCCTAGAAGCGCGGACAGTCCCACTTCGAGCGCCGGGTGGCTGCTGGCCTGGTGCGCGGTGGTCGTCGTATTCGCGGCGGCCGAAGCCCTGGCCTTTGCGCTTTCGGCCGGATTGGCGCCGCCTCTGTATCCCGATCCCCTGATTCGCGGATTGATGATTTTCTCGGTGGCCCTGCGCTACGCCGTGATGGCTGTGAGCGGAATGGGGCTCTCGACCTTCCATGAACCCCCGCCGGTCACCGGCTTCGCCGATCCCTGGCTGTTGGGAGGCGGGTTGTTGCTGCTTCTCTTGGGCTGGCGGGTCGTGGTCTGTCTCCGGGCGCGCAGTCCGGAAGCCGTCTACTGGCTGTGGGGAGCGGCCGGTTTTGCTCCGCTCTCGGGCATCGTGGCACTCCCGTATCCGATGGCCGATCGCTATCTCTACTTCATTCTGCCCGGTTTGATCGGTGCTGTTCTGCTAGCGGGTCAGGAGTGGTGGCCCAAACTCGAAAACCGTCTGGGCAAGAAGTCGAAAGTCGCCTTGGCGCGCGCAGGCTTGATGATTTGCGCCCTGGCGCTTCTTTGCACGTTGGGGTTCAAGAGCCATCACCGAGCGAGTGTGTTCTACTCGGCCGAAAGCTTGATGGCCGACGCCGAACTCAACTACCCCAACGGGGCCGCGGCAAACACCCGCAAGGCAACCCGGGCTGCCCGGCGGGGCGATACCCAGGCGGCCCTGGCTCACCTGCGGTCCGCCCACGCCCGGGGATACAACCGAGTGGATCATCTTCTTCAGGATGCCGCGTACGGGTCCATGCAAAGCGATCCCGACTTTATCGCGATCAAGAACGCGATGGCCCGGGATTGGATCTCACGGCTCGGGGACCTGCCGAGTCCAAGCCACTATACGGCCAGGGCTCTCGCCCAGGCCCATGTGGCCCTGGATGATCTTGAACAAGCGGCGCGAGTTCTTGAAAGCGCTGCCCGGCGACCGGGTCCCATCGCGGCGGCGCTGGAGGAGGATGCCGAAACCCTGCGCGGGGAACTGAGCTTTCGCCGCAGGATCGAGGCCAAAAAAGCCGAGCGAGGGCAGATCAACGATTAGCGTTTCCCCTAGGAGGCGGGTTCTTTTGCACCGAGGTCCGCACTTCCCAGGCCGCTGAGCAATTTGCGCGCCGAGGGTGCGTCGGGAAAGTCGGGGCTCAGTGCCAACGCCTCTTCGAGGGCCTCTCGCGCTTGGTTGGTTCTGCCCAATTCAATCAGAGCCAGGCCCAAGTGGTAGTAGTAGTCGGGGATCGGAGTCTCGGATTCGGCCACGGCCTGGCGGAATTGCCAGACGGCCGCATCGGGCTTTCCGAGCTTGAGGTAGACGTAGCCGAGGGTGTCCACGGTGGAAACGTTTTCGCCGGGTGCTTCTGCAGCCCTCTGGGCGAGGGAGAGCGCGCGATCCAGGTCGCCTCCGGAACTCGCCAGCAGGAAAGCGAGGTCATTCTTGACGAAGACCAGGTTGCTTCCCAGGCTAAAAGCTCGGTCGTAGAGCTCGAGCGCTCGGGCAGAATTTCCAGCGGCGAGATTGAGCCGGGCGAGCAGCCCCATGCGATCGGGGGCGAGTCCGTGTTCTGCGAACCGCGCTTCCATCGCGGCGACGAGATTGGACAGGTCTCCATCGTTCATGTAGGCGACGGTCATGATGTCGTAGGCTTCATCCAGGGTGGACGGGTCGAGTCTCAGCGCACGCTCGGCATCATCTCTTGCCGCGACGAACTCCCCATGCCGGAGCAGGAAATTTCCTCGAACGAGATAGGGGCTCCCGATCCAGCTTTGACTTTGGATAGTCGCATTCAGGCGCCGTCGGGCCTCTTCTTCGAGTCCATCGGCCATGTCCATTTCGGTCAGTGCCTCTAAAAGTTCCCTGTTTCTCGGAAACATGTTGAAAGTTTTAACCAGATACCGGCGAACGGCTGGGCGGTGTTGAGGGCTCTGCCCATCCCAGCGAGCGAACTCAAGCGCGGCTCGCGGCCCCGGGTTATCGCCGTCGAGCAGGTCGACGAGCATTTTGCGCCCAATTCCCGGTGCGCCGCGAAGGTAATAGCTGAGGGCAAGAGAGAGCCGCTCCCCGCGACTCAACGGCACCCTGTGCTGCAGGCGGAGAAGGGTGGCTCCCGCATCCCGGTGTTGTCCGAGCTGGGTTTGAATTTGTGCCTTGAGCCGGAGGTTGTTGGGCGTGGAGTGTTCATCCAGAGCGATGGCTTCATCGATCGCCGCGAGCGCTTGAACGAGATTGCCCCTTTGCTGCTCTGCTCGAGCCAGTATCCGATAACCCCGTGGAGTGGCATGCTTGTGGAGTCCGGCGTTTAGGCTCGCTACGGCTGCATCGAAGTTCTCGAGAATGACTTGCTGCTCGCCGGTGGCCAGGGCTGTCGTCGGCCGATCGGGAAATTGCGTTTGGAGCTTGACCAGAGTCTGCTGGGCGTCGGCAAAACGCTGGCTCAGGTTCTGGATACTGATGATGCCGATTAACAACTCGGCGTCATTGTCGCTGCGGCCGAGTCTCTGGTTGAGGTGCGCCATCGCGGTCGAGTACCCCTGCTCGTCCAAAAGGTATTGGGCGTAGAGGACATGGGCGGCAGGAAGGTCGGGCAGGGCGCCGATGAGGTTTCGATAGACTTGCTGTTTGTGAGCCGTCGGGTCTTGGGTTTGGAGATCGGCGAGAGCCCGCCAGGCGCCGAGGTCGCGCGGCGTCGTGGCGATCCACTGATCGATGGCTCGCCTGGCGAGTGCCGTATCGTTCATCCGTTGGCCGAATCTCGCCGCTTCCCGCGCGACCCGGACGGCTTCATGCGGGCTACCGACTTCTTGGCCTTTGTCGAGCGCGATTCCAAACGCCTCAAGAGCTTCGTCGGAACGGCCGGGCAGGCGGGCCAGGGTGCGGGCCCGGCCAAGGTACCCAAGAACCGGATACTCGCCGTTTTTGGCCAGATAACGATCGTAGGCTCGCAGGATGGATCGAGTCACCTGGGGCGAAGGAACGGCGAGTGGATTCCGTGAGCGGGCGGCTCGGCCACGGGCCTCGTAGGCGAGGGCCATGACGCGATCGATTTCGGGCTCGGCGTTATCGATCCTGCGGGCCTTGGAGACGTGCTGCAGAGCGGACTCGACGTCCCCGTCGATGAGGGCAGCTCGGGCACGGATCAACCAGGCCTTTGCATTGCGGGGGTCGCGGGCAATGACCCCGTCAATCCGCGCTTTTGAGGCGACCGGATCGATTTCCAGCAGCACCTGAGCGAGTTTCAACTCGCTCTCTATATCTTCGGGACGCAGGGACAGGGCGTCGCGGTAGAAGTCTACGGCATCGCCGAAATATCCATAGCGAAGCGAAATTTCAGCGACGTGCAGGCTGAGATCCACGTCATCGGGTCGAAGCCGTGCGGCGTTGTGAAGCTCAATCAGCCCCGCTCGCCCTCGATTCTCCGCAAGGAGTGCTTCGGCCTGGCGGAGATGGTGAGCGGCGCGGTCTCCTTCCGATCCACATGCGAGAAGCAGGGCGAGGCCGGCCTGAAGGCTGTTCTTCCAGCGCCCTCGTTTTCGCTCCTGATATTCTGCTTTCAAGACCGAAGCCTCCTCGGGCCCCGAACTCTAAGATCCCTGAAGCTTGGCCAGTTCGGCCTGGGCGGCCTTGGATTCGGGAAAATTCGAAGTTTCCAGCGCTTTTCTCAGCATTTCTCGGGCGAGATCCTCGTCGCCGTTTGCCGCGAGGGCCTTGCCGAGTCGGAATTGAATCGAGGGTGATTCCGGCCTCAGTTTGAGGGCCTCGCCGAGTGTTCTCACCGCCTCCTCAGAACTGCCCGACTGAAGGTGAACGAAGCCGAGGGTATCGAGTGTGTCCGCGTTCATTTCGAGCCGAACGGCGTGGGCGGCGTGCTCAAGAGCAGTTTTAAGGTTCGCCTCCTCGCTCGCCAGCAGCCAGGCCAGGTCGTTGTGCGCTCCGACATGGGAAGAATCGTGTTCCAAGGTGGCTCGGAACAGTTCTTGGGCGCTCTCGGTGTTGGATAGGAGGTAGTGAGTCTGAGCCTTGAGGTAGATGTATTGGGCGTTCGCTGGGTCAGCGAGCGCGGCGCGATCGAAGTGGGCCAGAGCCTGTGCCAGATTACCCGATCCGAGTGCCATGCTGCCTTGGGCTTCGAGGCTGGGTGCATAGCCGGGATCTTGTTCGAGTGCCTGGGAAAACGCGCCCTCGGCCTCTTCGATTTTTCCGAGCGCGAGAAGGATACGGCCTCGTAAGTCGAAATAGCCGGGGAGGTCCGGGTTCGCGCGCTGCCCGGCTTCCACGGTCTCCAACGCCTCGGCGGTTTTTCCCAGGGACAGGAGATCCTGGGTAATGGCGCGGAGTACGGCATCGTTCGCGGGCAGATTCAGGTCGAAATTGCCTTCGGTCAGGATCGCGAGCGCCGCCTCCGGACCCGACTCCTTGCGCTTGAGTTCGGCGAATTCAAGGTAAGCCGTGGGCTCGGTGGGGATTCTTATCCGGAGCTTGTTGAGGGTTCCTTCTGCGCTCTCGTAATCGTTGAGGATGATCGAACTGCGAGCGGAAATAATGTGGGCGCTGGGTTCGGCATAGGGTCGTTTGGTGATGTGGCGATTGGCGAACTGCCTGGCGTTGAGAAATTCGCCCATATTGAAGTAGAGTTCGGCGAGCCTGAGGGATGCATCGGTTTCGGTCTCTGAAACGCGGATGGCCTCGCGGAACTCGGAGAGAGCCCTTTCGTTGTTGCCTAGGTCGAGGGCGGCTTTGCCCGCCATATAACGGGCGCCTGCGTTGTTGGGGTACAGCCTGAGCCCGGAGTCGAGCATCTCGAGCGCTTGGGCGGTTTCGCCTTGGTGGAGCAGGATGGCCCCTCGGATCATGGATCGATAGCTGTGTTCCTCCAGCCCATCAGCGATTTCTGCGGCCGCTTCGAAATTCCCCTCTTCGATGAGCATGTCGGCCAAAGTGAAGCGGAGCGAAGGGGCGACGAAGCGACTCCGCTCCATGGACGCCTCGAGGGCTTCCCGAGCGGCGGAGAGATTGCCGCGGCTGCGCTGGTAGCTAGCGAGCATCCGCCAAGCCTCGGGTGAGTCGAAGAGTTCGACGCTCTCCTCGAGGGTTGCCAGGGCGCTCGGGTGACGTTCGGTGCTGGCCAAGATCTCCGCGAGTTTGGCGCGAAGTCCGAGGTCTTCGGGGGTAGCCGCCACCGCGGCTTTCCAAACGTCGATCGCGCCTTGAGAGTCCTGATGGGCGAGGAAAAAATCGGACGCGTGTTGTCTGAGTTCGGCGTTGAGCGGGTAGTCGGCGATGCAATTGGAGAATGTCTCTCTCGCGCGCGGGTTGGAATCCTGGCTCCGATAAAAGAGTCCGAGCGCCGCGCATTTCCGGGCCGCGTCGTTGGGGTCGTTGGACGCGCGCGCGCGCGCGACGACTCCCCGCAATGCGGCTTCTGCTTCGTCGGGGCGCTCGAGGTCGAGGAGGGCGCTGCCCTGGAGAGTGGTCGCCAACTGGTCATCGGGTTGTAGACCGAGCAATTCCTCCGCGCTTTTCAGGGCCTCAGCGGGTCTCCCAACTATCAACTGGGCCCGGCCTCGGCCGAAGAGTCCCGCCGTGTTTCCGGGGTCTCGATTGAGGACCCGGTTGTAAGCGCGAATCGATTCCTCATAGGACCGGCTCGATGCGAGGGTGGCTGCGAGGACCAACCCGCCCTGGATCTCGTACTCATCGCTCGAAGCGGCCTTTTGCAGCGGCCAAACTGCGAGGCTGGGTCGACCCGTCTGCTGGAGGGCAACGCCGAGCCTGAAATTGGCTTCGGGATTTTCAGACTCCCGGGCGATGAGCTTTCGAAGCGGCGCGATGGAGGCGTCGAATTGCCCGGCTTCCTGGAGCGCTCGAACCTCGGAAAGTTGGCGATCGGTGTCGGGCCCGCAAGCGAGGAAAATCCACGAGCCGATCAGAATTCCGGCAACAAAAAGTCGCACCGACGGGCGCGAACTGGTGCTGCCCCGAGGGCACGCGGTTTGGAAGGAAAGAAATGCGGACTTGATGATCATGGCGATCAAGGGCCTCCAAGTTGGGATGACCCGATCCAGGTCACTCCCGCCGAGCAAGATCACTCCCTCGCGGGGATTTGGCAGCTTAGGGTGAGAACCGCCTTCTTCCAACAGAGAGTCGGTCGCCTGGACAAAAAAACGGAGTCGGGCGACGCTTCCCCGGGCTCTCGAGGGCACGCGAGATGAACGTCGTTCGCGAAGGGGCCTCTTTATCGGTTGCCTTCGCGTTGCCCCACCGGCTGCGTGGGTCGAGGCAAACGAGGGAATTATCGCCCGGTGTCGTCGCTTACGTTCCCGTTGGAATCGGCTCGCTGATTGCGTCGGGGTCATGGGTCGGGCTCTCCTCACGGGGCAGTGAGCGGGCCCTGGGGCCGAGGCTGAGAGCAGCGACAGGGGTACCGCTCACAGCACAGGGCTGCAATGAATTGAGCCTCAGCGGAATCCCCCGGAGGGATGAAGCCGTGTGGGACCGGAGGGGGTGTGGTTTCATTGGTGAGACCCGAAGCGGTCTCTTCCGGTTTTGGAGGGCAGGCTTAGCCACCCCATTGTAATTGCAGCGGGAGCGCGACTAAACGCTTGTACAAAGCTAATTTTATTGTGCTTATTGCTCCGAAAGCGCTGGACAACCGAGCCGTTTCGTGGTCATAATCGGTTCACTTTCGAACTCGATGCGAGGCGTTGGAATCGAGAAAATTGAGACCGGGGCGTGTATGATGAATGCAGGCGCTCAGCTTCAAGCACGATCCAGCAGCACGATCCAGCAGATCAAACCAACAAACTGAACTAGAGGCAGCGGTTTCAAGCAACGATCAACTTAGGCTAACGATCAACTTAGACTAGAGCGAGACAAGGGGTACAACGATGATGTTAAGAGCAAAAAAATTAGTCAGTCTTATTGCCATCACGACCGTCTGCGGTCTGATCGCCGGAACAAGCTCGGCGGCTGTGCTTATTCCCGGCGCCAGTTCTTTCACGGTGAACCTCGCCGCTCTCCCGACGATTACCGTTCCGGGAACGTATGCCGCGGGTGCGGGAGCGACTCTGACCAACAACGTGCTCGGCGGTCACGATATTTCGACGAGTGCCGGGCTGTTTCAGGCTGCGGGGATCACGGCCGGAACTTCGCTCATGACGGGCGTAGCGTTGCTGGTCAACATGACCTTGGGCGCGACCAACAACGCAGCCACCTACACAGCCAGTTTTGCCTCGGGCGTGCTCTCCAATAACCCCGTCGGTGGCGGTCTGACTCCGTTGAACTCCAACTTCTCGGCGGGTTCGGATACGCTCTGCGCCACGGGCTGCCTGGGAGCTGGCGGAACCCCGACCGCGGGTCGGTTCACCGGTTCGATCGTGCTGCAGACTTCTATCGGTATTCCCGTTCCGTTCCCGTTGGGTGCAATCGGCGGGGGTGTCTCCACAGCAACAATCGCCGGCAATCCCATCGTAGCCACAGGCGCCCCGTGGATCAGCGGTAAGGTTCAGGTCACCGGGATTACGACCAACGTGATTTCTGTTCCGGGTCGACCCGGCGGAGCCGGTCCGGGCGGCGGCCAAACGGGCGTTGGCGTGACCATGAACTTGACCACCGGGGAGGGACAAACCGCGAAGGTGATCTCGGCCGGTGGCGGTTTCCTGGAAACTGGAACCACCATGGCCTTGCCCTTGGTGCGCAACACCGTAGCTTTCTCGGGAACCAACAATCTCGCCTCCAGCGCGGTTGGCGGGACTGTGACGATGATCTCCCCCACGCGGGTGGACACCGGAGTTCTGGGACAGGGCACGATCCCGGGTGTCTTCCGACAGAAGTTCAAGTTCGTTCCCGAGCCCGGCACGGTTTTGCTGTTGGTCTCTGGCGCAGCGGGCTTGGTGGCTCTTGGCCGGAAGCGCATGAAGAATTGATCCTCAGATCGAGCGCTTCGGCGTAGAAAATGGGCGGTCACCCCCGACGGGTGGCCGCCTTTTTCTTTGGCCTTTTTCTTTGATGGGTGGATGCTGGACGGGCGAACGGACTTTGACCGACGTTGGGGGCCACACTCGGATTCCCCTGGTTTCCATTTTTGGCGGTTCCTTTCGGTGGGGGAATCCTGCCTCGCCCTTGCCTTGTGCCGCGACCGCGGTCTGGGTTGACCCGATCTTGGCGTCGGGGGCCGTTGCTCGGGCCCGTGGGTTTTGGTAATCGACTGACTCGGAAGCCGGG
>DUCH01000113.1 GCA_012959865.1 Myxococcales bacterium | reverse complement strand
GGCGTACCACGAGGTCTTTCACCTCGTCGACGGAGAGCAGATTGTGGATCGTTGGCCGGTGGATCTCCGGGGCTGGTAGACGCCGAGGGCGCGAAGCGAAGAACTGCGATTCCTTCGCTTCGATCGCCCACTGCTTCTATTCAGGGCTTCCAGGACTCGGAAGTTCGATCTCCGGATTGTCTTGCCGGCGGCGGTAGAGGATGACCGTATGGCCCACCAGGCCGCAGAGTTCGGCTCCGCTTTTTTCGGCCAGTATTTGGGCCTCCGCTTTTTTGTTGTTGGGCTGCTGGAGTTTGACTTTGACGAGTTCGTGGCCTTCAAGTGCGCTGTCCAGGGCGCGTACGACGGCCTCGGAGACCCCGGCTTCGCCCACGTGAACCAGAGGTTTGCGCGGGTTCGCGAGCCCGCGAAGATGTCTGCGTTGCCGCCCGGTCAATGCGGTAATTGCCGTGGGGGCGGGGTCCTTGCTGACGGCCATGGGGTTTCCTTCCAGTGAAATTAAGGTGCCCGGGGGGCTCGGATCCGAAGTCGGGCTCAATCTCGGGGGGGGGCGTCCGAAGGGAGTCCGAGGGAAATAGATGCTACCCATCTTCAGGGCTCGATCCCAGTCCGAAGTGGGCGGGTTCGACCGGGCCGCGATCGAGGAAGGGGACGGCGGCGCTGAATGTCGCCGCCCGGGCAGAATCGATTTGAGTGACATCTCCCCCGCTTCCGGAAATTGACGATAGGTCCATCTCATGACTGAGAAAAAACTTCCTCTGCTCGGCCGTATTGCGATTCAGCTCAAGCTGATCGACATGGACCAACTCAACCAAGCGACCCGGGAGCAGGGCCGCTCCCCGGACAAACGGTTGGGTGAAATTCTTGTCGAGCAGGGTCTGGTTACGCCCGAGGATCTCAAGCGGCTGGCCGCTGTCCAGAAGGATCTAGTCGCGAAACATCAGGCCCGGCAGGCCGCCGCGCTGAAGAGCGAGCCGGCTTCCGCGCAGCCGGGCGAGTCGAAGCCCGCGCCCGTGCCGCCGGCCACGAGCCCGACGCAGCGAGAATCGGGCACGGCGGCAGGAAACTCTCTCGACCTTGCTCTCGCGCCCTCGGGCGACGCCGACATTGAGTCCTTGCACGGAGTTCTTGCCGCCGCCAAGAAACGCGGGGCCAGTGACATTCATCTGCACGCGGGCGGTGGGTTGCGCCTTCGCATCAACGGCGTGCTTTCGGAAGCCGAGACCGAAGGCTTCGCGGCGGACGCGGTGGAGCGCTTGGTGGCTGCGGCTCTCACGTCGGCCCAGCAAGCGGAACTGCGCCGAGAGGGGGAGATCGACTTTTGTTTCGACCTTCCGAGCGTGGGCCGCTTTCGCGCCAACGCCTATCGCCAGCAGCGGGGCTTTGATGTGGTTTTCCGCTCGATTTCGGCCCGGCCCCCCACTCTCGATGAACTGGGCCTGCCCAGCGATCTCGCCCGCTTTACCAATTTTCATCAGGGCATGGTGCTGATCACGGGTCCGGCCGGTTGTGGAAAGTCGACCACCCTGGCTGCAATGGTGAACCTCATCAATGAAGAACGGGAAGAGCACATCCTGACCGTCGAGGATCCCATCGAGGTCATCCACCCGTCTCAACGCTGCATTGTCAACCAGCGGCACGCGGGCAAGCACACGGAGAGCTTTGCACGGGCGTTGCGGGGTGCCTTGCGCGAGGACCCAGACGTCATCGTGATTGGCGAATTGCGCGATCTAGAAACGATCTCGCTGGCGATGACGGCGGCCGAAACCGGACATTTCGTATTGGCTTCGCTTCACACCAACAACGCAGTGCGCACGATCAACCGAATGATCGGTGCCTTTCCGTCCAACGAGCAGGGCCAGGTGCGCACCATGCTCTCGGAATCCCTGAGAGCGGTGATCTCCCAGCGTCTGGTGCCGCGTAGCGATGGCGAAGGCCGCATCCCCGCCCTCGAGGTGCTGGTGATCAATAAAGCCATTGGGAACTTGATTCGCGAAGAGAAAACCATTCAGATTCGTTCGTCGATCCAAACCGGCAAGGCCCATGGCATGTACTTGCTCGAGCAGTCACTCAACGAACTCGTGGCGGCCGGGAAAGTCAGCCGTGAGGTAGCGCTTGAACTCGCAGATGAAAAAAAGCTGATTACGGCCGGGGCTTGAAGATCGGCGAAGCGCCGGGGGGAGCAATCGCGTGGCAGAACTGGATCGACTCCTGAAATACCTGCAAGACAACGACGGCTCGGATCTTCATCTTTCGGCGGGGCTGCAGCCGCGCATTCGGCAGAAGGGGAAGATCACCGTTCTTGAGGGTGAGGCTGTTCTCGGGGATGAAACTCTCCGCGGCCTCCTGCGCGAGATCGCTTCCCCGCGTGCCTGGCAAGAATACGAAGTGACCCACGACCTCGACTTTGCTTATGGGCTCGAGGGGCTGGCGCGCTTTCGCGCCAATTATTTCGTGCAGAATCAAGGCGCTGCCGCGGTTTTTCGGATCATTCCCGAAGAAATCATCCCTGTTGAAAAGTTGGGCCTGTCCCCGGCCATCGCGGGCCTGGCGGATCTGAGCCAGGGGCTGGTCCTGGTTACCGGGCCCACGGGATCGGGTAAGTCGACGACTCTGGCCGCCATTGTGGACAAGCTGAACCGGACGTATTCGAAGCATGTCGTGACCATCGAGGACCCGGTTGAGTTCGTGCACCAAAACCGGAGTTCGACGTTTTCACATCGCGAGGTCGGGCTGCATACCACGGGTTTCGGTCCGGCACTGCGGTCAGCCATTCGCCAGGACGCCGACGTGATTCTGGTGGGCGAAATGCGCGAGCGCGAGACGATTGCTCTCGCGATGACGGCCGCCGAAATGGGCATGCTGGTCTTTGGCACCCTTCATACCAACAACGCGGCCAAAACCATCGACCGAATTATCGATGCCTTTCCCGCGGATGAACAAAATATGATCAGGCTGAGTCTGTCCGAGTCGCTGGTGGGGATCGTCTCGCAATTGCTTCTGCCCACGGCCGATGGCAAGGGGAGGGTGGCGGCCAATGAAATCCTGCTCCGCACGCCGGGTCTTCCGAATATTATTCGCGATGGAAACACGCCGATGCTCGCTTCGGTGATTCAATCGGGTAAAGCCGAGGGCATGCGGGCGATGGACGACGTGCTTTTCGAGTTCGCCAAGGAGGGGAAGATCACCGGCCGCGATGCTTATATGAAGGCTACGGACAAGCCCCGCTTCGAGGTTCTCGTGGCCGATGCAGGAAACTGAAGGGCCATGCGAGCGGGCGCTCTCTCACGGCCTCCGGGGTGCCGCAATGCATCGCGAACCCGTCGCGCTGGGGGCGCCTTGCCCGGCGGCGGCGAGAATCGGCCCGTGAAGGCGATCGCGTGAAGGAAATGCAGCAGTTGCTCGAGATCATGGCGCGCCTGCGCGATCCCGTTCGGGGCTGTCCCTGGGATCGCGAGCAGGATTTTTCGAGCATCGCGCCCTATACCATCGAAGAGGCCTACGAGGTCGACGACGCTATCCGCCGCGGGGATATGGAGGATCTACTGGGAGAACTCGGAGATCTACTCCTCCAGGTGGTCTATCACGCCCAGATGGCCAACGAGGCGGGCCATTTTGATTTCGAGCAAGTGGCCGCGGGGATCGCGGAGAAACTGGTGCGTCGGCACCCCCATGTCTTCGAGCAGTCCGGCGCGAGTTCGCCCGAGCAGGTGCAGCGGACTTGGGAGGCCACCAAGGTTCAGGAACGAAGCGAGCGTGCCAAACGTCGCGGGGCGCCCGCAGATCCATTCTCCGGGGTGCCCGAGGCTTTGCCTGCGCTGATGCGCGCCGCCAAGCTCCAGGCTCGCGTTCAGGGGCCTGAAGAAGCCGAAAGAACAGAAGTGCTGAAGGCAGACTGGGTGCGGCGTCTTCAGGATCTTCCGGGCCAGCCCGCGTCCCGAGTGGCGGAAGAACTCGGCGATGCGCTCTTCGCGAGCGTTGCCCTGGCCCGGGTTCTCGGGGTCGATCCCGAGGCCGCTCTACGCGACGCCAACGCGCGTTTTGAGGCGAGCGTTCGCCAAACAGACGAGCGCCCGGTCTAGGCCCCCAAAACCGTAAGCCTCGGTGACCGACTCGCGTCCCCGATCACGCGAGCCCAAGTCGTCCCGGGGCCAACTCGCCTGTTTGGAGACGAGCCGGCCCTTTGGGTCAGGGCGCTGGCACCACCGACAGAAGTTCGACGTCAAAGACCAGTGCGGCTCCGCCCGGGATGGCAGGCGGTGCGCCACGGTCTCCGTACGCGATTTCGGCCGGGCAGATCAGTTGGGCTTTGCCGCCTGGCTTCATCATCGCGACGCCTTCGGTCCAGCACGGAATCACCCGGTCGAGGGGAAACTCGGCGGGTTCTCCGCGATCCACGGAACTGTCGAAGACCGTGCCGTCGGTGAGCGTGCCGTGATAGTGGACACTGACCGTGTCTGTGGCGGCCGGGGAATCACCCTCGCCGGCTTCGCGCTCGATGTAGATCAGGCCAGAGTCGGTTTTTTTCGCCCCATCACTGGCTGCTTTGGCGGCAAGAAAGGTTTCGCCCGCTTCCTTTTCCTTTTGAATCTGCTCGTCCATGCGGCCTTGCACGAACGTCTGGACCTTGGCCCCGTATTCCGCGGCGTCGATATCGACGGCTTTGTCCGCAAGCGAATCTTCTAGACCTTGGGCGACCATTTCGACTTCTTCGGGCCGGAGGGTGGAGAAGGGAGGCTGGCCGCTGATCACTATACCGATGAAGTAGAGAGTTTTCTCGTCTTCGGTCTTCGGAGCCTTGGCCCGGGCATCGTCGGCCGCGACGGCTCCGAGCCCCAAAATAAAGGCGAGAGCCAAGCCGATTGTGCGCCCCTGGGTGCGGGCGTTGATCCAGCGTTTCATCGTGATTCCTTTCCGATTCGCTCGAAGCCTTGGCCCCGGCCGATGTGAGTAGAACGTCTCCTAATGGCCGCAGAGCATACCCCAGCCCATCCGAGCAGCCATCGGCGTGAATGCTCAATCAACGTTGCGCCGGCTATTTGCGGTAGCGTTTGGCGGTGGCCAACGATGGAAATGCCCAGGGCGATTCGCGGTTTCTTGCAGCGGCGGGGCGGCTCGGTCCGTCCCTGCTGGGGGTTTTTGTCGCGTTCGACCGCATTCAGCGGGCGCTCCACCCGCCGCAGATTCCCTCTCTGCGCGACGCTTTGCGCCCGCCGGCAACGCGTCTCGGCGAGACTCTCGAAGAGGCGCTCTCGCATCCTTATTCGGCCGAGCTCGAGGGCTTCGCGGAGCCCTTGGTCCGCTCGGCAAGGCATGCGGCCCGGGCAACGGCACTCTTTTTGGGCGAGCACGCCGAATCCGATGCGGGCGGGGCGGGGATACAGGGAACGGCGGGGCCAAAGGGCGCGGAGGGGATCGCCGCCGTGCTTGGCGCGCTTCGAGAGCATTGCCGCGCCCAGGCTGGCGCCCACCTCCCAGGCGACCACGTGGTCCATGATGGGCCAGGATCACGACGGCCCGGCGTTGGACTCCATGCTCGATTACGTTGGGTCTCGCTGGAACGTGGACGCCGACTGTCGCCTGCTGACCGGTCTCTCGGATGGGGGCACTTACGCGCTGCTTCACGGCCTGGCCGAAGCTTCGCGCTTTACCGCCCTGGCCCCGGTGGCGGGCGTATTGCATCCCGATAATTTCGCCAACGGGAATCTCGAGCGGGCCGCTGGCCGGCGTATTCGCTGGATTCATGGCGCTCTGGATTGGATGTTTCCCGTGGAGTTGGCCCGGGAAGGGGCGTCGGCGCTTCGCGATGCCCGCGCCGAGATCGAGTGGATCGAGATCCCCGATCTTTCCCACACCTATCCCCGCGAGCAGAACGCTTCGATTCTCGAGTGGGCGTCCCGGGGTCGCGACGACCCCGGAAGCTGACGTCAGCGTCGCCTTTGCTTTGCCGAGGCTTTCTTGGCGCGGGCCGTTCGCCCAGACTTTTTCTTGACCTTCGCGCGCACCTTCGCCCGGCCCTTCGCCTTGGCGGCCTTAGCCACGGCGCGCGTGGCCGACGACAGCCTGTGGTTCCATGGCCCGGGTCT
>DUCH01000112.1:1152-6110 GCA_012959865.1 Myxococcales bacterium | reverse complement strand
CCAGGGCGTTCTTGTGATCCGCGAGGCTCGATCGGCCGATCATCCCGTTATCGGTGGGCTTGGGGTACATGATGATCCGGTCTTCGTAGCGGGATAGCAGGGGGTCACACACCGATAAGTTGTCCGTGGCCAGCAGGATCTTTGTTCCCGGGTGCGCATCAATTTCTTCATCGATGAGGGTGAAGAAGTTTTGGAAGGGGATTCCCTCCGGCCAAAAATGGCTCCCGTCGTGTATGCCCATTTTTGCATTGCGGATCGATACTCCGGTTCGCAGATGGATGCCTAGCGTATGGTCACCGAAAGCATTGGCCTCGAATTTCTTGATGGCTTGGTCCAGCTCGGGGACGAGAACAAAGCTTTGGTAGGCGCGATTCCTGCGTCGGTAGAAAACCGGGTCCGGAATCCTGCGAAGGGAATAGGAATAGTAGGAGGAGATCAATATCCGCCGAGACGCCGGATTGATACCCGTCGCGACCATGTCACAGCCGATACTGTTGAATTGGTGATGGGGAAAAACAGCTCTCTTCAGTTGGTCCCGCAGGTTCAAGACCTCACGGTTCCGGTGGCAGAAGCGCCACTGTTCGAGCCGGGAAAAAGAGGAACCCGAGAGGGTCGTGGGGGTCAGGATGGGCTCGCTGAAGAGATCGGACAGCGAGGTGTCCGGCATATCCTGGTGTTCGTTCCAGCTGAGATGGAGTTCACGCCCCAGATCTTCCGCCATGAGCATGGCCGAAGTCAGGCCGCGAAGTTGATTGGCTAGGCCACTGGTTGGCAGAGACTCGAAGATGATGGCATCGCCAGGGAATTCGCTGTCAGAAGGAGTTCTGTCGAAGGAACGCAATGCACTCACCGAATTCGTTCAATGATTCCTGTAAGCTTCGTTTCCCGGGCTCCGAGTCCTTCCATGCGTCGTTGGGCCAACGTTTTTAAAACCCTATCCGGCGTGGACTCGGCGAGACGACTCTAGCAAGTTCCCGTTTCCACCGGAAGAAGAGGCCGAGCGCCTTCCCTTCTTCGGCGACACCCACGTTCACACCACCTTCTCCCAAGACGCCAACACCCAGGATACCCGGGCCACGCACCGGGATACCTACCGTTTTGTCCGGGGCGAGGCCCTGGGCATCCAGCCCTACGGCGAAGACGGGGTGACCCTGCGGACGGCCCAATTGGATCGGCCCCTGGATTTCAGCGCGATCACCGACCACGCCGAGCAATTGGGAGAGACCCATATCTGCAAGAACCCGGGCTCGCCGGGGCACGATTCCCTGGTCTGTCAGATCTACCGGGATTTCCCTCGGGTGGCCTTTTGCCTGATGAATGCGCGCCCGCCACGGGGCTCCCCATCGGGATTTAACATAACGCCCTTACCCGGGCGTTGTGCCAAAAGCCAGCTTGAATGTCCTATCCCCCCTGCCCTTTCGAAAAATTTGAGCCCGACCAACGAGGGTGGCGCGAAATTCTTCACCGGTTTTCTCGATTCGCCCCTGCGAACGATTCTCGCAATCACTCCGGAAATACATTTAGGTACAACAGCAAGAACGCGGACCGACACGTGGCGGGAACGATCTCCGAAGATGAGCTCGGCGACCGTCTCTCCGGTGACGCCGTTCGCATGAATGCCGAGCGAGCCCACCGGGGGCTCGACCCGCGCTAGCTCGAGACCCCGGTCCTGCCGTCGGCCAACGAGCGCGGCCGCGATGAACCCCTTGATCGACCTCTTCGGGGGTTCTAGCCGCCGATATTCATCGTCTGCGATATGATCGCGTAGCCCTCGGTGGCTTCGAGCCGTTTGCCCACCACGGCCTGGTAATCGGAGCTTTCGTACCATTTCTTGGTCGCGGCGGTGTCTTCGAATTTCAGGATCACGGTCTGCGCACCCGGCGGGGTACCTTCGATGGTCTCGGCGGCGATATCGAAGACGATGAGCTCGCCACCGTGCGCGGCGATGGTCGGTCCGGCTCCCTGTTGGTACTCGGCGTAGAGCGCCGGGTCCTTGACAACATATTGAGCGATGAAATACGCGGCCATGTGACTCCTTTCGGGATTGATGTCGTCGAACAAATTCCGACGCCAGACTGCTTGCTTTCCTGGCGAGACGTCACCTTAGCATGGCTTCTGAAGCATGATGCGGGCGCAATTCCGACCAGCATCGGAATTATTCGTCCCGGAACATGTTTCGCGATCTGGGCGCTCGGCGTATGTTATCGGTCTCCATTAAAATCGCCCCGGCCCCTGGAACGCGGAGACATCCATGAACGTTTCTGAACTGTTCGATCTGTCCCAGGACACCGCCGTCGTTACGGGCGCCGGCCGGGGGATCGGTGAAGGCATTGCGAGGGTCATCGCAGGTGCGGGAGCGGGAGTCGTTCTGGCGGCACGGCGCACCGAAGAAATCGAACGTGTGGCCGAGAAAATTCGCAAGGAAGGGGGGCGCGCGATCGCGGTCACGACCGACGTCACCGACGAAGACGCGGTCGAAGCCCTGGCCCAATCGGCCCGCGACGAATTCGGCGGCCTCGACATCTGGGTCAACAACGCTGGCGGGTCCCCGATTTCCCAGCCGCTCTGCGAGCTACCGCGAGACGAGTGGGATGCAACATTGAGACTGAACTTGACGGCGGTCTGGGTATGCAGCGTCACCGCAGCACGACATATGAAGGAAGGCGGACGCATCCTGAATATTTCTTCGAAGGCGGCGGTCGACCCGGTTCCCGGGAGCGGGCACTACTCGGCCGCCAAGGCCGGTGTCAACTCGCTGACCGCAACCCTGGCTATCGAACTCGGCCCGAGGATCCGCGTGAATGGAATCATGCCGGGGGCAGTGCCCACAGAAATTATGATGAAAGCACTCCGCCTCGGCGAAGATGACCTTCCCAAACTCGAAAGGCACCTGAGACTGCCTGCGGGTCGCCTCGGTACGCCTGAAGATTTGGGGTCCGCTGCGCTCTTCTTGTGTTCGCGCGCGTCTTCCTGGATTACGGGCGAAGTGCTGAGCGTCAGCGGCGGTATGTAGCTCTGGAGATCAACGGAGGATAGTCCACATGAAATTTGGCCTTGCTTTTGCCAGCAGCGTCGGAACCGATTCCGAGTCGGCCCTCGAAATTTGTCGAACCGCCGAAGCCGTGGGTTTTGACTCGGTCTGGGGCGGCGAACACGTGATCCGGCCCGACCAGATCGAATCGCCCTACCCCTACACCGAGGACGGTGCGATGCCCGGGGAGGCCGAGACGCCTATTCCCGATCCCCTCATATGGCTCGCCTACGTCGGCGCCGTCGCGCCGACGCTCCGCCTGGGCACCTGCATCCTGATCGTGCCCCAGCGCAATCCGCTGGTGCTGGCCAAGGAGTTGGCGACCCTCGACCATCTGACGGGTGGCCGAGTCGAACTCGGTCTCGGCGTCGGCTGGATGCGAGAGGAATTCGAGGCCCTGGGTATCCCCTGGGAGCGGCGCGGCGCACGCAACGACGAATACGTGGCCGCGATGCGCGCCCTCTGGGCTGGGCCGCACGCCGAATATCATGGGGAATTCGTCGACTTCGACCCCGCCACCTGCAGCCCGCGCCCGGTGAACGGCTCGATTCCCATTCTCGTCGGCGGTGATACGCCGGCGGCGATCCGCCGTGCCGCACGCATCGCGGATGGCTATTTCCCCGGCAACTCCGAGCCTGAGGCCCTGGCCAAATTGATCGAGGCCGTCGGGGTGGCAGCCGAAAAGGAGGGGCGCGACCCGAGCACGATCGCGATCCATGCGATCTTCGGCCAGCAGATGGCCGACCCCCTCGCCGGCGCCGAAGTGTATGCGAAGCTCGGCGTCGACCGGGTCATGGTTCCCGCCTTCTTTTTCGCCGGGCCCGACGGCATGGACAGGCTCGCCACCTTCGGCGATCAGGTCGTCAAGCCACATACATCGTAAGTCGGGCCCGCTCGCGCGTAGAAGACGGGCAGTGCCATCACGGCGCGCGCTGATTCAAGATCCGCTGTCGCAGCGGGCGCCCGGGACAACACCAGCCTTCGCCAGGAAAAGAATGTGCCATCGACATGCCCTTCCTCTCCGAGCACCCCTACATCACCACGGGGTTGAATTTTGTCTACGTGTACCAACGGCTGCCCGAAGGCCCCTTATTCGACGGTGGGGAGGCCCAGGTGCTGGCCCTGCAGATCCGGGCCGCGATCACCGAGAAACTTGGCTTCATCGCGACGAAGGACGGCCAGGACATCGTTATCCTCGGCGGGGGTATTCGGACTCCGACGAAGTGGGATATCTCCTTCGTTTCGCTCTACGAAGGGCCCATCAGTTCAACCCAGGGAATCAACAACCAGCGCTTTACCTTCATGGCGATCTGGAAACTCTAAGCGCACCTCATACCCCAGGGTTTTCGAGCGTATACACCGCGTAGAGACCCGCCGCGCCGGCCCCGACGATTACGACATCGTGATCCGTCGCTGGCTCAACCGCACCCACCGCAGCGGGCAGATATACCCGCGACGGGACTTCCTCTAGGGATTTAACACAACGCCCTTACCCGGACGTTGTGCCAAAAGCCAGCTTGAATGTCCTATCCCCCGTCGCCTGGAACCATGCCATGGCGGTGGCGGCATCCGATCAGAGAGGCGCTTGGGGCTTATTCGGGCAGCGCGGGCCGGACCGTCAGATAAATGACCGCGCCAAGTCCGGGGACGAGCGCGTAGAACCAAAACAGCCCGTTGATGGACATATGTCGACGCCTCATGTCGTCCGCCAGGACTGTTGCGAATGCGACGGGAAATAAGACAAAGTCAATCGTCATCACGTTGACGAAAAAGTTTACCTGCCATGTCTCAATAAACGCAGAAACACTGCCCTGAGTCAGCCCGTAAAACATGAGGGCAAGAGTTGATGCCAGCAAGCCCAGGGCCAAAAGCCTGGATTCTGCAAACCGCACGAGTATTGTTTTGGGTCCAACGAACGGCCTTTGCG
>DUCH01000112.1:0-967 GCA_012959865.1 Myxococcales bacterium | reverse complement strand
CAGCCCGCATGATACCGGTGATAGTTTCAGTCACCGAGGCTCCGCCAGTTGGCGATCCGGCGTATACGTGAATCCAGCCTGCAGTCCAGAACAAAGCCAACAAGAATTTCTTCGACATGACCCACTCGTTTTTGGTTAGCCTTGGCTGAGGATAGCCCGTTCAATCTGTCTTCTGACAGGGCATCCGGGTATGGGCGTTATGCTGAATTTCTAGGGGGAGCCCCATCGCGGGACTCGCTCACGACTCGTCAGGACCCAAAAGAGAAGCGACTTCTTCGAGAAGCGTTTGGTTCCGATAGGGCTTCTGGATGAATCCATCGCGAGCAGAATTCCAACCATCCAGTTGCTCGAGCGCCTCTTCGGGGTGGCCGCTAGAAATGATGATCGGCAGTTCAGCCCGTGTCTTTCTCAGCTCTGACCAGATTTCGATTCCACTGCGACCCGGCATTGTTATGTCCAAGACCACGAGGCTGAGTGCCGATCCGATTTCTGCGGCTTTGGCGAGCGCCTCTTTTCCGTCCGAAGCAAGGTGAACATTGAAGCCGACTTCGGAGAGGTGTTTCGTCAGAATCGTGCGAATGGGTTGTTCGTCGTCGACGACGAGTACGTCCCGATTCCCGAAACGTCCTAGCCCAACCGCGAGATCGGCTTTTATCGAGGAGGGGCGGGCATCCTCTTGAATCGGCAGAAAGAAGGTGAACCGGCTTCCGAGCCCCACCTCCGTTTCAATTCTGAGCTGGCCTTCGTGGCTATCGAGGATGCCGCGTGTGGCCGCCAGCCCGAGCCCACGTCCAGCGAACTTCGTGGTGAAGAAGGGATCGAAAATTTTCGTCAACGTTTCGGCGTCCATTCCTGCCCCATCGTCGCGAACTGTGACGTGGACAACCTCTCCCAAAATTTTCCCGTGCTCAATGAACGCACTAGTTCCACTCATCGGCGAGGGCCTGCCGATTCCCGTGCCGATCTC
>DUCH01000111.1 GCA_012959865.1 Myxococcales bacterium | reverse complement strand
CTGCCTCTGCAACCTCTTTTTGGGCGGATTTCTGCTCGTCGTAGAGGAGCAGCCGCGCGTTTCCGGTCGGATAATCCCGGCGCACCATGTCGCCCACCGCCGTATTCGCAACCGTCAGCCGCGATTGAGCCCGGGCGAGAAGAGCCCGCGCTTCCCCAAGGGTCCGCGGACTGGCGGGCACCAGGTTCGGTAATTTTCCTTGTTCCCCGGAACTCCCATCGAAACCCGGACCACTCGGAGAGTCGGTCAGCTGCTCGGTCCCTACCGTCAGCGAACTCGGGTCCGCTCCCGTGCCGGATTCCACATTGAGAGCTTCGGTCCCCACGGCGCCCGGCAACGCCGTTGTCCCCACCGTCATCGATGCGGGATCTTCGGTTCCTACGGTCAGGGCGTCCGGGTTCTCAGTCCCGACGACGAGAGTCGAAGGGTTGCTCGGACTATTCGAAGCCGATTCTTCGAACCCGCCGAAGCCCTCCTCGCCATACAGCACACCAGGAGCCACCAGAAGGGACAACCCCGACGCAACCGCCACCCAAGCGCGCCTGGACGAGAACCCGCGTCGCAGTGAGCCGGAGGCGCTCAATCGCAAAATTCGCATTTTCTTCATTCGATTTTTCATTTTTCCATCTTCCCCTTCTTCCCCATCCGGTCTCCGACTGTCGGGTTGCGCCCGGGTGCGATCGCCGACTCGCCCCCGCAGAGCCATCACCGGCAAGTGTACGCCAGAGAATAGGAAACCCCGTGCTTCTTTCTAAGCCCTATCCGCGCCCTGTCGGAGATGGACCCGCCCCTGAACCGAAGCCCCCCCGCCTCTCCACCGTGGGGGAGGCGACGCCGGGCTCCCGGCCGGAATCCTAAATGGGGGATCCCCCCGCCGCGCAGCGGGATTTTCGCAGGACCGGGAGGAAACCCGTCTCCGAGTCGGCCCTCGGAGATCCGGCCGAGCCTGTACGCCGAGGCTAGACTCGGCCTCGGTTCTACTGGGTCGAGAGGCATGGCTTCGGCAACCCCGCAGAGCCGCCCAAAAAAAGAAGTGTCTAGGCTTGAGGGGGTCGAAGCGGTGCGCCGAATAGCCTGGTTCCTCATCGCTGGACTCGCTGTTGCGGGGATAGCCCTGGGCGTTTGGATTACCTCAATCGATCGCGTCGCGTTACGCGACACCCTGGCGTCCAATCTCTCCAAGGCCACCGGCTACCCGATCCAAGTCCGCGGCCCCCTCCGGTTCCGCCTGCTTCCCCACCCTGGCGTGAGCGTGTCCAAAGTCCGCGTTGCGAGCCCCGTCCACCCGAGCAACAACCCCCTTGCGAAAGCCACCCAGATCGACGTCGAAATCGATCTTCTGGCCTCTCTCCGGCAACGAATTCTCATCCTAGGCAGCGTTCGAATTCGCGACGCCGAATTCTGGCTCGAACGAAACGAACACGGCCAGGAAAATTGGATCGTCCCGCCACCCCCCACCCCCAATGCACCCGAGGGCTCTAGCCGGTTCCCGGTCGACCCCTCGCCCCGCAACGTGGAGCTCCAAAACTTCAAACTTCACTTCAACGATGCGGTCTCCCAGCGATCCTTGGACCTTTCCTCCAGTCAGGCGAGCGCGCACCAGACTGCCGACGGTCAACCGATTCAGCTGGACATCCAGGGACAACTGCTCCAAGAACCCTTCCATCTCTCGGGCACAGTGACACCTCTGAACGAAAAGAAATCCGGTGACGTTCCCCTCTGGCGCAGTGACCTTCGCCTAAACGTTGCCCAAGGCGCGGCGATCCTGGAGATTCAGGGCGTGACGGGCCGAATCCCCGATGTGGACCAGCTGGACCTTGCGGTCTCCCTCTCGAGCCCCGAACCGGCGGCCTTGGTCCAGCGACTTGCGGGTCCCCGGGCAGCCGTATGGGCCAAGGTGGCCGGACCCATCCAACTCAAGTGCCGAGTCCTTGGCGACGAGAAAGATGGACTCAGCCTGCAAGAGGGAGTCCTCGAACTCGGGAATGCCGAGCACCTTACGCTCTCGGTGTCCGGAAAAATCCACAACTTAATCGACGCCGAGGGACTCGAGTTGGAGCTTCGGATGCACAGCCCAAATCTTGGCCGAGCCCTGGAGCCCACCGGTCTCGGAAATGAGAAGCTCGGAGAATCACGACTCCATGCCACGCTGAGAGGAAACGTCGATTCGCCCAGGGCCGAAAGCCTCGACCTCCGACTAAAATCCCAGAGGGGGGTTGAGACACACGTGCAGGGCGAACTGCACGTCGACGGAAAAGCGATCCAAGGCGAACTGTCCGTATCCGTCGACGCTCCCGACCTCCAGACCCTGGCGGAAACTTTGTCTGGCCTGTCTCCTGCCAACGCCACCGCGATCGACGCTGTCCTCAAGCAGCGGGGAAACCGACCGCTACTCGGCCATATCCTGGCTCTCACGCCCGTTTCTGTTTCCGCCCGGGTGAAGCCTTCGGGAAACCAGTGGGCCTTCGATCAGCTCGACGCCAAGATCGGGCGCACGAACGGCGATTGGATCAATGTCTCGGGTGAGGCGGCCTCCATTTGGCCCACGCGCGATGGGGTCGAGATCCGACTCCGTACCCATCTCCATGAGCCCGGCCAGTTGCCTGGACTCGCCAAAAAGCCCGTGGCTCAGATTCAGAGTCTCAAGGCCACCGGGGTCTTTGCCCAGGGAAAAGACCTTCCCGCCCAGATTCGAGACCTCGACATCGAGGTTCAAGCCGTCGATCGAGTCCACGTTCATATCGGAGGCAGTATCCTGCTCGGCGACGCCGGCCCCCGGGAGTCTGGACGTCTGAATTTTCGACTTGGGGGTCAGACCCTAGCCGCTGTGGCCCGAACATGGGGGGGAAGCTTGCCCGAATGGGGACCCCTGGCCGCCCAGGGGCAGATGGTGGGCTCACTTCAGAAGCTTCGCCTTGAGAATCTCGAAGTTCAGGTGGCCAAAACCCACATCGCCGGAAGCGGAGAACTCAACCGATCGACCCAGATCCCAGAAATCAAACTCTCCCTCCGAGTGAAGGGCCTCGACCTCGGTGAATTCCAGATCGGGGCAAGCCACGACGGACCCCCCAACCGGGCTTCTTCTCCGCAAGTTGACGGAAAAACCGATCCGTCTGCCGAGTCGAGTGCACGGTTCAGTCCCGAGCAGTTCCGATGGCTCACCACCAGTAAAGGCTTGCTGGAAATTCGCGCCGCGAAGGTTGTGCTCGACAAGACCTGGACGGCTCAAAATCTCGTTGGCCAGGTACAATGGGCCGACGGTCTCTTGCAAGGACCCGATCTGACGTCCACATGGCCCAAGGGTCACCTCACGCTCGAAACCATTTTCGACGTTCGGAATCCTCAACCCCGGGCTTCGGTGGCCTTGTCCTCAAGGGGCCTGCACGGGGCTACCCTCGCCAAATGGATGGGCCAGCCGAGCGTGTTTACCGGTGACGTCGAGACGGTCATCGAGCTCACAACCCACGGGGTCAATCTGGCCGACGTTGTCTCGAACATGAGCGGCGACCTCCTGCTCGACATTCGCGATGGCGGCTTGGCATCCCGCTACGCCGATGCCGTGGCGTTGTCGCTGAAATCGGCTCCGCAAACCGAATTCGTCGCCATGACCTGCTTCATTGGCGCGATGAAAATTCAGGCAGGCGTGGGTCACGCCGACCCGCTCCTCTGGGACGCGCCCAGCAAGCAGGTTCGAGCCATGGGCGTCGTCAACTTTCCGAATAGAACCATGGATATCCTACTCAGACCGCATCTGAAGGACACCATCGCAACCGCGATCACCGCCGCGGTCAGGATCAAGGGCCCCTTTGGTCGACCGGAAGTGACCCCTGAGCCCTTCCGAACCGCGACCGACTTGGCTCGGGGCCTGATCGGCCGGACGCTCGGAATGGTCATGAACGTCTCGCCCCAAGTATCCGATGCCATGGCCCATCTCCAGGCAAGCGCCGAAAAGGCCCTCACCTCGACGGGAGTCGACGTGCCCATCGTGACCGAGCTGCTTCGCGAACCGGTGAGTTGCCAGTCGGTCTCAGCGGACCCGAGGGTGGAGACCTTGAGGTCCTTCAAACCAGCAAGAAGCCTCCTCCCCTCCGCATCAGACTCTTGAAACCTGCGTTTTCGCGCCAGCGACGACGGCTTGGGGCTTTGGGGTTCTCAGTCCCAGGACGAAAGCGAGTTCCGCGTAACCCGCCGGTAGAAGAGCAGGACCGAGCTGCCACCCCCGGGGCCACTTCATCGATCCTCCGACCCCGCGACTCTTCGCACAGCTTCACGCCACGATCATCGAGCCCGCCAAGCGGCAACACAGGGCCCGACTCGGTTTTGCTCCAACTGACACAAATCCGGATTGCCCACTATGCTTGGGTCTGCGGATCGCTCTCGATCGACTCACCCGAAGAGGAAGAACCTGTTTTATGGCTCTATTTGCCCCCAAGTGCGACCGATGCGGAAACCGAACACGAAACAAGGAAGACGATAAACCCATCTGCGAGGCGTGCGTCCAGGAAATGAGCCTGCTGGTTGCAGCGTCCGGAGAAGCCAAGCGTCCCTGCCCGTCGGATGGCACCCCCATGACGAAGGAGATCGCGCACATGCTGGTGATCGACCGCTGTCCCCAATGCAGCGGCGTCTGGCTCGATGGCGGCGAGTTGGAGCGACTCAAAGAGGGTGTGCAAATGGAGGCCGTTATGGCCACCACCCGAGGACTCACATCCCCGCTCATCTAGGATCACTCAACGGGTGAAGAAACGTTGGTACGAGGCCGGGCTCGCGTTTGCCTGCACGCGATGCGGGAATTGCTGCACCGGCGCTCCCGGGGCCGTGCTGGTCACCCCCAACGAAATCGCGCGACTCGCGAATGCGGTGGAACTCGACCGGGATGCCTTCAGAGCGATCTACACCCGAAAAATATCAGGGGAGGCCATCAGCCTCCGCGAAAAGTCTGACGGATCCTGCGTCCTCTACGATCCCGAGCAGGGCTGCACGGTGTACCAATCCCGCCCCCGCCAATGCGAAACGTTCCCCTTCTGGCGTGGCATCGTCGCATCCGCGAGTGCCTGGGAATCCGAGTCCCGAACGTGCCCGGGATTGAATCGCGGTCCCACCCGGTCGGCGAATGAGGTCGATGCGATCAGCCGCCGGGATGGAACGTTTTCCTCGGCTCGATCGCGCCTCCTGTCGCCCCAGAAGGATTAGTCCGATTTTTCGCTCCTACGCGCTTCGATCTGTAAGGCGGCCCGCTTGAGCTCCCTTTCCAGCGTTGCTTCTGAAAATTCGCCGGCACCGAGTTCGATCCCTTCGAATACCAGAACCGGCAATCGCTTTCCGTAACGCCCAAGCAGCGCGTCGTCGAGACTGACGTCGAGAGAAACCAGTTCGATGCCGTGCCGAACGGCTAAACGCCGAGCCACCGCGTGCCCCGCTTCGCATCGGCTCGAGTCCGGTTTCAGGTAAACGAAAAGACGCCCCGATACTCCGAGCTTTGAATCGCGCAGAACCCGCTCGAGCAATAGCGTGTAGATGGGCATTCCCCCGAGGCCATGCGCGACAAGGGTGGCGGGAACGCATGTCAGGATAATCGGTAGGAGTTGCGGGTAGCTGCCTGTGAGTTCCATAGCGAGTGCAATCCCAGTGATCGGCGCTCGAACCGTGGCTGAAAACAACGCCCCCATGGCCGCGACGGTAAAAATTTGCGGATGCCAGACAAGAGTAGGCGCCAAATCGTGGGCCGCCTGGCCGAACCAGAGCCCGAAGAGAGTTCCAAGCGCAAGCATCGGGGCAAAGATCCCGCCGGGCGCTCCCGTCCCATAGCTCGCCACGGTGAGCCCGAAGCGCCCCAAAAACAGCAGAAGCAAAGCCGCAGCCGGGAGACCCCCCGCAAGAGCCCGCTCGATCAACAGTTCGCCCCCGCCCACCGCCTCGGGGAGCCTCAGCGAAAGCCAACCCACCACGCCTCCGACCAAAGCCGCAAAAGCCAACCTCTCCCATTCTTTGAAGCGGGCGGCTCGATCGACCATGCGAACAAGAATGCGATTGAACGAATATCCGATCAGGCCGACCAGAGCTCCGAAGATCGGAAAAATCCACATCGCCTCAACCGGGGGAGTGGGCAGTGCGGGCATGGCCAAAA
>DUCH01000110.1:390-6138 GCA_012959865.1 Myxococcales bacterium | reverse complement strand
CCGATTGAGCCTTAAGCCCCGGGGCGAAGTGTCCGATCAGTGAGCATCGGGGCACCCAAGAGAAGAGGAGAAAACCAATGAATGCACTCAATAAAATCGCCGCCGGAGTCGTTGGACTCGCGCTCGTGGCAGGAATCGCCTGGTTTTTTCGCAGCGATCCGATCTTCATGATTTCCGGGAAGCAGCTCTCGGGTCAAGCCGCTCCCTATCCCCGGGACTGGGGTTTTTCCGACGACTACTCGACCATCGCCATCGAGACGAACCCTGGGGATCCCCACTCGGTGACCACACTGTGTTTCGTCCACGAGGGCGTTCTCTACGTGCCGGCACAAGGCGGATCGAGCAAACAGTGGACCCAATTCGTTCTGGATGACCCCCGCGTAAGGCTCAAGGTCGGCAAAAAAATCTTCCACGCCAAGGCCGAGCGTGTACTGCCCCTGAATATTCTCGAGTACAAGGATTCCCTCGGATCCAAATATCCAAAGATGAAAGATCGATCTCCCGAGGAAGTACCCGAGGATCTCTGGCTCTTCCGCATTCGCCCGATGATCGGTTGATGATCGGCTGACTCGAAAGCACCGGCGATTCACTTCCGAGGAGCGAGACCGATCAGCTCCCGGGCGCGCTGGGGTCCGACCCCAGAGGCGCCCAGGCCGCTGATCAATCCCTTTGCCTTCTCTACGAGTTGGGCGTTGCTCGCGAAGCGGCCCCGCTCGAGGTAGAGATTGTCTTCGAGGCCAACCCGCACGTGGCCACCGAGCAGCATTGATTGCGCGACCCAGGGCATCTGCATCCGGCTGATCGCGAAGCTTGTCCAGAATGCATCGGGGGGCAGCTGATCGACCATGTTCTTGAGCAGGCCCACGTCAGCGGGCATGCCCCAGGCGATGCCGTGGCAGAACTGGTACATGGGTCGATCTCCCAGCAAGCCCTCCCGGGCGAGCTGCAGGGCGAAAGCCAAATGCCCGGTATCGAAAATTTCCAGCTCGGGCTTGACCCCCAAAGACCGAACGCGTTCTGCCATGACGCGAAGGTGCGAGGGCGTATTGATCATCACGGCGTGGGCATCGCCGAAATTCATGCTTCCGCAATCCAGAGTGCAAATCTCCGGAAGTAGGGCCTCCACATGGAGCAGCCGGTCCAGGGGCGCGATGAAATCGGTTCCTTCGCCAGGGATCGAAGAATTTTCCGGATCAACGACCAGGTCCCCACCCATTCCCGCGGTCAGGTTGATGATCACATCGACCCCGCTCGCGCGAATCCGCTCCACGACGTCGGCATAGAGCCTCGGGTCCCGGGCGGGGTTCCCGGTTTCCGGATCGCGCACGTGGATATGCACCACCGCGGCGCCGGCTTTCCCTGCATCCACTGCCGAGGCGGCGATCTGCTCGGGTGTAATGGGCAGGTCCGGGTGTACTCCAGCGGTATCCCCCGATCCGGTGATCGCGCAGGTAATCACGACTTCTTGGTTCATGGTCCGGATCCTGGGTTCCGCGCCAAAGCATCGAGATCAAAGCCGTAGACCCGAGCGGCATTGCCCCCGAATATCGCGCGGGCCTGGCCTTCGGTCACGCTTGCCCGAATTTCAGCGCGAAATTTTTCGCTGCGCGGATACGTGCCCTCATCGTGCGGATAGTCGTTGCCCCACATCAGACAATCCGCGCCGGTGAAATCGATGTTGTGAAGAGCAATGGGATCATCAGAAAACGTAGCCGCACCCTGCCGGAGGAAATAGTCACTCGCCTTCATGGGCAGGGCTTGGAGCCCAAGCCGGCGGCGGTCCTGCATGGCGTCCATGGCATGAAGGGCCCAGGCGAGCCACCCAGCTTCTGCCTCGGTGATGACGAAGCGTAGATTCGGATGACGCTCGAGCACACCGCTCCCGGTGAGGTGGACAACGGGCGACATCCCCGCCGCCATGCCAAGAACCGTAGTGGAGAGCCTCTCGACCCGATGCTCGGGTGTATGCGCGGCAGCGGCGGTGCGCCGCGCCACAAACTGCTCGGTCGTCATCCCATCGAGGGTCGCGAATTCCGCGCTGAAGGAAACGTTGCCGGTAAATACGTGAAAATTCACCGGCACGCCGGCTTCTTCGATCAGGCTCCAGAGAGGTTCGTAGGCGGGCAGGTCGTAGGGGAGCCAAGCGTTCGCGCAGGGCAACATGAGCGAGCGAAATCCCGCAGCCAGGCAGCGCTCGGCTTCGGCCAAGGCCCCCTCGATATGGTCGGTGGGAACGAGACCCACCGGAAGACAGCGCACCGAATCCGGTGCGAAGAGTTCGCGTACCCAGTCGTTGTAGACACGGGCGAGGGTAAAATTCATCTCGGGATCGTGCACACCGCCCAGGCCCAGCAGGTCGTTGGGAAAGATCACTTCGGCGTGGACACCATCGGCCAGCTGTTTGGCCCGGCGAAGGGCAAGATCGGTCCCCCCGGTGAGATCATTGCGAAACTCCCTCTCGCGGTCCGCGTCGGTCCGCCCGGTGAACACGTCCACGGGCTGGAGGACCGTCTCGCCGAGCACCGTGTACAAAGCGCCCTCGGGGCGCTCCTCGTAGGACGGCCCGGCCCGCTCCCGAAGCGCATCGGGTACGCGCTCCCAGAAGGCCTCGGTTTCGTCCACGTGGCCGTCCGCAGAGATCACGAGATCATGCACATGCACCGGAAAACCTCCTGACTCCTCTTGGACTTTGCGAATCTTGACAACCCTGGACCCCTATTTTAATCGGCCGACCGAACAGGGGCAATCTCAGGTTTCCGCCCCCCCCGGGCCGCTCCAGGAGTAGGACCGGGGCAGGTCAACCGCGAGCGATGTTATTCTCGAAGAACTGGCCTGGGCTGACCTGCTCTACGATGCAATCGACACGCCACGTTCAGAGCGGATTGAGAAATTCGGCAAGTTCGGAAATGAACTCTCGGCCGCATGCATAGGGGAAGAGATGGCTGACTACGAGATCGAGGATCGCAACCGGGTACGCCGGCTGCGCGAGAAAGCGCGCTACGACGAGGCCACCGTGCACGCAGTGCTCGATGCAGGCCTGGTCGCCCACGTTGGCCTTGTGCAGGATGCACAGCCCTTTGTCATCCCCATGATCTACGGGCGCGAGGAAGGCACCCTCTACCTTCATGGCGCAAAGAAGACCCGCATCATGCAGCTCTTTGGTTCGGGCGCCCCGGTTTGCGTCAACGTGACGCTGCTCGATGGCCTCGTCGCCGCTCGCTCGGCGTTCAGTTCGTCGATGAACTACCGATCGGTCACTCTCTTCGGCCGCGCCACGGCCATTACAGAGGAGAGCGAGCAGCTTCGCACCTTGAAAATCATCTCAGACCATTCCTTTGCCGGCCGCTGGGAAGAACTTCGCGACCCCCTCGACTCAGAAATAAGGCAGACGGGAATTGCAGCACTGGAGATCGAATCAGCATCGGCGAAAATTTCCGAAGGGCCTCCGGACGACGAGGACTTCGACTACGCGACCCCGGTCTGGGCCGGCGTCGTTCCCATCGTCAACCAGTTGGGAAAGGCCGAGGACGACCCGCGCCTGCTTCCGGGCGTTTCACTTTCGCCCTCAATTGCGGCGCTTGAGGGTACTCGCCGTTAGCCGCCGCCCCATCCAGAAAGGCGCGAGCGAGAGCTTTCGCTTAGGGACACCCTTAACCCGTTCAGCGGTCCCAGAATCGAAGTTTGTCCCGGCGACGATCGCTCACAACGACCTGGGCACAGTTGCGCGCGGGAATGCCCGAAACGCCGCCACCGGGGTGCGTGCCCGAACCGCAGAGATAGAAGCCCGAAACCGGGGAACGGTAATCGCCGTAGTCGGGAATCGGCCGAAACGAGAACATCTGGTTCACCGACATCTCGCCCTGCATGATATTTCCGCCGATCAACCCGAAGCGCTCCTCGAGATCCGGAGGGGCAAGCACTTCCATATGTTCCACCGAAGCAGCAAAACCCGGGCAATGCTCATCCACTAGCCGAATGACATTCTTGCCGTACTTTTCACGCTCGGTTTCCCAAGACCCCTCGGCCAGGTCAAAGGGACCGAACTGGGTATAGAAGAGGGCCATGTGCTTTCCATCGGGTGCCAGATTCGGCTCGAAGTAAGTCGGGAACACACCTTCAACATAGGGATTGGCCGAGGAGCGCCCATATTTCGCGTCGTCCCAGGCCCGCTCCAGATATTCGAGGGAGGGTGAGATCGCAAAAATACCCGAGTGGGGCGCGCCGGGATTGGGCCCTTGCCATCCCATGGGGGTGGGCAACTCATTCAGGGCAAGGTTGACCTTCACCGTCCCCGACCGGGTCTGATAGCGCTTCACATTCCGAACAACCTCGTCATCTAGATTCTCTTCGCCAATCAAATCCAGATAAGTGGTCAACGGGTGGGCACTTGAAATCACCCTTCGAGCCCGGATGATTTCGCCATCCTCGAGTTCGACACCCACCGCGCGGCCTCCCTCAACGACCACGCGCCGAACCGGGGCTCCCGTGCGAATTTCCGCGCCTCGGGCCCGAGCCGAGTCCGAAATGGCCCGGCTCACCGCTCCCATACCTCCGTGGGCCCATCCCCAAGCACCCGATACCCCTTCGGCTTGCCCGATCCAGTGGTGCAGAAGCACGTAGGCCGAGCCGGGGCTCATGGGGCCGCACCAAGCACCCAGAATCGTTTGCGTTCCCAGCGCACCCTTCACCCGGTCATCCTCAAACCACTCATCGAGGAAGTCCGCCCCCGAGACCGTGAAGAGTCGCACCACCTCGGCGATATCCTTTCGGGTCCAATGCCGCAGCTTCATCGCCGTGCGCAGCATTTTCGGAATCTCACCCACCTTCAGATTCGGCGGAATGACAAAGAGCAGATCGCGCATGAGGTCAGCGACCCTGTGAAAGTAGCGATCGAACTCGATGTAGGCCTCGGCATCCTTCTTCGAGAACTGTCGAATCGATTCGGCGGCCTTTTCCGTGTCGCTCCAGAGAATCAGGGACTGGCCATCGGTGTAGGGAACGAAATAATCCGGGTCCAGCACTGTCACGTTGTAGCCGTACTTTTTGAGCTCCAGTTCATCGACTACTTCTTGGGGCATGAGGCTCACCACATAGGCCGCGGATGAAACTTGATAACCCGGCCACGGTTCCTGGGTGACCGCAGCCCCCCCCTCTTCAGCGTGCTTCTCGAGGACGAGCACATCCATGCCTGCACCAGCCAGATAGGCCGCGCAGGCCAGTCCGTTATGCCCACCACCGATCACAACTACGTCGCGCTCAGTCAATTCGAATCTCCTTGGGATTTTTTTGCCCGTCCGAGGGTCTACTATTGCGGTTACTTTTTCTGCGATCGCTCGTCCAAGACCGAAGACAGACTGGATTCGAATTTTTCGACGGTCTCGTTCAGGCACGAATCATCGTGGGCCGACGAAATGAAGAACGGCTCGCGGGAATCCGGCTCAACGAGAATTCCCGACTGGATCAACTGAGCGGACAAATCATCGTAGAACTCGTAGTCACTGGTCACCCAATCCCGGTAGTTACGAGGAGCGGACTCCATGAAGAAAAGACCCGGCATGGAGGGGTGACCACTCCAGGTGTGAACGACGCCCCGAGCCGAGAGAACCCCGCTAATCCCCTGCTGCATCTCGAGGCCATATCCATGGATTTTTTCCAGTGCGTCTGTTTCGTCGAGAATCTCAAGGGTTTTCTCCGCCGCGGCCAGGGAAACCGGATGGGCCGCATAGGTACCGCCCTGGGCTGAGCCTT
>DUCH01000110.1:0-274 GCA_012959865.1 Myxococcales bacterium | reverse complement strand
GCATCGACACTCATCAGTTCCTGAACGCCCCCACGCGCCACCCGAAAGCCGGTTTTGACCTCATCCACCATGAGGACAACACCAAACTCGTCACAAAGTGAGCGAAGACGCTTGAGATAGCCCGGTTCGGAAACGATTCCTCCGGCGTTACCAAGAATTACCTCAATCAAAACCACGGCGACATCATCGCCCTGGGTACGCAGCACCTGCTCGAGTTTGTCCGCATCGTTCAGTGGCACCGTTTCGAACAGGGTTCGGAGTACTGAGGGAACAC
>DUCH01000109.1 GCA_012959865.1 Myxococcales bacterium | reverse complement strand
TCCAGAAAGACAAAAATGTTGAACAGGTCCCCGGTTATGGTGATGCCCAGAAGGCCCGCCAAGCACAGAAGAAAGAGCGCATAAAAAAGGAAATATCGCTCCCGAGGAATCCGCAGTTCTCTTCCGTCGAGGGGAAAGGGCATGACCACTGACCCAATTGTCGCCACCAGAACGAGCACGTAGGCGTTCAATATATCGACCCGGTACTCAATACCTAGGGGCGCTGCCCAGCCACCCAGCGCATAGGAAACGGTTCCGTGGGCGAGCACCGTGTCGAGAAGAGCTAGCGCAATAGCAAGGCACGTCCAAGCGACAATCACCGCAAAGACCCGAACTAGGGTGGCCTGACGCAGGAGCACACAAAAGGGCGCCGCCAGCAGAGGCACTACGGTTTGCAGCGCGGGCAGATGCTCGGTCACTCTTTAACCCGATCCAGTTCGCGCAAGGTGTCCTCTTCGATGGTTCCATACTCTTCGTAGATGCGAACGATGAGTGCGAGACCGAGACCAGTCGTGGCCACTCCCACGACGATCGCGGTCAGCATCAGAACATGGGGAAGGGGATTCGAATATAAAACTTCACCCCCGCCTTCGGGAATGATGGGAGCGGTGCCCCCGCGAACCTTCGCGATTGAGACCCAGAACATGATGACCGAGACCTGAAAGATGTTGAGACCCATCATCTTCTTGACCAGGTTTTCTCGCGCGATCAAGATGTACAGGCCAATCATCATCAAAACGATGACCATCCAGTAGTTCCAGAGGCCGAAAATTCCCATCATGCTGTCCTTCGGCCGGCGAAGGCACAGAAGATTGCCAACATGGATGCACTGACAGTCAACCCGACACCCAATTCGATCAGTAGAATCCCGAGGTGCAGGCCATTCATCGGGTCGTTGGCATCAAGGACCTTGTAATCGAGAAAATTACCGTCGAGCAGAAGGGAGGCGATACCAACTCCTCCATAGAGCAGCAGTCCCAGTGCCGATCCCAATTCCAGCGCCAGCCACGGTACCACCTGCTGGAGATTTTCCAGACCATAAACGAGCCCGTAGAGGACAAAGGCGGACGCAAAAATCACACCCGCCTGGAATCCTCCGCCCGGTCCGAAATCACCATGAAACTGTACATAGAGACCGAAAAGGAGGATGAAAGGGATGAAAAAACGAGAGACAACGCGCACAACAAGCTTCTCTCGCATCCGCATCACGGGAATTTTCATTTTTTCTCGGCCCTCTTGCTGCCCCGACCGCTCGCAAGGAGCGCCATCACGCCCAAAGCGGCTGTGAAAATCACAGCGGTCTCGCCCAGAGTGTCGAATCCCCGATAGCTCGACAAAATCGCCGTCACGATATTGGGAAGACCGAACTCGGCTTCGGCCCCCGAAATATAATCTGGGGCAAGGTAGTGGTGGATCGGAGCCGCGGGGTCACCGTATGCCGGCATGTCCAGGGTCCCAACGAAGAGGGCCCCCCCCGTAAGCAATACGATCACGAAGGGAAGAACTTTCACAGGTCTTTTCTGCTCTTCTCTTACCGTCAGGGAAAGTGTGCCCAACATCAGAACCGTTGAAACGCCTGCACCAACAGCCGCCTCGGTAAAAGCCACATCCACGGCATCCATCAAAGTGAAGAGTCCGGCTGAGAGTAGACTAAAAATTCCAGTCAACATTGCGGCCGCAAACAAGTAGTCAAGGCGTGCGATCACAATCGCGGTCACCGCCAAAAAACCGAGCAGAAGGAACTCAATCGGAATCATCAGGCCCCCCCTCTCGCGACCGGCTAAGACCCAGAGTCGATTCCGCCAAGGGCACGCCATAGCCGTGGGCCGCCCGGTAGAGAGCATGGCCCGCAGTAGGGCCAGCCAGATACAGGAAAGCGAGAATCATTACGAGCTTGACGGTGATGAGAGTAAGGCCCGCTTGAAACATCAAACCGACCAAAACCAGGCCAGCCCCCATGGTGTCGGTGATCCCTGCAGCGTGGGTCCGTGTCCAAAAATCGGGCATTCGGAGCAAGCCTGCTGCTCCGATTATGCAAAACACAGAGCCGACGATCAGGCTCAGCCAGCTCAGAATATCGAGAACAGGTGTCAAGGCTTTAACTCTTCGTCGTCCCGAGCAAGGTTGCCGAAGCGAACAAACTTGAGGACTGCAATCGTTCCAATGAAATTGACGAGTGCGTACACGAGGGCCAGATCGAGCCACTCGGGGCGCCCAGTCAAAAATCCACTGACTGCGATGAGGAGCACCGTCTTCGTGCCGAACATATTGATTGCGAGGATGCGGTCAAAGACCGTTGGCCCGCGAACGGCAGCGACCAACGCAATCAGCATGGTCACGAGAATGCCCATCATGGCGACCTGAAACATCACCCCCCGCCTTCCGCTCGGCTTACGCGACGATCCATTTCTCCGTTTTCGACACCGGCAGCCGAGTCTTCCGTGAGTGCGTGCACCAAAATTTGATTGTCCCGCACATCGAGGCTGATGGTCCCCGGAGTCAACGTAATTGAGTTCGCGTAAATGACCTGTCCAGCGTCCGTCTTTTGGCTAGCCGGCACTCGAATCACCCTCGGGCTGATGGGCAACTGGGGATTCAGAATGATCCGGGCGACTTCGAGATTCGACTTGAATATCTGCCCGATCAACCAAGGCAAATACATGAGAAGCCTGAACCCCGGGGAGCGGCCTCCCTCGGATCCGGAGAAGCGATCCATTCTCCGAGTGATCGCCAAAACAGCCAGAACGGAGAGCAGCCCAAAGCCGAGCAACAAGGGCTCGGTATGGCCGGACCAGAGCAGCCAGACTGCGACAAGCATTAACGCCGTTGTGAGAGTCCGGTTCAAGTGATTTCCGAATAGTTGGATCGATTTGATTCGTTCGCCCGAGTGAGAAATCTATGCCTTTAGGCGAATAAATTCCAGACGATGGGTAGACGGAGAACCCAGGTCGATGGCCACCGCCGTCGCCTTCCGCTAGTCGCCTTCGGCAGAACCCCCGCCCGGGAAGGCCGAGTCGGGGCTTGAATTGAACCGCTTCATGGCCGGCTCGATTCCTTCGCCGAGAAATGCATCCAGTGCGTCTACGGCCAGCTCTGTACGGAGGACCAGGGCGTCCGTCTCGGCCTCGACAAAGGGGGCGAGTACAAAATCGACGACTTCCCCTGGGTGAGTGAGGGGCCTACCCACGCCAAAGCGCAAACGAGGGAAAAGCGGCCCCCCCACGGCGGCAATAATGCTCTCCATTCCCCGATGGCCTCCCCCGCTTCCAGACGGCCGCAGGCGAAGGCGTCCGAAAGCCAGGTCGAGATCATCGTAGACCACGATCAGATCCTGAACAGGATCGACCTCCGAAAATTCATCCAGCGCAAGGGCCAGCGACTGCCCCGAGGAATTCATATAGGTCTGAGGTTTCAGACAAACCGTGGGCCTTCCGGCCACGGTTCCGCGCCCGTAGAGCGCCCTCCAGCGCTCCGCGTTCAGCGAGATTCCGTGCCGGGCCGCGAAGCCTTCGACGATGCGGAACCCGACGTTGTGCCGAGTGCCCACATAGCGTTGGCCCGGGTTGCCAAGTCCGACTACAAGACGGAGTCCAAGACCGCTCAGTCGCCCTTGTCCTCGGCTTCCGAATCGCCTTCGGCTGTGCCCTCGGAGTCCGCTTCGCCCTCTCCGGCGACTCCCTCTTCGCCTTCTTCCGGCTCGACAACCTCTTCTTCGATAATCTTGGGCAGAAGAACCGAAACCACCGAGAGTTCAGAATTGCTCACCAGCTCAACGCCCCCGGGCAATTGGATATCGGCCACATGTAGAGACTGGCCCAATTCCAGCCCCGACACGTCGGCAATGACTTCATCGGGGATCGCGTTCGGAAGGCAGGCGAGTTCCAACTCGCGCAATGCGTGCTCGATCACTCCGCCCTCGATCAGGCCCGGCGCTGTACCGGACAGGTGAACAGGGACAGACACGTGGAGTCGCTCGGTCAGGTCGATCTCGTAGAAATCGGCGTGGAGTACAGCGCCTCGGACCGGCTCACGCTGCAGCTCTTTGACCATAACGACTCGATTGGCCACGGACGAATCACCCTCGAGGTCAAACAAGGTATTGATACCCGCGTGACTCTCGCTGAGCTTGCCCTCCAGCACCTTCGGGTCAAAACTCACGGAGACGGGTTCCTTGCCACTCCCGTAAACCACGCCGGGAACTTTCCCCTGCGCGCGCAGCTTACGGTTGTAGGATTTTCCTGTCCCGCTTCGACTCTCCACCGCAATCGAAACTTCAGCCACCGATACTCTCCTCAAAATTCAGATCGATTTCCATCAGGATACCGATACGTTCACAGCCTAAAAAAGGCTGCTGACACTTTCTTCATTATTGATACGTCGAATTGCTTCACCCAGTTGGTCGGCAACCGAAACGACTTTGATCTTGGTGCTCTCTTCCGCTTCCGGGCGGAGAGGAATGGTATCGGTCACGATAAGATTTTGAAGATCGCTCTCCGCAATGCGCTTGATCGCCGGACCCGAGAGCACGGGGTGCGTAATCGCTGCGTAGACGCTCGTCGCCCCGGCATCCATGAGCGCGCGGGCGGCTTCACAGAGCGTTCCGGCAGTGTCGACCATGTCGTCGACAATAACGCAGGTCTTCCCTTCCACGTTACCGATGATATTCATCACTTTGGCAACATTCGCGACTTCTCGACGTTTATCGATAATCGCCAAGTTGGCGCCCAGCCGCTTCGCGTAGGCTCGAGCACGCTCTACGCCTCCGGCATCGGGGGAGATGATCACCAGTTCGTCGCGAATGTGCGCTTGGACGGCCTGGAGGAGGAGACTGGTCGCGTAGAGATTGTCCACCGGAATATTGAAAAAACCTTGGATCTGTCCCGCATGCAGATCCATACAAAGCATACGATCCGCTCCGGCCATGGTAATGAGATCCGCGACCAGCTTCGCCGTGATGGGAGCTCGAGGTTTGACCTTGCGGTCCTGGCGGGCGTACCCGTAGTAGGGAACAACGGCCGTGATCCTTCGCGCCGACGCACGTTTGAGCGCGTCGATCATGATCAACAACTCCATCAGGTGCGCGTTAGCCGGTGCCGAGGTGGACTGCAGGATGAAGCAATCCTGGCCACGCACATTCTCGCCAATATCGAGACTGCACTCGCCGTCGCTGAACGTGCCCACCTCGGCCTTTCCGAGCGAAATTCCAAGGCTCGCGGCCACGTCCCGAGCGAGGCTCTGGTTCGCATTTCCCGAGAAGAGTTTGAGACTCTGCATTCCTCTGCCTTCGTCTTGCCCGGGTTAAGCCGGGTTAATTTTGCGCACCCACCAACGGATCTGGCTGGGGCGGTAGGACTCGAACCTACAAATGGCGGCTCCAAAGGCCGCTGCCTTACCATTTGGCGACGCCCCAGCAATCAAATCTCGGCCCAATCGTTTTCACCCGGTGGCGCGAGCTGCTCGCCCAACGCCCGCCGACTGTGGTCCAGTGCCGGACGAGATATTACCCGTCGGACAGCGTCCCAGCGAGCCGAGCCCAACCTTCCCCCCGCAGGGCTAATCGCTCAATCGCGCTATTTGCCTCCGATGGAGCCTCAAAGACCCCGAAGCTGGTGGCGCCGCTTCCCGACATACCCACCGCTTGAGCGCCCAATTCCAGCAACTGCCCCTGAATTCCGCCGATGGCCGGGCAAATCTGGCGAGCAGCTTTCTCAAGGTCGTTGCACAGAAGCCCACCAAGCCCGGCCGAACGTGCGGTCGAATTCTCCGGATCCAGCGCCATCCAATCCGAGAGGGACCGCAGCGTAGAGCCTGGCCGAGTCGCCGTCAACGTGGGCGAGAGCGCATCCCAGGCCTCGAAGACCGACCCTGTGGACAGCGCCTCACCTGGGTTGGCAAGCACCAGGCTGAGCTTGGGCAAGCCTCCGATGGGCGTGACCCGCTCGCCGATGCCCTCGACCCAAGCGGGCCTGGAAACGAGGAAGAAGGGCACGTCTGCCCCGAGCTCAAGGGCCAGTCGGGCCAGATGACGCCGACCGAGCGCCCCGGGGATCAACGAATCGAGGGCCCTGAGCACCGCGCCCGCGTCGCTCGAACCTCCGCCAAGCCCGGCAGCCACCGGAACCCGCTTGATGAGCCGCAAAGAGAC
>DUCH01000108.1 GCA_012959865.1 Myxococcales bacterium | reverse complement strand
GGTGGCCAGGGACCTGTTTCTCGTAGCGGTGCGTGTGTACCGCTCGCCGCCCCATACGATTCGGCAGTCGATTGAGGCCGTGCCGCTTGCAAACACGGTAGACCGTCGCGTCCGATGTCTTGATGCCGAGGTACCGCTCCAAGTACCAGACAATGCGTATCGGGCCCATGTGGTAGGTCCGGCGCAGGTGCAGGATCTTCTCCACCACCTCTTCCGGGGTCTTGTTCGGGTGATTGTGGGAGACGCACATCCGACGCCTCAACCCCTCGTCGCCTGACTCCCGGTACCGATCTCGCCAAAGATAGAAGGTCGACCTCGCAATTCCGAAGCGCCGGCATGCGGTCTTGATGTTGCCATTCTTCTCGGCGTACTCGATAACACGCTTCTTACGTCTGATTTCCCGCTGTTCTTCCGTCATGCAGATCCCCTCGGTCAGTGTCTGCCATCATCATGACAGGGTGTCCGGCGGGATCTGTAATTTCACATGTTGAATCTCTAGGGGGAGCCCCGTGACGGGAAGAGTTCCTCCCCGTCAGCCTCGACGCCGAACAAGCCCTGGCCGCGGCCAGGGCCTGCGAAACTCATCCCGTCATCATCCACGAGACGTCGGATAATTGCGGAGGCGGAGCGCCCGGCGACGGAACCCATCTCCTCGAGGCGATGCTCGATGCCGGGTTGGGGAAAGACGCCTGCTTCGCCTTCGTGGTCGATCCCGAAGTCGCCGCCCAGGCCCACGCGGCGGGAGTCGGATCGACCCTCGAAGTCGAGCTGGGCGGGAAAACGGATGACCTCCACGGCAAGCCCCTGCGCCTGGGCGCCTACGTGAAAGCGCTGCACGACGGACGCCTGGTCATGCAGCATATGTTTCGCGGAGCGCCGCTCCACCTGGGCCCCATGGCGCGCCTGGTGGTGGACGGGATGGATATCGTCGTGGGCTCGCGCCGCAGCCAGACCTTCGACCGGGAACCCTTTCTCGCCCTGGGAATCGACGTATTGAAATACAGATACGTGGCGCTGAAGAGCAGCAACCACTTTCGTGCGGGTTTCCAGCAACTCGCGGGCGCCATCGTGACCGCGGATACGCCGGGCCCCACAACTCATCAGCTCCAGGTCTTCGTGCGGAAGAATGCGGCTCGGCCCCTCTGGCCACTGGATGCCGAGGCGGCGTACCCAGAATCGCCGAAGGGGCGAGCAATTGGGCGCCTGCCCTAAAAGGGACCGATGTCTGCGGCAGCACTCGCGAGCGCGCTGCTAACATCAAGGCGTCTCGAAACTGCTCCGGCTCGACGGGCTTGAGGGGAGAAGATGCCATGCACCGTGTGGGCGACGAGGAACGCGACGAAGGCAATCTCACCAGGGCCTTGACGCAGGTCTTCGGAGACCTGGACCCCGGTCTGCTTGAGACGATCTCCACCGAATTCGAAAGCATCGATGTCGCGGGGGGGAGCGAACTCTTCCACCAGGGCGATCCCGGCGACAGCCTCTACATCTTGTTGCGAGGTCGCCTGAATGTTTGCGTCGCCGATCCGGAGACAGGCCTGGAAACGGTACTCGGCGAAATCGCGCCGGGTGAAGCGGTCGGTGAGATCGGTCTGCTTACGGGCGAAACCCGGAGCGCATCGCTCTGGGCGACCCGGGACAGTCGGCTGGTCCGTATCGGGCAGGAAGCCTTTGACGCGCTGGCCGAGAAGCACACCGTTCTCTTGCGCCAACTCGCCAAGATCGTGGTCGGACGTCTTCAGGAGCGCGTCTCTTCGCCCAAGTATCGGCCGAGGGTCTCGACAATCGCAATCGTTCCCGCCCGGCAGAAGAACGGCACGACTCGATTTGTGGATCAGCTCAAGACCACTCTCGAACGGAGCGGCTCCAGCCTGCATCTCGATTCAGAGCGCGTTGACCAATTGGTCGGGGAGCAGGGTATCTCCATGGCCCCCAGAGGGAGCGCGCAGGATACGCGCCTGGGCCAGTGGCTGGGCGATGAGGAAAGCCGGTGGGATTTCCTTTTACTCGAAGCCGATGCCGAGGTCACCGAGTGGACTCGGCGCTGCCTTCGGCAGGCAGACATGGTTCTCGTTGTCGGAAATTCCGCCGACGACCCTGTGCCCACCGGCGCGGAAGCGGAGTTGATCCGGGATCAGAATCGTTCCCGCAGTGTTCGCCAACTGCTGGTGATGCTTCACCCGGCATCGACCCAGGCGATCGACGGCACCCTTCGATGGCTTGAAAATCGCAACGTCGATGAGCACCATCACGTGCGCGTGGATGTCACCGCGGACGTCGAACGATTGGGCCGGATCATTACTGGCAAGGCTATCGGCCTGGTTCTGGGTGGGGGGGGAGCACGGGGTTTCGCCCATGCCGGGGTCTATCGTGCTCTTTTCGAGCGGGGGATTCCCATCGATTGGGTTGGGGGCAGCAGCATCGGGGCAGTTTTTGGCGCGGGCATGGCCATGGGCTGGGAGCCCGGGATGGTCGAAGAGCAGGCCCGGATCTCCTTCGTGGAGAAGAACCCCTTCGGCGATTTCACGGTGCCCTTTGTTTCACTCTTGCGAGGCAAGCGAATCGAGCGACTCGCACGGAACACCTTCGTAGGAAATATCGAAGACCTCCCGATTCCTTATTTCTGTGTCTCCTCCAATCTGACGGCCGCCGACCTGACCATTCATGAGCGGGGTGAATTGTGGCGGGCGATCCGCGCGAGCGTTTCGCTCCCGGGAGTCTTGCCGCCTGCAGTCAACGACCGAAAACTCGCAATCGATGGGGGAATTCTCAACAACCTGCCCGTTGATATCATGCTCGGCCGGTCGGTGGGGAAGGTTATCGCGGTCGATCTTTCGGCGACCAAGGAATACGATCTCGAATATTCCGATGTGCCCGGCCCGCTCGAAATTTTCTTCTCGCGTCTGCCCTTTACCCGGGACCTTCAGGTCCCGAGCATCGTGACCCTCATGATGAAAGCCACTGTCATGGCGAGCGATATCCATTCGAAGGCAGTGCGCAACGAAGCAACTTTGCTTCTCAGCCCGGCGGTCGAGCGCTTCGGGCTGCTCGCTACTGCTGACTTCGACGAAATCGTCGATGTTGGCTACCGACACGCGCGCAAGGCGCTGAAGACATGGCAATCGGAGTAGGTAGATTCGCCCTGTCCAGCCGATTGTCCTTTGAGCCGCCCCGCCTGTAGACTCTGGTTCCATGCGGAGAGCCCTCGAATTCTCGATCCGCCACCCATTCTCGATCCTGATCGTCGTTCTGGCGACGACCGGATTTTTTGCGACTCGGATCGTCGATCCGATGACCGGCGAATTGAAGCTTCGAATCGATCCCAGCTTCGATGCCATTTTGCCCGACGACGCCGAAGCGCGTGTCTACTACGAGTGGGTCAAGGAAGAATTCGGAGATGACCAAAGTCTGATCATCGCCCTGGTTGTAGACGACATTTTCACCCTGGACAACCTGCATAGGGTCCAGAGGATTTCTGACCTCCTGGAGTCCGCACAAGGTGTCGACTACGTTACAAGCCTTGCCACTGCGGACCATATCGGCAGCACGGGCGATAACGTCGATACGCGTCCCTTCCTCGATCCGGCTCCTGAGAGTGAAGCCGACGCCGAGCGAATTCGCACCGAAGTGCACGGCAACCCCGTCTATGCGGGCAGTCTCGTGTCGCCCGACGCTACCGCCACTGCATTCATCGTCTACGTGGACGATACCCCGGAGCAGATTTTCACCAGCCAACGTCTCGACTTGCTCATGCGCGAGATCGTTGCCGAAGCAAGTGGCGACGCCGAAGTCTTCATCTCGGGAACGGCGCATATGCGATCAGCGACGTCTAGGGCGCTGCAGGCAGACCTTGCCTTCATGCTCCCCACGGTTACTTTGCTGATGGCGCTGATAGCGCTATGGAGTTTTCGCTCGCCGCGCGGCGTTTCGGTCCCCCTGCTGACCATCCTTCTGGCGACGCTTTGGACATTGGGGCTGATGGCCTGGGCGGATGTGCCGATCAACCTGGTGACGACAATTACGCCCGTGCTCCTCCTTACGGTCGGATTCGCCTACTCGGTCCATATCATTGCCGACTATTATCAGGCCCTCGAACGCGAGCCCGCCGAGATCGATTCCGCGGGCGGGCCGGCGGCCTGGGCGCTTCATCACGTATCGCTTCCGGTCTTCCTTACCTGCCTCACGACGATCGTGGGCTTCCTCTCGCTCACGATCAGTCAATTTCCAGCGGTTCGTGAGTTCGGCATGGTCTCGGTCTTCGGGATCTCGGCTACGACTCTTCTGACCCTGACACTCTCCCCGGCTCTTCTCCAAATCCTCGGCCCGCCAAAACGAAGGCGTGATGCCAGCGAAGGCGTTTCTGACTGGTTCGATACCTGGGTCTCGAAAGTCGGTCTCTTTAGCATCCGGCATAGACGCGAATTCCTGGTTGCGGCGGGTGCCATCGCGTGTCTGACGATCTGGGGAATATTCCAGATCCGGATTGATACCCATCTCATCACCAATTTCAGCGTCGATGATCCCGTGCGCATTGATTTCGAGGCGATCAACGAGAGCCTGGAAGGAGCTCGGCCATTTTCGGTGGTGCTCCAATCCGAAAACGAAGAGGCCTTTCTCGAGCCCGATAATCTGCACGCCCTCGACGCGCTGACGAGCTGGCTGGAAGATCAACCGGAAATCGGCGGTGCGACCTCGTTTGCCGATTACGTGAAGCTCCTGAACCGCGCATTCAACGAGGGCGATTCGGATTACCTGCGAATCCCCGATGATTCGAACCTCATCAAGCAATTTCTCCTCTTTGGGGAAACCGAGGATCTCGAAGATTATGTCGCCTCGGACTATCAGAACACGCTGATCCGTGTAAGGTCGAATTGCAAGACGACGCATGAGATTGCGAACCTTGTCGAACGAATCGAAGCCCATATCGCGGAATCCGACTTTCCCGAGGAAATCGAGGTTGGAGTCACGGGCAACACGGTGGTTCTCGCCCAGAGCATCGATGCCATTGCAAACGGGCAGGTGGAGAGCCTCTCGATTGCCGCGCTCTTCATTTACATCATGCTTGCCATTCTCTTCGCATCCGTGCGCATGGGCTTTTTCGGGTTGATGCCGAATATTCTTCCGATCCTGCTGTTTTTTGGTCTTCTGGGGCTCACCGGGGTACCCCTCAACGCGACCACTGGGTTGGTCGCATGTGTCGTGTTGGGAATTGCCGTAGACGACACCATCCACTTCATGACCCGGTTCAACATCGAAGCAAGAGAGGGCGCCAACGAAAAGGAGGGGGCCCTGGCAGCGCTGAGAAGCGTCGCTCGCCCCGTCACGATCACAACGGCAGGCCTGGTTCTCGGATTCCTGGTATTTACCTTGGGAGATCTTCGTAACCAGGCCGAGTTTGGTGTGCTCGCGGCCCTGGTCCTGGCATTTGCCTGGGCGGTGGACGTCACCTTCACACCGGCACTCTGTTCGGGGCTGCGAATCGTGACGTTGTGGGATGCCCTGACCTATGACCTGGGCGAGGATCCCCAGGACTCGATTCCCCTCTTCTCGGGTCTCTCCGGCCGCCAGGCCCGGGTTGTCGCCTTGATGACGAATGTCGTCAAGCACTCTGCGGGTACGCCGATCTTTCGAGCGGGGGATGTGGGCGACTCGCTCTGCGTTGTGATCGATGGCACGCTGCAGGTCTCGCTAAAAACAACGACTGGACGATCCTCGGAGCTCTCCCGCGCTCATCGGGGTGATGTCGTCGGTGAAGTCGGCTTCTATTATGGCAAGCGGACTGCCGATGTCGCGGCGCTCACGGACGTTCGGCTCCTGCGTCTCGACAACCAGAACCTCAAGCGACTGCAGAGGCGCTATCCGCGGATCGCTGCCCAGGTCTTGTGGAATCTATCCAAGGTAATGGCGAGTCGCTTATCGGGTGCTGCCGACCGTGAAAAGGCGCTGACGACGCAGCTCGGCGTTTAGGCGAAGAATTCTCCCGTAAGGGCCTGGGTGTGAACGCCCCTCCCCGATGCAAACTGTTCAGGCTACTCCTCTATTGGAATGAGCCGACGGGGATAGGACATTCAAGCTGCATTCTGGCATAACGTCCGAGTATGGGCGTTTGGACTTCACCCGAAATCGTGGACACGAGGATGGCTAGCATTGAGCTATCTGAAGGAGTCCCATGG
>DUCH01000107.1 GCA_012959865.1 Myxococcales bacterium | reverse complement strand
TGTCTTCGCCGAAAAGGTCTCTGTTGAGGAAGCCAGCCCTGCAGAGGTCGAGGAAGCCAGCCCTGCAGAGATTGAAAGCGCCGCGGTTGCGGCAGAACTTTTCTCTGCCCGCGCCGGAAAGTCTGTAGAAACCCGAATTTCGGACTTGCGAGCGGAAGGAGCGTCTGACTCGACTGCAGGAACGGAACAGTTCGCCCAAGCCGATGAGAGCGCCGGCTCCCAGGCGCCGAAAGAGTCAGCAGAACCCCCCGATCCGTGGGCAGGGAGTTCGAAGGGTGCAGCAGAGTCCACAGCGGCAAGTGTGGCCGCAGCCGAACCCGTGCCCGTCTCGACACCCACCGAGATATTTGGGCTCCAGTATGACCGCGATGCGACCCGGGATCGGATCGCGATTCTAGGCGATCGGGCGAGCGCGTATCGTCTCTACGAACCCGACGACGAGACCCTGATCATTATTCTGGAAAACGCAACTCTTTCCGAGGGGATGGGGGAAAGGATCACTCCCGAATTTGGGGGTCCGATTTCCCAGGTGACTATTTTTCAACAGCCCGACATTGACGGGAACGAAGTCAGGGTAGTTCTGAGACGGGCGAGTGGGCTCGTCCCCGATGTTTATCAGAGAGGCTCGTTGGTGCTAGCTGACTTCTCGAATACAGCGATTGCGGCCTCCCTCCCCGTAGTGCTCATTCCCGAAGGGCCATCCGAGGAGGTCGCTGTTGCTGCGGAGCAGGACGGCGGGGCCGAGTACGTTGAAGTCGCCGCCGTCGAGGATTCAGCACCGCCGAACCCTGAGAGCGTCGTTGAGTTTGCGCCGGAACTGATCACCGGAGCCGGCGACGTGTCTTTCGGCGACAATTTGTCCGCTGGCGAAAATTCTCAATTCGCCTCGGTTGGGACTATCGACAATCAGGTTTTCACGGGCAGCCCCATTTCGCTCGACTTCAAGGACGTACCGATCATGGACGTTCTCCGCCTGATCGCCGAGGTCAGCGAGTTGAACATCATTGCAGGGGACGAGGTCAAGGGCACGATTACGCTGAGGTTGGTCGATGTGCCCTGGGATCAGGCGCTGGACATCGTTCTGGTTACCCGAGGGCTCGGCTACGTTCAGGTCGGCAATGTGCTCCGAATCGCGCCCGCAGAGACACTCCAGGCCGAAGAGGCTGAAAGGCTTCAGGAGAGGCGTAACAAGGAGCAACTCGTAGACCTCGAAGTAAAGCTGCAGCCGGTCAACTATGCGGCGGTTGGGGATGTGAAGCTGCTGGTACAACGCCTTCTTTCTCCGCGTGGCACGGTGAACTCGGATGAGCGGACCAATACGGTAATCATCAAAGACATTCCGAGCGTGATCATCGAAGCGACCGCGCTCATTGAAGCTCTGGATACTCAAACGCCTCAGGTCATGATCGAGGCCAAGATTGTCGAGGCCTCTCTGGACTTCGGACGCGAACTGGGCAGCAAGTGGTCCATTGGAACGAACCCACTTGCTGTTCCCGCCCCGCAGACGGGTGGAGTGACTTGGGATGGCAAGAACAGCGTTGCTGTGGGCAGGCAGATTGCGAATGCTTTTGGTTCGGCGAGCATGGGTTTTCTCGTACTCGACGACAACGTTCGAATTGATGTTCAAGTTGAGGCCATGGAAGAGGCGGGCGAAGGTAAGGTGATCTCGAGCCCGCGAGTGGTGACCCTCGACAATCGGGAAGCGGTGATCGAGCAGGGCGTTTCAATCCCCTTTCAGACTTTTGAAGGTGGGGACGCGAAGCTGGAATTCGTTGACGCCGTTTTGAGTTTGAAGGTGACGCCGCATATCACCCCTGACGAGAGCATCATCATGGCGCTTGAGGTCACCCGGAATGCCCCGGACTCCTCGATTGAGACGAGCACGGGGTCGCCGGCGATCGCAAAAAATCAAGCCAAGACCGAGACGTTGGTCAAGAACGGGCAGACCTTGGTCATCGGTGGAATCTACACAATCGAGAGGGCCACGACGGAAACCCGGGTTCCGTACCTTCACAAGATCCCGGTTATCGGTGCTGCATTTAAATCGCGTCGAGAGGTGGACAGCCGGAAGGAGTTGCTGATTTTTGTGACACCACGGATCGTCGTGAACCCGGCTCTGGCTGACCTTTGAGATCGAAGAGGCTGGATCTGGCTGTTGCCGGGGCGCAGGAGACCCGAGCTTGAAATTTCGCTGCCGCGTTTTCTGCAGTTGACGGCGAGGGGGCACTGTGTCCGACGGCGATCATGGAAGGTCCGGGGATCGGGAGTTCTTGAATACCGCGCTGCGGAAGCGAGTGGAAAGCGATCCGGGTTGTGCGGATTTCCCGGCTCTTGCCGAGGCCGAACGCCGTGCCGGGCGTCCCGAGGAAGCGCAACGCGTTGCCGAGCGCGGTCTGGGAGCGACGCCCGAACGTATTGCCGGAAGGGTGGCGCTTGGGCTGGCGCTCCTCGATCAGGGGGAGCTGTCGGCGGCCAGACAAGAATTGGCGAGAATTTTTGAAACTTTGCCCTCCTCGGAGCAAAGCACGCCAGTCTCCTCTCCTGCGGTGAAGCAGAAGGGCAGTTCTTCTCGTCCCGCGCGCGCGTCCCGAAAGCCCTCGACGGGCAGGGAGTTGCCGGTGGGCGAGGGGTCAGCATTTCGGACCCGAACCATGGCTCGATTGCTCGAGAGGCAGGGGGATCGGGGCCGCGCGGAGGCGATCCTCGAGGGGCTCGATGCAGCGTTCGCCGAGTCCGACCCAGGTTCTCGGACCGGCGATCCAGCGTATGGATCCTTGAAGCCTGTCGAAGCGGATCACGCTCTGGAGGACCCGGACGAGCGGGTCGAGGTGACTCTGGAACGATGGCTTCGGAATGTCCAGCGGGGGGAGCATCGTGAGCCTTGATGCAACTCTAGAGGCGATTCTGAACGCAGGGAGCGGAATTCTGGGTGTGATCCTGATGGACAGCGATGGGATCCCCATCGCGGAGGTTAGTGCCCCTACGGCCAATGCTCGGCTTCCTGGTGGCGAACTCTCGGCGACGGCGGTGGAGTTCGGACGTGTGCTGGGAGAGGCCGAAAAAGCCGCAGAGGCGGTTGCTGGGGGCCGGATGAGCGAGGCCGTGATCTCCATGGCGCGCTTTTCTCTGGTTTTCACGCGGATTGAGGAAGGAATGACCCTCGCTCTCGCGGTTGAACCCGATGGCAACCTCGGCAAGGCGCGCTATCTCATCCGTCGTAACCTTCTTGAAATTCGCCGCCAAATTGAAACCCCTGGGCGCTAACCGCCGAATGAGGGGACGGAAAATGGAGCTCACGTGCCGCCGGAGAGTTTGAATATTCTCGTGATCCACGGGCCCAACCTCAACATGCTGGGAACGCGGGAGCCCGATATCTATGGGCGCACAACCCTCGACGAAATCGATTCGGGCCTCGCAGTCCAGGCCAAGGAAATGACTTGTGTGCTCGAGAGCTTTCAATCGAATCATGAAGGGGAACTGATCGATCGCATTCAGCAGGCCATGGGGTCGATGGATGGAATTCTGATCAATCCAGGGGGACTCACCCATAGCAGCGTTTCCCTTCGCGATGCACTTGCTTCCACAGGTTTGCCCGTTCTCGAAGTCCATCTATCGAATGTTTTTGCGCGCGAGCCTTTCCGCCACCAATCCTTTATTTCCGGCATCGCGCTGGGAGTAATTTCTGGGTTGGGGGCTCGGGGGTATGGAGTGGGGCTTGAGGCTCTGGTCGAACATATTCGGCATTGAAAGGCAGGAGATCTCTGTCCCGGACCGAGTTCCATTCTCTGAATCTTTATTGCGATACTTCGGGCTCCCCCAGAGGGCGCCAAGCCCGAGTCCCTTCAAATGAAATGGCTTCAGCCCAGAACCCTGTTACCGATACGAACTTGGATCAATCTTTCGAAATGCCGGGAGCAGAGGCTTGGGCCCCAGGGATACCCAATGCCGCTCCTCGAGGACCCATCTGATGGCCATTAACAAGCGAAAAGTGCTCGATGCTGCTCGAAAGCACGTCCAAAAAGGGGCCAGGGCGAAAGCTTTCAAGGAATATGGCAAGCTGCTGGCCGCCGACCCCCAGGACGCGAAGCTCTTGCTCGAGGTCGGCGATACCTACCGGCGTTGGGGTGAAGTTGAAGAAGCGATTAGCCACTACACCAAGGTGGCCTCGCTCCACAGGGGTGAGGGCTACGATGCTCGCGCCATCGCAGTCCTGAAGCAGATCATCAATCTTGACCCCATGCGCCATACGGTGCGAGTCGCCTTGGCTGAGTTGTATCAGCAGATCGGTCTTGCTGCCGAGGCGGTTACTGCACTGCAGCAGGTCGCGGACGTCTATGCCAAGGAAGGGCGTCAGCGGGAATCGCTCGACCTGCTGCGAAAAATGGCAGCGGTCGACCCGCATAACGTCAAAGCACGCATCAAGGTGGCCGAGCTGCTCGAAAAAGCCGGGCACGGTCCCGAGGCTCTGGAAGAGTTCAGGGAGGCGGCTGCCGAGTTTTCCCGGCTGGGCAAATCCCGGTCGGTCGTTGAAATGCTTGAGCGGATATTGAAGTTAGCTCCCCATCACGTTTCGACACTGGTCGCGATTGCACGCGAGCTCAGTAAACTCGGAGAAGCCGAGCGTGCCGAGCCCTATGCGCTTCGTGCACTGGAGGCGGAGGCGAAGGCCGAACATTACGAATTGGCGCGCGAAATTTATGCCCAGACGGGGGATGCCGACCGGCTCGCTGAGATGACGCGAGGACTCGCCTCGCTGTACCGCGAACGAGGCGACGAGGAACTCGCTCGGGACGTTCTTCAGCGCGCCCCGCTGGAGACCGAATTCGATGCGGGTGAGTTCGGTGCGGGCACCGAAAGCGATCCGGTGGTCATTGACGAGGCCGCGCCCACCGAGTTGGAAGACCCCGTTCATGACTCGCAACCCGATGAGTCGGAGCAGTCTCTCGAGCAGGCCGATGTGCATCTCGGATACGGCCAGTATTCCGAAGCGATTGCGTATCTCGAAAATCACCTTATCGAGTCGCCTCGTCATACCCAGGCCCTTGAGAAGCTGGGAGATGCGTTTGTCGGAAACGGTGACGATGCAGCTGCTTCGCAAGCCTGGGAAAAGGCCGAGGGGATTGCCCGAGAAGAGGGCGATGAAGAATCTGCAGCCCATTTCCGCAGTCGGCTCGAAGTTCTCGCCGGGGTAGAGGTCGCTAGCGATAGCCCGCATGAGTTCGCAGAAGAATTCGAGATCGAGATTGATTCCAACCTTGATGCTGAAGAGGGCGATGACTTCGCCGTCAATTCGGGGGATTCGGGCGACGTGGAATCGTTCGATGTAGATCAGGGAGTCGATGGGGAGATCGCTGAAGATGCGATCGACCTGGCGGATGGCACCGAGGAAGTCGAAATCGATCTCGAGGGTGCCATTGGCGAACAAATCGAGACGGGCGGGGACTCGGGCGATGCTCAGCCGATCCCGTTGGTCGAGAACGATTCAGAGCGGATAGACGAGGACCTGGAAGAGGCCGAATTTTATCTGCAGCAGTCCATGGCCGCCGAGGCCGGAGCCGTTTATCGGAGGATTCTGGAGTCGGTTCCCGATCACCCCGCCGCATTGGCGAAGCTGGCCGAGATCGAAAGTTCGAAGTCGCCCTCGGCGCCGGAGCAGGGCGTACTGCCTGGAGAAACTCCGGATCTCGATTTCGACGTGGACTCGGATTCCGACGCCGACCTGGAAACAGATTTCGAGGCCGACTTGGATCTGGATTTTGATATCGGCACCGAATCGCAAAATACAGCGGCGGATCTTGGCTCTGTCTCCGGGGTGGACGTAGACGGTACTGACCCCGAGGTTGAAATCGAGATTGAAATCGATGATCTATCCGACGAGCAAGACGATCGGGCGTCCTCGAATGAGTTGGACATTGATTTCGATGAAGTTTCTCTGGCCCCCGGTACCGACGCCACCACAGTAGAGGACGGGGTCGCGGAACTGTTTGCCGACTTCAAGCAGGGAGTGAGTGAAACTCTCGAAAAGGGCGATTTCCAGACCCGCTTTGATTTGGGCATTGCTTATCGAGAAATGGAGTTGCTCGAGGATGCGATCGGCGAGTTTCGCTATTGCCTCGAGTCTCCCGACTGGCGATTGCAGAGTCTCCAGATGATCGGGCTCTCGAGCCTCGATCTGGGT
>DUCH01000106.1:24740-36124 GCA_012959865.1 Myxococcales bacterium | reverse complement strand
CGCACTGTGCAACTCCACCGGCCCCTCGACTTCACCGTGGTGACCGATCACGCCGAACAATTGGGCGAGACCCATATTTGCAAAACCCCTGGCGCCCAGGGGCATGACTCGCTGGTCTGCCGGATCTATCGAGGATTTCCGCGTGTTGCGTTCTACTTGATGAATGCACGCTACGCGGTTCTGGGCACCCGCTGGGGCTTTTGTGGGGACGGGGGCGAGCACTGTTTGTCCGCGGCGGGAACGATCTGGCGCGAAACTCAGAGCGCCGCCGAAGAGGCCTACGACCGTACGCCGGCGTGCGGGTTCACCAGTTTCGTCGGTTACGAGTGGACGGCGGGGCCCGGGGGAGGTGCCCATCTTCACCGCAACGTCATTTTTCGCAATGAAAAAGTGCCCGACTTGCCCATCTCCGTGATGGAGACGGGCTTTCCTGCGATCAACCTCTGGAGGGCTCTGGACGCCCAATGCCAGGGGGGGCGCCCGGGCTGCGAGGCCATCACGATTCCCCATAACTCGAATATCGGGGGGGGGTATACGTTCGCATCCGGGCGGGGATTGGAGGACGAGATCGATGCCGAGGAGGCGATCCTGCGCCAACGCTACGACCGCCTAGCGGAGGTCATGCAGCACAAGGGCGATTCCGAGTGCATGCTCGACCCCAGCGCGCCCGATGAGGCCTGCGCGTTCGAGAAGCTCACCAGTCCGCGCATGATCTCGTATTTCGGCGCCGAGCCGCTTCGGCCCACGGACTTCGTGCGAAACGCCTTGAAACGGGGGATCGCCCTGGAGGACAAGCTGGGAACCAATCCTCTGAAATACGGAATGATCGCGAGCACCGATACCCATCTGGGAACGCCCGGTCTCACCCAGGAGCGCGGCCACCCCGGCCACGGGGGCGGGGGCAAGCCCGCCCGGGAGGGTGTGCCGCCGGGTCTGCCGGATAACCTCCTCTTCGGACCGGGTGGCCTCGCTGTGCTGTGGGCCGAGGAAAATTCCCGGGACGCGCTCTTCGAGGCCATGCTTCGCCGGGAGGTGTACGGGACCAGCGGCACGCGTCCGACTCTTCGCTTCTTTGGCGGCTGGGACTATTCCCCTGAACTCTGCGACGCTCCGGATCTCCCCGCGCGTGGATACGCCGGGGGCGTTCCCATGGGCGGAGACCTGCCCGATCCCCCCTCGGTTGCGGCTGTGCCCAGCTTCGTCGTAGCCGCTCTGCGCGATCCCGAGCCCGGGGCCTCGCCGCTTCAACGCGTGGAAATCATCAAGGGCTGGGTCGAGGGCGACAGCCTGCACGAGGCGGTCATTCTCGTCGCGGGCGGCGAGAATGGCGCCGACGTGGATTTGTCCAACTGTCAGCGCCGGGGAGCCGGGGCCGATCGCCTGTGTTCGGTGTGGAGGGACCCGGACTTCGATCCCGAAGAGTCGGCATTTTATTACGCCCGGGTGCTTGAAAATCCGACGTGTCGCTGGAGCCAATGGGCCTGTGTGGACGCGGGGGTCGATTGCAGCGATCTCGCCCGTGTCGGCGATGGCTTCGAGGCCTGCTGCTCCGAGGATCATCGGCCCACGATTCGCGAGCGCGCTTGGAGTTCGCCGATCTGGTTCTCTCCTCGGTAGCGCTTGGCCCCCTTCTATGGGCGCGGAGAGAGAAGCCATCGAAATTGGGTCCCCATGGGGCCGAGCCTTGGGGGATTCGCCGGCGCCCAGGGGCAGGGGGAGCGGGACTCAATCAAATGGCCTTGGGCCGGGCCCCGTGCTAAACGGAGAGAAACAGCGGGGAATTCCAATGTCCGGGCACTCGAAATGGTCGACCATAAAGCGCAAGAAGGGCGTGGCCGACGCGAAACGCGGAAAGATCTTCACCAAGCTCATCCGCGAAATCGTCACAGCGGCCCGGATCGGAGGCGGCGACGCCGAGAGCAACCCTCGCCTGCGTCTGATCGTCGACAAAGCGAAGTCCTCGAATATGCCCAAGGACAATATCCAGCGGGCCATTCAGAAGGGGATCGGTGGGGGCGAGGGGGAAGCCTATGAGGAAATGGTGTACGAGGGCTATGGCCCCGGTGGAACGGCGATCCTCATTGAAGCGCTCACGGACAACAAAAACCGAACCGTGAGCGACGTGCGCCACGCGCTGGCCAAGAACGGCGGAAATCTCGGAGCGAGCGGCTGCGTGGCCTATCTCTTCCAGAAGCGGGGTCTGTTGCAGTTTGCGGCCGAAGGCGTGGACTCGGATGCATTGATGGAAGCTGCCCTTGACGCAGGGGCGGATGATTTTCACGAGGGGGACGGCAGCATCGAGGTCGTGACTTCGGCTGTTGATTTTACCGCCGTTCGTGACGCGCTCGAGGGAGCAGGCTTTGTCTCCCTGGAGTCGTCGGTCACGATGGAACCTTCGACTACGGTTTCACTGGGGGGCAAGGACGCCGAGCAAATGATGCGTCTTGCCGATACCCTGGAGGATCTCGACGACGTGCAGAACTTTTTTGCCAACTTCGATATCTCCGAGGAGGAGATGGAGCAGTTCGCCTAGACACGAGTTCCAGAGATCTCATATTCCCGTGTGCCCGGTCCCCGATGAATGGATTGGCTCATGGGAATGCGATCGTACGGGGGGGGGTACGATGAGGATTCTCGGAGTGGACCCGGGTTCCAGCGCGACTGGCTACGGGGTGGTGGAATTCGCGGGGGGACGTCTGTCCCACGTGGCCCACGGCATCCTGCGCCCCGGGCGCGGCGAAGCGCTGGCGGGTCGCCTGGCGAAGATTCACGCGGGCCTGCTCGGAGTCGCGGCTGAGCATGCCCCAGAGTTGGCGGTGGTGGAGCGTATCTTCGTGGCCTCCAACCCGAGATCCGCATTGGTGCTCGGCCAGGCTCGAGGGGCCGCTTTGGCGGCTCTGGCCAGTGCTGGCCTGGAGGTGGCCGAACTCAGCGCCCGGGAGGTCAAGAAGGCGGTGACGGGAACCGGGGCCGCGGGCAAGGCGCAGGTTCAGGCAATGGTGATGCGCCTGCTGAATCTTCCCGAGCCCCCGCCCACCGATGCTGCCGATGCGCTGGCTGTGGCCATTTGTCACGCCCACGCGGGTCGCCTGGCGGGCATTGGCGTGGGTCGCGGTCGCCGAGGTCTGCGTTCGGCCGACTTGTCTCCCGGATTTTCCAGGGGGCGGCGATGATCGCCTGGCTGGAAGGTCAGTTGCGGGAAAAGACGCCTACGCGACTGCTGGTCGATGTGGGAGGCGTGGGGTACGAACTCCTGGTTTCGCTCCAGACCTTCGAGAGCCTGCCCGAAACGGGAAAGACTGTGGCGCTCCATGTTCGGACCGTGGTTCGGGAGGATGCCTTTCTTCTGTACGGTTTCACGGCGTCCCTGGAGCGCGATACCTTTGATCTGTTGGTTCGCGCGAATCGAGTGGGCCCGCGTCTGGCCCAGGCGATTCTTTCCGGGATGGCCCCGGAGCCTCTACTCCGGGCCCTGAGCGAAGGCGATGCCGACGCGCTTCAGCGCGCACCGGGAGTGGGGCCAAAAATGGCCCAGCGCATGGCGCTGGAATTGCGCGAGGGCGCTGTTGCATTGCTGGATCGGAGCGGAATTCCCGATGCTGGGGCCACGTCCTCGTCAGCGGACGCCGGGCGGGCGGATGTCCGGGAGGAGTTGCTCTCGGCGCTGATCAATCTTGGTTATCCCCGAAACCAGGCCGAGCGCGTCGCTGAGGTTTCTTCTCGTGAGGCGGGGGAAGATGCTTCGATCGAGTCCCTGATCCGGGTTGCCCTAAAGAGGCTGGCACGATGAGCCCCCCGGAAATGGATCGCGGTCCGCTGAGTCTCGAATTGGAAGGCCCCGATACGCGTTCCGAGGAGAGCCTTCGCCCTCAGAGCCTGGACGAGATGATCGGCCAGGACCGACTTCGAGAAAATCTTGCAATTTTCGTTCAGGCCGCCCGGAGCAGAGGAGAACCGTTGGACCATCTCCTCTTTTATGGCCCCCCGGGCCTTGGGAAAACCTCGCTGGCGCGAATCGTGGCTCACGAGATGGGAGCGCAGTTCCACGCCACCAGTGGCCCCGCTATCGAGCGCCCCGGAGACCTGGCGGCGCTGCTTTCGAATGTGGAGGAGGGCGAGGTGCTCTTCATCGACGAAATTCACCGACTCTCGGCGAGCGTTGAAGAAATCCTCTATCCCGGGATGGAGGATTTCCATCTGGATGTGCTGATTGGGGAGGGGCCCAGCGCCCGCTCGATCCGCTTGGACCTACCCCGCTTTACCCTGGTGGGCGCCACCACCCGCGCAGGTCTTTTGACCTCGCCTCTGCGCGATCGCTTCGGCTGGAGTGCCCGCCTGCGTTACTACCCGGTGCAGGATCTCGAACGCATCGTGGCGCGCTCGGGGGATCTGCTCTCCATCGAACTCGAACCCGAGGCATCCCGAGAAATTGCCGGACGCTCCCGGGGGACGCCGCGTATCGCCAACCGGCTGCTGCGCCGGGTTCGCGATTTTGTGGAAGTGGATAGAGGCCGAGGTCACCGAGTTCGGGTCGATGAGGCCCGCAGCGCCCTGGACCGTCTGGAAGTGGATGCGATGGGTTTCGACTCCCTCGATCGATCGCTGCTGGGAAGCCTGATCGAAAAATTTGATGGCGGCCCCGTGGGTCTCGAAACCCTGGCGGCGGCGGTGGGCGAGGACAAGGGAACCCTTGAAGACGTGGTCGAGCCCTTTTTGATTCATCAGGGTTTTCTGGATCGCACACCCCGCGGTCGCGTGGCCACGGCTCGAGCCATCGAGTTCTGGCGATCGCGCTGAGCGCCGGGGCTATCCAGTCATCTCATTTCTTCCGGGAGCCGGCTTCGAGATCAGCGGGCGTGCCCGGCAGGGTTCCCCGGTTGTAGTAGAGCCAGAGGTCGCCGTCCGCAGTCTGGGGGTCGTAGACGATCAAATCCTCGAGCCCATCCCCATCGAGGTCGGCGACCGACGTTCTTCCGGCGCGTAAGTCGACGGCTTGCCGAGCAGCGGTTTTACCGAAACTTGGCCCCGAGGCGCCAGCTCGGCCGAGTCGGATGGCGATCTTGCCCTTGCTTTCGACAAAGAGCATGTCCTTGCGTCCGTCGGCATTCCAATCCGTGTCGAGGATGGGGTAGAGGCCCTCGATCCGCGCCTGGCCGAAATCGATTTTGAAGTGGAGGTCCCCTTCCCAGGTCGAAGTGATGGAATGGGGCTCGGTTTGGCCCACCGATAGGATTTTCAGGGTTGCCTTTCCGCTTCGGGTCAAGAGCATCCGCACCACCTGAACCAGGCCGAACTGCATCGAGGTCTCCACGCCTTCGAGCCAGCCGTCGCCGTCCAAGTCCATAAACTCGATGCTCGAGAAGCCATCGTCCAAGGCCCGCTGAGCATCGGGAGGGCCATCGGGCCGGGGCCCATCGCCCCGATTGAAATAGAGGCTCGTAACGGAGCGGCCCTGCATCAGGCTTCCCCAACTGCGGTGGAGGACCAGATCGGAGAGCCCGTTGGAATCGAGATCGACGATGCGGTAGCTGGCATTGATCTGTTCGGGTCGAATCTCGTGAGAATCTTCGAAGGGACGGATCTCGATCTGCCGGGAAGGCGAGCCCGGCAGCCCGGCTTCCCCTGCGCGAAAGACCGTCATTGTCCAGCGGGTGAGGGCGAAGAGGTCGAGTCTCCCGTCGCCGGTGTCGTGTCCGGCCAGCAGTAGGGGCCAGCTGAAACTCGCCGACAAAAAGGGGTCCGTGGGATCGGGAAGGCCCGGCGCCTGGGTGGCGTAGTCCGCGGTCATGGGAAAGGCCAGGGCGTGCCGGTTTTCATCGGCTAGGTCCACAGCAAGCGCGCCCGTGAGCGTGGGCAGGAGCACTGCGGGTTTGCCATCGGGACCCCATGGGCCCAGCATTGGAATCCGGGAAAGCCCCCGGGTGCGCGGGATCAAGGGCAGCCCATCGGGGACGCGGATTTCTCGGCGAATTTCGGGATCGGCCAGGGAGATCAGGTCTAGGCCCTTTGCGCTCAACAGCAGCAGCTGGTGTCCGTGGGGGTCCGTGTCCACGGCGACCACGTCGCTGCCCACAGCGAACTCTCGGACGCCAGATGAGTTTTCTCGTGGGTTCGCCGTGCAGGGGAAGAGAAGGATCCGTCGCCGCTCGCGCGGGGGAGTTCCGTCCACGGAGATCACGAGGAGGTCTTGGGCCCGGTTCGGGCAGCCGGCGGAGAAGGCACCGGTCCAGACCTGGACCGGCCGGCCGGGCACCGCCAGGCGACTGGCTGCAAAGGGTTCCTCGCCCGCCCAGACCAGCGCCGGGGCAAAGAGGAGGCCCCACACCGCCCACAGGCGGAGGCAAGAGAGGAGGCATGAGGTTGGACCGTTGAGCGCCACGGGTCCGATCATACGCGAGAGTTAGCCCGAATCGCTCCTAGACCGACCTGCCCCGGAGCGCCCGTTGGTCGATGGACGCAGCCCGCGCTAATAACCCGTTGGCCCCGCCGTGCTCCCCATGACTGAATCCTCCGACGCCCAGCCCTCGAAGCCCAATCCCACACCCAATCCCACACCCAATCCCACACCCAATCCCACACCCATGCCCACACCTATGCCCCTAGCCACGCCCATCCGGGTCGACGCGGGTGTTCTGGAAAATTACGCCGATGGGGCGGGCAACCACCGCTTGAGCCTGGAAATCCCCGCCTGGCCCGGCGCCGAACCCGGTCAGTTCGCCATGCTCTCGGTGGGCGGTGAGGGGGAGTCCGAGCGGACGGATCCCCTGCTGCCGCGCCCCATGGCGATCTACCGAGGCCACGCCCCCGGGCCGTCCGGGGGGGCGGCTCGCGTCGATTTCCTGCTCAAGGTCACGGGTCGGGGAACCCGTCTGCTCGCCGGTGCGGCCCCCGGGCAGTTGATCCGGGTGTTGGGGCCCCTGGGCCAGGGCTTCGCGCCGATCCAGGACGACTGCCGGGCCATCCTGGTGGGCGGCGGGACCGGCATCGCTTCGCTGTACGAATTGGCTTCCCGAGCCATATCTCGGGCCTCGGTGGAGGTGGTGTTGGGCGCGCGAAACGCCGGGGACCTGATGGGGGCCGAGGACTTCGAAGCTCTGGGCGTCGGCTTCCAAGTGACCACCGAGGATGGAAGTCGAGGCCAGCCGGGGCGAGTTACAGACTGCCTGGAGCCTCTGCTCGCCGCCTCATCGGCGCCCACGACCGTGTATGCCTGCGGGCCCACCCCAATGATGCGCGCGTGTGCGGAAATGGCTGCTCGCGCCGGTGTGGACTGCCAGGTTTCCCTGGAAAACAATATGGCGTGTGGTTTTGGAGTCTGCCTGGGCTGCGCCGTGCCGGTGGCCTCGGGTGGGTACTCTTTGATTTGCCGCTCGGGACCCGTTTACGCCGCCGACCAGGTGGTCTGGGAGGCCTTGGTTTGACCGACGGCGTGGATACCCGGGTCAATCTTGCGGGCATCGAGTTGCGGAATCCCGTGCTGACCGCCTCGGGCACATTTGGCTACGGGACCGAGTTTTCGCCATTTATGGACCTAGGAGCGATCGGGGGCTTCGTGGCGAAGAGCCTGACCCTCGAGCCGCGCTCGGGAAACCCGCCCCCGCGTATCGCCGAGACGCCCTCGGGCATGCTCAACGCCATCAGTATTGAGAACATCGGGGTCGAGGCGTTTCTGGGCGAACGCTTGGCCGAGTTGCCCGACGACGTGGTGGTGATCGCGAGTTGCTTCGGAACGAGTGCGGGCGACTACGCCGAATTGGCGGCGCGGCTCTCGGAATCGCCCCGGGTGGCTGGCATCGAGATCAATGCGTCCTGCCCCCACGTCAAGAGCGGGGGGATCGAGTTTGGCCAGGATCCAGGGCTGCTCGAGGAACTGGTCGGTCGGGTTCGAGCCGCCACCCCGAAGCCGCTGCTTGCGAAACTGTCCCCCAACGTGACCCGCATCGATGAGATGGCCCGGGTCTGCGAGGCGGCCGGCGCCGACGGTCTCTCTCTGATCAACGCGGTCCAAGCCATGGAGGTGGACGTGGAGACTCGGCGCCCGGTTCTGAGCAACGTCTTGGGCGGGCTCTCAGGCCCAGCGATCCGGCCCATTGCCCTGCGGATGGTTTGGCAGGTTGCCCAGGCAGTTTCGATTCCTATCTGCGGGATCGGAGGGATTATCACCCCGGATGACGCGATCAAGTTTCTGCTCTGCGGAGCGACGGCGGTACAGGTGGGCACTGCCAACTATCTCAACCCAGCGGCCGGACGCGAAATCGCCGAGGGGGTCGCCCAATACGCCAGTCGGCACGGGTTCCCGCGGGTCGCCGACTTGATTGGTGGGCTGAGGCTCTCCTGAGGCCGGATGCCCAGTTGCTAATCGGCAGGTTTTCGTTTACTTTGCGGCGCCTTACGGTGAGAATGAGCAGCGCCGATCGGGATTTGAACGAAAAATGAAGAGGGATTGCCCCGCGGTGGAAGCCGCATGAAAAAGGGGGCGTCCGAGAGAGCCGGAGAGCCGGAGAGTGAAGTGGCTTCGTGACCGGGTGGTCCTGTCGCAGGTAGAACCAGAACAAGCACACACAAACACAAACACAAACACAAACAATAATAGTAGAACAAGCACCAGATCGAGAAACAGGAAGAGATCGAAGTCGATGCAGCAAACTGTCAAGTCGTCGTGAATACCCTGTGCGGCATCACGATGCGCAAAGGGTGGAGTGACACAGGTAGGGGCGGGCGATCCGTGAGCGATCGATGACTGGTGCTAGCCGGGTGGTAAGCCGGTGTAATTAGGATGCTTTTCACGTATTCGGGGTTAGGTCGATTCCCGCCGAGTCGAATGACGCGGTGAGTTGAATCCGGAAAAGCGGACGAGCGTCCGTTTTTTTTTTGGCCGAGACCTCGGGCAGCGGAGTTCGCAGGTGATCGGAATCGGAAGGGCTGGGAGGACAACGGTGGTGTACCGGGACATACCCGAAGAACTCAAAAATACCATCGAACCTGTAGTGGCCGAGCACGGCCTCGAGTTGATGGACGTGCAGGCGATTCGCGATCGAGGGCAGTCGGTTCTGCGGGTGACTCTCGACAGTGCCGCGGGGGACGGAAGGATTCCAGTCGATAGCCTCGCCGCAGTTGCTAGGGAGGTCGAGACGAGTCTTGATGCCGCCGAAGCCATGGATGGCGAATATCGTCTCGAAGTGTCTTCGCCGGGATTGGACCGCATGCTGGCGCGCGAAAAAGATTTCGCGGCGGCTTGTGGAGATCTGGTGAGGCTTACAACACGGCGCCCCCTAGACGGACGCCGACGATTCAAGGGCGAACTGCTCAACTTTGTGGATGGAGTAGCGACCATGACTGTCGATGGGGACCGCTTGGCGATTCCCTTTAACGACATTGAAAAGGCCAACTCGATCTATTCGTTCAGCAACGCCGATTTTCAAATAGATGGCTCCGCCTGAGGCGAAGCGGGAAGCGACCCTGGCCAGCAGCCCGGGTCCCATGATTGACTGGAGCAAGCATGCTCATCGCGACATTGAAGCGAGAAATAGATCAGATAGCCAAGGACAAGGGCATCGATTCGGGCGACATCATCGGTGCGCTCGAAGAGGCCATGGTCCAGGCTGCGCATAAGCGTCACGGTCATGATAAAGAGATCGAGGCCCGCTATAGCGAGGAACTCGGCGAGATTGAGCTCTTTGAGTTCAAGGAAGTCGTCGAAGTGGTGACCGATCAGAAAAGCCAGATCGCGCACTCAGTCGCCCTGGCGGAATACGATCCCGAGGCTGAGATCGGCGACGGAATCGGTGTCAAGATGGATACGACGGGGTTTGGTCGCATTCTTGCCCAGGCGGCCAAGCAGGTCATTATCCAACGCTTGAGGGATGCCGAGCGTGACCACACCTACGACGAATATTCGGACAGGCAGGGCGAGGTGGTGAACGGCATTGTGCGCCGCTTCGAGAAGGGCTCGCTGATTGTCGACCTCGGCCGGACGGAGGCGATCCTGCCGCCCAAGGAGCAGGTTCCCCGAGAGGGGTACCGCCCGGGCGATCGGATTCGTGCGTATGTTCTCGAGGTCAACCGCATGAGCAAGGGGCCGCAAATCGTTCTGTCGCGAACCGCTACGGAATTGTTGACGAAGCTCTTCGAGCAAGAAGTGCCCGAAATGTACGAGAAGATAGTGACCATCGAGGCGGCGGCTCGGGAGCCGGGCGGCCGCTCGAAGATCGCTGTTTCCTCTAAGGACAACGATGTGGATCCCGTGGGTGCCTGCGTGGGCATGAAGGGAAGCCGAGTCCAGTCCGTCGTCCAAGAGCTTCGCGGCGAGCGGATCGATATCGTGCCCTGGAACACGGACCCGGCACGTTACGTGTACAGCGCGCTCTCCCCGGCACAGGTTTCCAGGGTCATTATCGACGAAAGCACCCGTTCCATGGATGTGATTGTTCCCGACGATCAGCTTTCTCTGGCGATTGGCCGGCGGGGGCAAAATGTTCGCCTGGCGGTTCAGCTCACTGGATGGAAGATCGACATCAAGAGCGAGTCGAAGATGACGGAAGTCGCCCATTGGCTCTCCCGGGCTATTGCCGAGGTTGAGGGCTGCGGGGCTCCCGAAGCCGAGTTGCTTCTGCAGCAGGGGGTGATGAGCCTCAAGGATCTTTCTGGGGCCTCGCTGGAACTTCTGACGTCATTCCCGGGAATCGACGAAGAGGGTGCCGGGCGGATCAAGGTTCGCGCCGAAGAGTTGATTGAGGTCAAGGTCGAGGAAGAAGAGCAACAGCGATTGGAGGCTGAGGCGGAGGCTGCGGCTGCGGTCGTTGCTGCCGCCGAAGCGGCTGCTGCGGCGGCTGCGGCGGCTGCGCTTGACGCGGCTGCGGCGGAAGAGGCCTCCGAAGAAGCTGAGCCGGACGAGCAAGTGGCTGCGGATGAGGAAGCGAACGCAGATGATCAAGTAGCTGCCGATGAGGAAGCAGGATAAATTTTAAAGGATGGGGCGGCTAGGTAGCCTCGGATACGGAGTGTATGGCCAAGATTAGGGCATATAAGCTCGCTGAAGAACTCGGGATCGACCGGCACGATTTTGTCGATCGAGCGTCAGATGCGGGTATTGAAGTCAAGAGCGCGATGGCTTCGCTTGACGAAAAGCAGGCGGCCGAGTTGCGCCAAAAGCTTGGCGCCCCGGCCGAGTCGGGCGAGCAGATGGTCGAGAGCCGCGTCGAGCGCAAGGGCGGAAAGACGGTTCTGCGGCGACGGAAGCGAGTGAAGGTCGAAGAGCCTGAGCCCGAACCTGTTCCCGAGCCGATCGCAGAGGAAGAGCCTGAGCTCAGCGACACCACCGAGGTCGTCGAAGAAGAGGTGGCTGCCGAGGCAGAGGCTCCCGAGCCCGAGCCTGCGGCTGTTCG
>DUCH01000106.1:0-24663 GCA_012959865.1 Myxococcales bacterium | reverse complement strand
CCCCCGGAATCCGAGCGAAGGACGACTACTTCCGCGCCCAAGCCTGAAGCCACCCAACCCGCAGCGGACCGGAAGGGTCGTCAGCGCAAGCGTGTGCGGGAGGTCGTCAACCTTCAAGAGCAGGAGCGTTTTGCGCGGCAGATTACCGGGCGGGGAGGGCAGACTCGCCGAGTCGGGGAGATGGCGCCGCGCGCGATGGTCAACCCCCGTCGCAAGCGTCGAGACAAGCTGGCCCTGCCCGCCGTTCCCGCGGCTGCGGATCAGAAAAGGGTTGTCAAGATCGCCGGCGAAATCAGCGTTGGGGAACTCGCTCGGCTGCTCGGCGCAAAGTCGCCTGCGGTTCAAGGCAAGCTCATGGCGTTGGGCATCATGGTCTCCATTAATCAGACTGTTGATATTGAAACGAGTCGGAGTCTCGCAGCGGAGTACGGATTCGAAGTTCAGGACGTAGGCTTCAAAGAAGAGGAGTTCTTGAATGCCGACGTAGCACCTGGGGTGGACGATGCGGTCGAGGTTGAGGGAGAGCTGGTCAGTCGCCCACCCATCATTACAGTGATGGGGCACGTTGACCATGGTAAGACTTCACTGCTTGATGCCATACGCGATACCCGGTTGAAGGTGGTCGACGGCGAGGCGGGCGGAATCACCCAGCATATAGGCGCCTACCAGACGACTGCGGGCAGCAAGAAGCTGACGTTTATCGATACTCCAGGACACGCTGCGTTTACCGCCATGCGTGCCCGGGGCGCGGCTGTCACGGACATCGTGGTGCTTGTGGTCGCGGCCAATGATGGCGTGATGCCGCAAACCGTGGAGGCCATAGAGCATGCCCAGGCGGCGGGTTGTCCCATCGTTGTGGCGATCAACAAAATCGACCTTACCGATGCAGACCCCCAGAAGACTCAGCAACGCCTGACCGAGCATAATCTCGTGCCCGAAGCATTCGGTGGCGATGTAATTTGCGTCAACGTCTCGGCGAAAACAGGTGAGGGAATCGACAGCCTGCTGGAAATGATTGGGCTTCAGACAGAGGTTATGGAACTCAAGGCAGGCATCGAGCGCCGAGCCAGGGGCGTGGTCCTTGAAGCCCGTCTGGACAAGGGGCGGGGCCCGATGGCCACCGTTCTGATCCAGGACGGCACCCTCAAGCGGGGTGATGTCATCGTGGTCGGAACCGAATCCGGTCGAGTGCGGGTCATGGATGACGACTTGGGGGCGAAAGTCACCGAAGCGGGCCCGTCCATGCCGGTTCAGGTTCAGGGTCTTTCAGGAGTTCCTTCCGCGGGCGCCAGCTTTTATGCCGTGGAATCCGACAGGGTGGCCAAACAGATCATCGCTCATCGCGAGGATCAGGCACGGGGCAAGGTTACCATCGCGCCTGCCAAATACACGCTTGAAGAGTTTTTTGCTCACGCCGACGGTGGAGGACCGAAGGAACTCGCGGTCGTCCTCAAGGCAGACGTTCAGGGGACCTGCGAAGCGGTTCGTGATGCCCTGGAAACGCTCTCGACGGAAGAGGTGAATCTGAAGATTCTTTCGGCCGGCGTTGGAGGGGTCAACGAAAATGATGTGATGCTCGCTTCGGCCAGTGGCGCAATCGTTGTTGGCTTTCATGTGCGCCCGGATCCAGCGGCGCGAAAGGCCGCGGACGGCCACGGCGTGGACCTGCGCACGTATACGATCATTATGGAGTTGCTCGACGAGGTTCGTGCCGCGATGGCGGGCTTGTTGCCGCCGGTCCGCAAGGAGAACATGCTCGGACGTGCCGAGGTCCGGCAATTATTCGTCGTCCCGAAGGTGGGGACGATCGCGGGTTCGATCATCGTCGAGGGCAAGGCATCTCGAGACGCGCACTGCCGACTGGTTCGGGACAGCGTTCAGGTTTACGAGGGCAGGATGGGTTCCCTGCGTCGTTTCAAGGAAAATGTTCGCGAAGTTTCCAACGGGACCGAGTGCGGCATCAGTATTGCCAACTTCAATGACTTGAAGGTGGGTGACGAGATCGAAATCTTCGAGGTTGAGGAGGTGCCGGCCACACTCTAAGGCTGGGAGGCGCGAGGCTCATGAGGGTGGGTGCGGGTTTGATCGAGTTGCACGTACACGGGTCACGATCGCTGAAGCAGAAGCGAGGCGTTGTTAAGGCCATCATCCAGCGCTTGCGCAATCGCTTTAATATCTCCGTGGCCGAGGTGGATGGTCAGGAAACCTGGCAGCGCGCAGTGCTGGGCTTGGCGGTGGTGGGCTCTGACGCCCAGGGTGTTCGAAGGCGTCTGGGGACAGCCGTGGAGTTTGTCGAATCTCTCCACTTGGCCGAGGTTCGCAATTCAGACCTGGAAATTCTGAATGTAGCGAGAGCGGATTTCAACGAGGAGGCCGCGGAGGAGGATCCGCTGCCCTGGGAGAATGAGTAATTGGCATCGCTCCGCAACGAACGAATCGCCGAACAGGTGCGTGGCGAACTCGCGCGTCTCATCCGGGATGAGACCAGTGATCCGCGAATTGGGCTCCTGACTTTGACCCGGGTCAAGGTGAGCCCAGACCTGTCTACGGCTACGATTTTCTGGAGCCCGCTCAAGCTTGAGGATGAGATAGACCCGAAAGAAGTCGGCCGAGGGCTCGCGTCGGCAGCGGGTTTTTTGCGGACCCGCCTGGCGTCGGCATTGGCTTTGCGCCGGACACCGGCGCTTTCGTTCCGTCATGATCGTTCCATCGAAGAGGGGTCGAAGACTCTCGCCCTGCTCCGCTCGCTGCCGGAGTTGGCTGAGAATCAGGGGGAGAGCGTGCCCCATGGGATTGAAGAAGAGGGAAAGGGCGAAGGGTATGGGCAGGAGGAATAGGCGAGGCGGACGGGAACGGCCGGGGCCGGCAGGATTCCTGATCGTTGACAAGCCGAAAGGGCAGACTTCCCACGACGTTGTGGATGCGGCACGCCGCTGGCTCGGTATTCGCCGAGTGGGCCACCTGGGAACCCTGGATCCCCAGGCGACAGGGGTGCTTCCCCTGGTGATCCGTGGGGCGACGAAACTGGCTCCGTTTTTCGGGAGTGGCCGCAAGAGCTACGTCGGGACGGTTCGGCTTGGCGCAGTCACGGATACCCTCGACGGTGAGGGTGAAATTCTCAAACGCTACGAGGGCGTGCTGCCGGACGAAGCGGCGGTTCGCGACGCTCTGGCGAATTTTGTCGGTGAGATTGAACAGATTCCCCCGATGTTCAGCGCGGTCAAGCTCGACGGCGTGGCGCTCTACAAGTTGGCCCGCCAGGGTGAGGAGGTCGAGCGGGAGGCCAAGAAAGTCGTGGTACACAGCCTGGAGCTGACACGATTTGACTCCCCCGACGCGGAGATCACGGTGGAATGCGGAAGCGGAACCTATGTACGCACCCTGGCGCACGATCTCGGCGAGGTCCTGGGATGCGGGGGATACCTGTCGGATTTACGCCGGCTCCAGAGCCAGCCCTTTGGAATTGAGGTGGCCCACAGCTTCGAGGCCTGCGAGGAGGCGGCCCGCCTGGGCAAAATGGACGATCTGCTGATTCCGCCGGAGAAGGGCCTGGAATTTCCCGTCATTCAGCTCGCGGCCCAGGGGGCCGAGCGGGTGGAGAATGGGGGCGACATTTCCCCGGGGACGCTCGAGCGCTCCCGGCCCGGAACCAGGGTCACCGCCCTGGGTCCGGAAGGCCGGATGATCGCGATCCTCGAACTCCGAGCCGACCGGAGGCTTTGGCCGCTGCGGGTGCTCCCGGCTTGAAATAGGGTGATGGACGATTGCTCCAGAATTCTGGCCATTGCGGTACCCGGGGGTGTCTGCCAAACTCAGGCCGATTCGGATCGCGGAAGTCGGGGCGTCTCATCAGAGAACCGGGTTTTCGTGGAGGTCGGCGTTTCGACTCGTCCGGTGTGGGTCGCGGGGGGCCACCTGTAACCCCCTCTCTCAATAAGGGCTCTATCAATAAGGGCTTGGTCATAAGGGCTTGGTCAATAAGGGCTCTATCATAAGGGCTCTGTCACAAGGGCTCTATCATAAGGGCTCTATCAAGGGGCCCCGCCAAACAGGAGCTGGCCCGACAAGCAAGGGCAGGTGGCGGCAAGAGGCTCGACGATCCAGCACGAGAATGGGCAATCCCGAGTCCGCGTTCAAAACAGATGTTCGAAATGCCGCCGACGCGAAGGGCTTTTCGGAAAGCATTTAAACAGGGCTGATACCCGAATAAATCAGAGGAAGAGAAGTTGATCTCGGCCGAAATAAAACGAAGCACTATCGACGGACACAAGCACCACGATACGGATACCGGATCTACCGAGGTCCAGGTGGCCCTGCTCACGGCGCGGCTGACTCAGCTGGCCGAGCACTTCAAGGATCACAAGAAAGATCACCATTCTCGGCGCGGGTTGCTGAAGATCGTCAGTCAGCGACGGCGCTTGATCGACTACCTCAAGCGAAAGGATTACGCCCGGTACCAGAAGCTCATCGAGAGCCTCGGTCTGCGGCGATAAGATGGTCGGCGGGGTTTCCGGTGAGGATCGGTTAACCCCAGCGACCCTGGAGTTCGTCCGCCCGGGGGGTGGGACGAGCATGACCCCAAGCAACCGGCAGCGTGGATTGGACATGCTGCGATGGGATGCGGGAGTTGGTCATGCGCGAATCGACCGAATTGGTGTTTTCGCGCATGAGTGATCCTGCATTCCAACGCAAGTGCCTCTCCGCCTCGCCACTAATGAACTTCGGCACGCCAATTGGGGCTTGGCCGAAGAGGAGAGCGTCAGATGCCTTATTGGTTTGAACCGACGACCGTCACAATGGATGTGGGCGGGCGAGAAATGAAAATAGAGACGGGACGGATGGCCAAGCAGGCCGCAGGTTCTGTCGTCGTGACTTATGGGGCCACTTCGGTGCTCGTGACCGCGGTGCACTCCAAGCCCCGCCCAGGGATCGATTTCTTCCCCCTGACGGTGGATTTTGTCGAAAAATTCGCTGCAGCGGGCAAGATTCCCGGTGGCTTCTTCAAGCGCGAGGGTCGGCTTTCGGATCGTGAGGTGCTGACTTCGCGCTTCATCGATCGATCGATTCGTCCGCTCTTTGCCGAGGGTTACAACGACGATACCCAGGTGACGGCCACGGTTCTTTCGGCGGATCCCGGCGAGCCCGCCGATATGTGTGCCTTTGTGGGCGCATCAGCGGCTCTGGCGATTTCGGACCTTCCCTTCCTGGGACCCATTGGTGCTGTTCGCATCGCGAGGGTGGGGGGCGAGTTCCTGATCAACCCCCGACCCGACGATCTGGCAGAAGCTGATCTTGAGCTGGTTGTGGCCGGTACCCGAGGCTCGGTGGTGATGGTGGAAGGCGGCGGCCAGCAGGTCCCCGAGGCCGAAATGCTCGGTGCCCTGAAGCACGCCCATGAGAAGATTCTCGAGATTATCGGGACCATTGAAGACCTCAAGAAGCAGGTGGGTAAGGAAAAGATTGTTCCGAAGCTTCCCGCGGATACCTCGGCCCTTGAGGCAGAGATCAAGGGTAAAGCCGAGCAGCGCCTGTCCGAGGCCTTTCAGGTTCAGGGCAAATTTGAGCGAAGCTCGGCGGTGAAGGTCGTCGAGAAGGAAATTCTTGAGGGGTACCTCGAGAACTACGTGAACGAGAAGGTGAGCATCGACACCCTGGCTGGTTGGGAAGATCGTCGCGCGGGACTCGGGAATCTCCGGTCCAGTGTCAAGGGGATTCTTCATGACCTCGGTGGTGATCTCATGCGCGAGCGGGTGCTGAGCACCGGCGAGCGGATCGACGGCCGCAAGAACACCGAGATCCGATCCATCGCCTGCGAGGTGCGGGCAGTGCCGCGTCCCCATGGTGTGGCGCTCTTTACCCGAGGCGAAACCCAAGCCATGGTGAACTGCACCCTGGGAAGTGGCTTCGACGAGCAGACCATCGACGGGATGTCGGGGCGCTTCAAGAAGACCTTCATGCTTCATTACAACTTCCCGCCCTTCTCGGTCGGGGAGGCGCGCCCCTTGCGCGGCCCCGGTCGTCGAGAGGTTGGCCACGGAACTCTGGCCGAGCGAGCTGTGACTCCGATTCTGCCCAGCCATGAGGACTTCCCCTATACGATTCGAATCGTAAGTGAAACTCTCGAATCCAACGGGTCATCCTCCATGGCGGCGGTCTGCGGTTCGACCCTGGCCATGCTGGACGCGGGTGTGCCCCTCAAGGCGCCCGTCGCGGGTATTGCCATGGGATTGATCACCGACGGCGAGCGTACCGTGATCCTGTCGGACATCCTGGGCGATGAGGATCACCTGGGCGATATGGATTTCAAGGTGGCCGGAACCGATCAGGGCATTACCGCCCTGCAGATGGACATCAAGGTGACCCAGATCGACTGGACCATTCTGGAAACCGCTCTCGCCCAGGCCCGGGAGGGTCGCCTGCATATCCTGGACTGCATGAAGAAGGAGACGGAGGCCGAGCTCGGAGGTCTGCTGCCTCGAACGGAACTGCACGAGTTTGCACCTCGACTCGAAGTGCTGATGATCAAGCCCGATCGGATTCGAGACATCATTGGCCCTGGGGGCAAAGTGATTCGCGCCATTCAGGAAACCACCGGTGCGAAGATCGATGTGGAAGATTCGGGCCGCGTAGCGGTTTTCGGTCCCGATGCGGCCGCGGTGGAACAGGCTCTGGCCATGGTTCAGGAACTGACCCAGGAAGCGGAGATTGGGCGGGTCTATCTCGCCAAGGTCAAGCGCGTGGTGGACTTCGGTGCATTCGCGGAAATCTTCCCGGGCACGGATGGATTGATTCACATCAGTCATCTCGCCGAAGGACGCGTCGACAACGTGACCGACGTGGTTTCCGAGGGAGATGAGGTTCTGGCCAAGTGCATCGATATCGATCCGGCCGGTCGGATTCGTCTTTCTCGCAAGGAAGCGCTGGCCGACGCTGCGGCTGAGGCCGAGTAGCGGCATCGGCATGAGTCAGACCGTTCAGGTCCGGCTTCTCCGGCAATCGAGTGGAGAAGGTCTTTCGCCTCCGGAGCCCGCTACGGCGGGCTCCGCAGGCGTTGACCTGAGAGCCGCCGTTCCCGCGGATCTTGTGATCCAGCCTGGCGAAAGGGCGCTCGTACCTTCGGGGTTCGCGATCGAACTTCCAGAGGGCTATGAGGCGCAGGTCCGGCCCCGTAGCGGGTTGGCCTTACGCCATGGGATCACGCTGCCCAATTCTCCCGGGACGATCGATTCCGATTACCGGGGCGAGATCAAGGTCATCGTGATGAATCTCGGCGACTCCGCCTATACGGTGAAGCGGGGCGAGCGAATTGCTCAACTCGTGGTCGCGCCCGTGAGTCGGGTGGTTTGGACGGAAGTCGACGAATTGGCCTCGACCCGGCGCGGGGAAGGTGGTTTCGGCCACACCGGCCGTTAGTTCGATCGGTCAGCTCACCGGCGGGGGGCGTGGCCGAGTTTGTGGTCCGCATGTTGTATGCTCCTCGCGTGACTGATGAAGTGAGCGATGAACCGGCAGGCGTGACCGAAGGTGGGGAAACGGTTCATCCCCGACCCTCTACGCCTCTTCCCGACCGTGCGCCACCCAGGGCCTTGGGTGACCTCGCCTCGAGGTTGTTGACCGCTTCGGTTCTGATTCCAGCCGTGCTCTACATTATTGTGATCGGCGGCTACCCCTACCTGGCCACAGTTCTAGCCTTCGGCTTGCTTGCCCAGCGCGAGTTCTATCAGTTGATTGAAGGCAAGGGGGCCCGTCCGCTTACGGGGGCTGGCCTGGGCTTCGGTGCGGCGGTCATTGGAGTCGCTTGGCTCAGCAGCGAGTATCACGCGATGCTACTGATGACGGCCTCGCTGTTGGTTCTGATGGTGGCGCAGCTCGGAAAGGCTCGGATCCAGGAATCCCTGGCGAGCATATCCGGGACTTTTTTTGGAGTCTTCTATGTCGCGTGGTTGCTATCCCACGCTGTGCTCCTGAGGTTTTTCTATCGCTCGGCCGAAGCTCATTCGGGCGGGGAGTCCCTGTCGGCCATCGGGCTGGTTCCGGAATCGGGCATTTTCTTGACGATCTATTGCTTGGCCGTGGTGGTTCTTTGCGATGCCGGTGCCTATTTCGCGGGCCGTTCTTGGGGCCGCCGCAAGCTGGCGCCAGAGATCAGCCCCAACAAGAGCATCGAGGGCGCACTGGGGGGCATTGTCCTGGGGACTGCGGCGGGGCTCGCCACCAAGGCGTACTTTGACTTCTTCTGGCCCGAACTTTCCGAGGTGCTTTCCTGGGGCATGGCCCTGGGATTTGGCCTCGTGCTCTGCGTCGTCGGTATTATCGGCGATTTGGTCGAGTCGCTGCTCAAGCGCGACGCCGAAGTCAAGGACACCGGGGCTCTTCTGCCCGGCATGGGGGGCGTATTGGACCGAATCGATGCGCCGCTCCTGGCATTCCCGGCGATGTACTACATGATGCTGGGCTACGTCTGGTTGCGTCTTTACTGAGCGCGGAACGACAGAGCGCTTGTGGGTGAACAGAGCGCTTATGAACAAAGCGCTTATGAACAAAGCGCTTATGAACAGAGCCGGTGCCCCGCCCGCGGCCCTAAGGGGCGCGCCGGCAGGGCGGCGGAATCAGATTCCGAGGTTGGCCTGAATTCGCGCGATCGGCTCGGAGACGTCCGGGTTGAAAGCTAGCCCGCTGACCTGCTCGAAGGCCCGCACATAGCGGCGAGCCGCCTCGCAGCGCACCTCGTTGGTCAGTTCCGGGGGCTCACCTTCTCCTTTGTATCCGCGTTCCCCGAGCCAGAGCCGGATATATTCCTTGTCGATGGCATCGGGGCTTTGGCCTTCGGACATGGCCGAATCGTAGCCATGGGAATACCAATAGCGCGAGGAGTCCGGCGTATGGATTTCGTCGATGACCACGAGTTCGCCGCTTTCGTCGAGTCCGAGCTCGTATTTGGTGTCCACCAGGATCAGCCCGCGCTCTTTGGCGAAGTGGGTCCCGGCTTCAAAGAGGGATGCGGTGAGCTTCTCGGCCTTTGCGTAGAGTTCCTCGCTCATGGCCCCGCTCGCGATGATTTCGTCCCGGGAGGTGACTTCGTCGTGGGCGCCCATCTCGGCCTTGGTGGTTGGGGTGAGCAGGGGCTCCGGTAGTCGCTCGTGACGGCGCAACCCCTCGGGCAGTTGGTGGCCACAGTAGCTGCGATCGCCGCGTTCGTAGGCGGTCCAGATCGAGGTACTCGTCGAGCCGGTGAGATAACCTCGGCAAACGAATTCCACGGGAAGCAGGCGACACTCTTGGACGATCGAGACACTGGGGTCGGGAACGTCGATTAGGTGGTTGGGGGCGAGGTCGCTGAGTTTCTGGAACCAGAAAGCGGCCATCTGGTTGAGAATCTGCCCCTTCAAGGGGACCGTGCCTAGCACGACATCGAAAGCGCTAACACGATCGGAAACCACGATGGTTCGCCGGTCGTCCTTGACGTAGCTGTCTCGGACTTTCCCTTCGAATTTAGTTCCAAGGTGGCTGAAATCCGTGCGGTTCAAGGTCTGGTCGCAAAGTTCAAGGAGCTGTCGGTCGTCGAGAGCCAGGGGTATATCCTCCGAAGCAGCGGCGGGTTGGAAGGGCGTGGAACCGCCCGAGGGCGGAGCACGGATTTAACCCCGCACAGGACATTTCGGCAAGGCCTGAAGGATCCGGCAAGTCAGGCCAAACGAGAGGGTGCTGGGCCCGACCACGCGATTCCCGCCATCCGCTCCCTTGAGGTCCGCCCGGAAGCAAGGGCCTCCGGGAGGGGGAGTCGCTCGTCGACCGGCAAAAGCCAAGGTGGCGAGAAGCACGGGCGCTTGGATACAATCGACCTTTCTGCTTTCCCGGCGCGCCCGCCGGATCCCGTCCCGATTCTCATCCTCACCGAGGCTCATTTGCTGGCATTTCTTTCATCCTACGCCTGCGCGGATCCGCCATGGATCCGCCCCACGTTCTTTACTCTCTCCAGCCCGGGGGGCGGCTTGCTGTGAGCGAGTCGGGAGAAGAGGTGCGGTTCACTCTGCCGATCTCCAAGGAGGCTGAGAGCGCGCTCGCCCAGGAGAGGGAGGAAGATCATTTTCACGACGAGTGCGGGGTCTTCGGGATTCACGGTCACGATGAGGCCGCGCACATCACCTACCTCGGGCTCTACGCGCTTCAGCACCGTGGTCAGGAGAGCTGTGGGATCGTTGCTTCCAATGGCCGGGAGCACACGGCGCATCGGGCCATGGGGTTGGTGGCGGACACTTTCGGCGCCAAGACCCTCAGCCGACTGAAGGGCCGTCATGCGATTGGGCACGTCCGCTATTCGACGGCTGGGGAGAGCCTCTTGCGTAACGCCCAGCCAATCTGTGCCAATACAGATGGCGGACCCGTGTCTATCGCGCACAATGGCAATCTGGTCAACGCGGTGGCCATTCGGAAGGAATTGGAAGGCCGAGGTGCGATCTTTGGATCAACCTCGGACAGTGAGGCCATCCTGCACCTGTTGGCCCGATCCCGGGAACATTCCATTGAGGATCGCTTCATCGATGCCGTTTCCCGGGTCAAGGGTGCGTTCAGCATAGTGCTGCTCACGGAGGACGCACTGATCGGCGCTCGAGATCCGAGTGGTTTTCGTCCCCTCAGCCTGGGGCGTCTGGACGGCGCCTGGGTTCTTGCCAGCGAGACATGCGCGCTCGATCTGATTGGGGCGAAGTTCGAACGTGATATCGAACCGGGCGAGGTGGTGGTTATTCGTCGGGGGCGGCTACGAAGCCTTCGCCCCATGGCGCGACCCGCGAGCGAACGCTTTTGCATTTTCGAGTTTATTTATTTTGCTCGGCCAGACTCCAATATCATGAACCACAACGTGTACGCGTTTCGAAAGGAGTTGGGTCGGAGGCTGGCGCGAGAGTATCCAGTCGCTGCCGACATGGTGGTGCCGGTGCTGGATTCAGGGACTGCAGCTGCGCTGGGCTATGCCGAGGAAGAAGGAATTCCCTATGAGACGGCGCTGATTCGCAATCACTATGTGCGCCGAACCTTCATCGAGCCCGCCCAGTCTATTCGTGATTTCGGAGTGAAGGTCAAGCACAATGCCATTCGTAGCTTCCTGGAGGGGAAGCGAGTTGTGCTGGTGGACGACTCGATTGTTCGGGGCACAACCCTGGTCAAGATTGTTGCGATGTTGCGCACGGCGGGCGCCCGGGAAGTGCATGTTCGTATCTCCTCGCCCCCTTCAGTGGGTCCCTGTCATTACGGGATCGATACACCTACAAAGGAAGAGTTGATCGCTGCCCAGCATACTCCCGAGGAGATCAGGGAGATCATCGGGGCTGACTCGCTGGGCTACCTCACCCTGGAGGGTCTTCGGGACGCCGGAAAACAGGAACTCAAAAGAGGCATCTGTGACGGTTGTTTCTCGGGGGAGTACCCGATTCCGGTGGAAGTGGATCCAGAAGCTCCCCAGCTTTCGCTCTTCCGGGAAGTTGAAGACGAACCCGAAACTACTTGACGGATTCGGCTCCTCCGCTCGGCCGAAGAGTTCTCTTATTCGCGGAAGGATGCAATGAACGATATCGGAAGGCTCGACCTAGATACGCTCCGGCGTAAGGTCGCAGACGGAAGCATCGAGACCGTTTTGACGGTCTTTCCAGATATGTACGGCAGCCTGATGGGCAAGCGGATCGTTGGCCGCTACTTCCTCGAAGAAGTCGCCGGTGGAGGCATGCACGCGTGTGATTACCTGCTCGCCAGCGATATCGAGATGGAACCCACGGCGGGTTATGCGTTTACCAGTTGGGAGACCGGCTACGGGGATCTTCGCGCGATTCCCGATTGGACGACCCTTCGCGAAGCCGCTTGGCTGGACCGCACCGCGATCGTTGTCTGCGATGCCTTGGAGGAGGAGCGTGACGTACCGATTTCGGTGGCACCCCGGAATATCCTGAAACGTCAGCTTGAAAAGGCCGCCGCAAGTGGAATTGTCCCCCACTTTGCCAGTGAACTCGAGTTCTTTCTTTTCAAGGAGACGTATGCTGGCGCGAGGGAGAAGAACTATCACGACCTCGAACTGAGCCAGTCATACAACGAGGACTACCACGTGCTCTCTGGGGGCTTTGCGGAGCCTATCATCGGGGCGATTCGTCGGTTGGTTGATGCCTCGGGTGTTCCTGTTGAGTTCAGTAAGGGCGAGGCAAGCGCCGGACAGCATGAAATAAACCTACGCTATGCCCAAGGCGTGGAGATGGCCGATCGTCATGTCATTTACAAGCTGGCCGCCAAGGAAATTGCCGCCCAGCAGGGCGCGTCTGTCAGCTTTATGGCCAAGTGGCATACCGACAGTGCCGGCAACAGCCTTCACGTTCATATGAGCTTTACCGATGAGGACGGGGCATCCCTCTTTTCGGGAGAGGGGGAAGCGTTTCCGGGCAGCGAAGCTCGCCCGACCGAGACGTTCCGTCATGCGGTTGGAGGCTTGCTTGATCATGCCCGGGAGCTTTCGATGCTCTTCGCACCCAACGTAAATTCCTACAAACGCTACGTGGATGATACGTTCGCGCCTACTCGAATCGCCTGGAGCTATGACAATCGTACAGTCGGCTTTAGAGTGGTGGGGCATGGGCCGGGCTTGCGAGTGGAGTGCCGAATTCCGGGCGGCGATGCAAATCCCTACCTCGTCTATGCTGGAATGCTTGCTGCGGCGCTCGATGGAGTTCAGCGAAAAACCGATCCCGGCCCGCTCTTTGAGGGGAACGGCTACGCCGCGAAGGATTTGCCCCGAGTCCCCCACACGCTGGCCGAAGCTGTGGAAATTTTCGAAACCAGCGATTTCGTGCGGGGAGCTTTTGGCGAAGAAGTTGTCGAGCACCTGGTGTGCTTTGCGCGAGCCGAACTTGCCGAATACCAGAGGGTGGTCACGGACTTCGAGCGTGCCCGATTCTTTGAACGGATCTAGTGGCGCGGATTTCTGAACTGTAATTTACAGACCCTCGTGCCTTGAATGTCGAGACCGGGTGCCGATCCCGGGGAGGAAGATCATTGCAGTCGCTGGCTGGAAAGACGGCATTCATTACGGGCGCCGGCAGCGGAATTGGACGTCAGAGTGCGATTCTAATGGCGAAGTCGGGCGCCCGGATAGTAGTTTGCGAGCGTGACGAGCAGGCCGGTCAGGAAACGGTTGCGGCTATCGTGGGGGAGGGGGGCTCGGCTTCTCTGGTCGTTGCCGATGTCTCGGACGATTCCCAGATGCGTTCGGCCGTGGATACGGCGTGCAGCCGGAACGGTGGGCTTCATGTCCTCTTCAATAATGCGGGGATCTTCCCCGACGGCGATGGCTCCCCGGTCGATACACCTCTGGATATTTGGGAGTGGGTGATCGATGTCAATCTCAAGGGTGTTTTCCTCGGCTGCAAGTACGGAATCCCCGCGATGCTCGAAAGCGGTGGCGGTTCGATCATCAATACCGCTTCCTTCGTCGCCGTGATGGGGGCCGCGACTTCACAAATCGCCTATACGGCGAGCAAGGGCGGTGTTCTGGCAATGACTCGCGAAATCGCGGTGGAATATGCGCGGCAAGGTATCCGGGCCAATGCTCTCTGCCCGGGTCCAGTCAGGACGCCCTTGCTGGAAGAATTCTTGTCGGATCCTGAAGTGAAGGCAAGGCGACTGGTCCATATCCCTATGGGCCGTCTGGCCGAAGCCGAGGAAATTGCGAGTGCTGTTCTCTTCCTCGCTTCGGATGCGTCGGCCTACGTGACAGGGACAACTTTCCTCGTCGACGGGGGAATCACCGCTTCCTATGTGACTCCGGAATAGCGCGGAACCATGGATCTGACTGCGGGCGAGATGGTGCTTGCGGCAGTGGTTGTCACGATGGGAGCGACTCTCCAGGGAACCATCGGTTTCGGCTTTGCCATGATCGCGGCGCCCGTTCTGGTCCTGCTGGACCCACGTTTCGTGCCGGGTCCCCTGATTCTCGCTGGGCTGCCCTTCATGGTGCTGTTGGGGTGGCGTGAACGGAGATCCGTCGACTACAGGTCGATCGGAGTTCCCTTGGCTGGACAGCTGGCCGGAATCGTCCTCGCGCTGATTGTTTTGGGCTTCAGTGACGTGCGCATCCTGTCTCGCATCGTCGCCGGGGCGGTACTCTTGGGGGCCGGGCTTTCGATTTTCGGTCTTCGACTCCGGCCGGACAAGAAGAGCTTTCTGTTCGGCGGGATTCTGGCGGGCTTCATGGGCACAACTTCTGCCATCCCCGGACCCGCTCTGGCGCTCATCCACCAGCACGTGTCTCCCGCCCGAATGCGCGGCACCCTGGCTCCATTTTTCGTGGTGGGAAGCCTCGTGGGGTTGGTCGGACTGGTCTGGACGGGTCAGATGGGACGCGAGGAATTGCTTATGGGCCTATGCCTGGTACCTGCAGGCGTAGCGGGGTGGGTCATCTCGGCTTTGACTGCGCCAAGGGTGAGCGAGCCGACCATGCGCCCTGCGGTTCTGGTCTTTGCCTGTCTCGCTGCGCTTGTTCTGCTCTATCGCTCGCTCTGACCGCCGGAGCCAACAGAATTGCGGCGCCTCTTGGCCAGATAGGCAACCAGTGTTGCGAGAGCCGCCCCAGCGACGAGAATGACCGCTGTCATATTGCCGGGCTCCGCTCCCTGCCCGATAGCCTGTGGAGCAAGCTCAGCCAGGCCGACTTCCGGAAACACGTGTTCGAGGATCGAATCTCTGTAGAAGCTCAGATCTGCGGCCCACGTGACATCTCCGTAGAAACTGCTTTGCACGGGGAATCCGGTCCGAGTGCCGACGCTGAAGAGTATTCCCGAAAGTACCCACTCCGAATCGAGATTCGTGGGGTCGGCCCGGGCGAAGAGCGCTCCGCCGGAATCTCCCCGGGCCGCAGTGGCTTCTTGACGTGTCCCCGATGGCGATTCGATTCGGCTAAAAATCATCGGAATGGCCATTGTATTCGTGCTGGCCTGCCCGATGAAGTTGGGCTCGGCCTCGATGATATTCGATCCCCAGCGCTTGGTTTGGTCCTCTTGCCAGGCGAAGCCGTCGACCAATGCTTCGCCCTCGGGTTGCGAGCTGAGCTGCCTGCCTCGAGAAGACCCTGCGGCAATCAAGACCACGGACTCGCCCGGGGCGGGCGGAGACTCCGCAATGGATAGCTTCGGAAGTGCCGGATCCTCGTCAATCCGAAAGAGCAGGAGATCGGCTTGTGTCGTGTCCGGATTCATCAGCCGGATCAGCGTGCCCGGCACGGGGTCGTAGCGTTTGCCCTTGAGGGTGACAATGCTGGCCCCTACGTGATCCGCCGTCAGGATCCAGCGGTTGCCGAGATAGACAACGGAAGGGCTCCCAAGGTGCTGGCCCACGTTGTCCCAGCCCGGGTCGGGTTCGGGTGCGGTGGTGTTTCCTCCCCCATCCCCCGCATCAAGGATCAGCGCTGGGGCCCGTGTGGGGAGCCCGAGCACGAGGAGCACGAAGAGCGCAAGGAGGAACCGTAAGAAACCCCGGGTCCGAATAATCGGAGCGGGGTGAGGGAAAATGCGAGTCACGGATACGCCGGGGCAACCCCCGGGAGCGACGGGCTCAAGGGCAATGGCTTTGCCTGCCTCACTCTTAGCGCGCCGTTCATTCAGCTGGGTCTTTCCGGGTGGGCGCGCCTCGGCGCAGTAATGTGTCGGCTTGGAAGTTGGCGTCATCCCGGTCGGGGTAGTCGAGATTGTAGTGGAGCCCCCGGCTCTCGAGTCGGTACTCGGCTGCCCGAATAATCAATTCGGCCACTGTGGCCAGATTCCTCAACTCAAGCAGAGGTGAAGTGATGCGGAAATTCCAATAATACTGATTGATTTCTTCCTGGAGCATCTTGATCCGGTGGTGGGCGCGGGCCAGTCGGCCATTGCTACGAACAATGCCGACGAAGTTCCACATGAAGCGCCGAATCTCATCCCAATTTTGTGTGATCACCACGGCCTCATGGCTGGCGCTGACCTCGCCATGACGCCATTCAGGGACCCTTCCTACGGGTGCTTGGTCGTTCATCCTTCGGACTGCTTCTTCCGCAGCCGCGTCGGCGAAGACGAGGGCCTCGAGCAGGGAGTTCGAAGCGAGTCGGTTGGCACCGTGCAAGCCTGTGGAGGCGACTTCGCCCGCGGCGAAGAGGTTCGGGAGGTCGGTCTCGCCCTTCAGGTTGGTGCGTACACCTCCGCAGCAGTAGTGCGCGGCGGGAACAACCGGAATCGGCTGTCGGGTCATGTCTATCCCAAACTGCAGACAATGAGAATCGATGTTTGGAAAACGGCGGCGTACAAAATCACTGTCCTGGTGGGTGATGTCGAGAGTGACATAGTCTTCGCCAGATCGTTTTAGCTCATCGTCGATTGCTCGGGCGACGATATCCCTCGGAGCTAGGTCGCCCATCTCGTGAGATTGGCTCATGAAGGCCTCTCCCCTCCGGTTTCGAAGGATTCCCCCTTCTCCGCGCACCGCCTCGCTGATCAGGAAAGACTTGGAGTTGGGGTGAAAGAGGCAAGTGGGGTGGAACTGCATGAACTCCATGTTGGCGATGGTGGCTCCGGCTCGATACGCCATGGCTACGCCATCCCCTGAGGCGATGTCCGGATTACTGGTGTAGAGGTAGACCTTTCCGGCTCCGCCACTGGCAAGCAGGGTGACCGAGGCCAGGAAGAGGTCAACCTCGCCCGTTGAGGAGTCGAGCGCGTAGGTCCCGAGGCATCGGTTGGCCCCGGTTTGCTCCGAACGATGCGCGGTGAGCAGGTCGATGGCGGAATGGTCTTCGTAGAGGCTGATACGAGGATGAGCACCTACGCGCTGGAGAAGCGATTGCTCGATTTCGCGACCTGTGGAGTCTCGGTGGTGAAGAATTCGGCGTTTTGAATGGCCACCTTCGCGCCCGAGGTCATAGGCGAAGGCGTCGGCACCGGCCCTCTCGCTGCGGTCGAAGTTCACGCCCCACTTGAGCAGATTTTGGATCGCGTACGGACCCTTTTCAACGACGTGTTTGACGACGGCCTCGTCGCAGAGTCCGGCACCCGCGTAGAGGGTGTCCTTTACGTGGGCATCGAAACTGTCTTCGGTGTCCATGACCGCAGCGATCCCTCCCTGGGCATAATTGGTCGCCGACTCGGCCGCGCGCTTCTTGGTCACGATGGCGACGCTGCCGTGCTCGGCCACACGGAGGGCGAAATGCAGCCCGGCCACACCGCTGCCGATCACCACGAAGTCGAATTTCAGGGTTGTGCCCATGGGAGTTCAATCCTTGTGCTCAGGAAATTTCAGGTGCAATGGAGATTCCGCGTGGCCTTGGTCGGGCGGGCTCTTTTCCCGCCGGGCTGATCGGCCGACCCCCGCGCCCGGCGTGGAGTTTATCCGTCCCCGCGGTTGGCGTGCAATCCGGGTACCCGCGGGGCTAAGGGCATGGGCAACCCTGAATACCCTAGGAGTGTCGAAAATTTTCGATTCATAGCTGGCAAGAGTTGGGCTTACCCAGGACGTGATCTCCAGTATCATGCGCGATCTCCACCGCTTTTTCCGATTTCACTCTCCCCCAGGAGACCGTGGCCGACGCCTCCGGTCGCGTTGTCCCTCATGGCGCCTGGGGCCGGCGATTTTGCGGTGTCATAAATCACCAGACGGAGAGGGACATTGAATGGCGCCTCAGCAGGCTTCAGGAGCGGATGGTCTCTCGGGCACAGATCCTTCGGAGACCGCTCCTCGCACTGGCTTCGCCGGGATCCATGGCGAATCCCAGGAAACGTTCTGGAATCTGCCCAATTCGGTCACCATGCTGCGCATTGCGGTGATCCCGGTGCTCTTCTTCATTCCCACTGCCTGGGGGCAGACGGTATCGGGAAGTCAGGTCATGGCCTGGGCCTTCATCCTTGCGGCGCTGTCCGATATTTTGGATGGCTGGCTAGCGCGTCGTCACGGCGGCGAACGCGAAACCCGGGTGGGGAAGTTGCTGGACCCCTTGGCCGACAAGTTGCTGGTTTCCACGGCATTGATCATGCTGGTCGCGTGCGGCCGGATTCCTGTTTGGGCGGTGGGGATGGTGGTTGTGATCGTTGGCCGAGAACTGGCTGTGACGGGTCTTCGGAGCATTGCGTCGTCGGACGGACACGTGGTCGGGGCGTCGTGGCAGGGCAAACTCAAGTCCCTGGTTCAGAATTTCTCCGTGGGTTCCCTTCTGTTTCACTATCCCACAATCGGCCTGCCCGCCCAGCAGATCGGGCTGGTGCTGCTTGGGGCGGCCACGGCCCTGACTTTATGGTCGGGTTATGTTTATTTTGCTGACTACTTCGGCTGGAAGCGGCCGATAGCACCGTAGTCGGATGGCGTACTCAGGCGGCGTAGTCAGGCGGCGTAGTCACGCGGCGTAGTCAGGCGGATTAGACGGGCCGATTTAGACGGGCCAATTTAGACGGGCCGATTTAGACGGGCCGATTTAGACGGGCCAATTTAGACGGGCCAATCAGAACGGGCCATGCGGGTTCTTTTGTTTCTCGGTGACGAGAATGCTGGCGGCTTGGAGCAGTGAGCTAGGGCGACCAAAATGAGGATATTCAGCGATGAGCAGTGAGGCGCTTGATAAATTGAGCGAGAGAATTGCCAACCGGTCCGCCCGGGTGGGTGTGATCGGGCTTGGCTACGTGGGTTTGCCCCTGGCGGTAGAGCTTGCATCGGCGGGTTTCGAGGTCATCGGCTTCGATATCGATGCCACTAAGATTGCGGCCATCGAAGCCGGCAACTCCTATATCGGCGATGTCTCTCAGGAACAACTTCTTTCGGCTCGGGAGGGCGATCGGTTTCGGGCGACGACCGATTTTGAGGAACTCCATGAAGTCGAAGTTGTGAATGTCTGCGTTCCGACCCCCCTGACGAAAACCAAGGATCCCGACGTTTCATTCATGGCCAGTGCCGTCGAGGCGATTCGAGACCGCCTGCATCCCGGCAGGCTGATTATCCTCGGAAGTACCACCTATCCCGGAACGACCCGTGAACTTTTCGTTCCGGTTCTCGAGGAGACCGGGCTGAAGGTGGGAAGTGATTTTTCCCTCGCTTTTGCGCCCGAGAGAATTGACCCCGGAAATACACAATTCAAGGTCAAGAATGTCCCCAAGGTCGTTGGTGGCGAGACTGAGATCTGTACCGATCTCGCCTGCCAGCTCTTCAATACAGTGTTCGAGACCACGGTACCCGTGAGTTCGACCCAGGCTGCGGAGATGGTGAAGCTCCTGGAAAACACTTTTCGGGCGATCAATATCGGGCTTGCCAACGAAATAGCCCTGATGTGCGAGCGACTGGATCTCGATGTGTGGGAAGTGATCGAAGCCGCCGCCACGAAGCCCTACGGATTCATGAAATTTCTTCCTGGGCCGGGACTCGGGGGGCACTGCATTCCGGTGGATCCAAGCTATCTGTCCTGGAGAATGAAGTCTCTCAACTTCTCCGCCCGCTTCATCGAACTCGCGACGGAGATCAACAGTGGGATGCCCGCTCATGTCGTGGATCGTGTGGCGGACGTGCTCAACGGTGCGCAACTGGCCATCAACGGCGCTCGGATTCTGGTCATTGGCGTCGCCTACAAGAGCGATGTGAGCGATATGCGCGAGTCCCCGGCCATCGACGTAATCAGTCTTCTGGCCCGGAAGGGGGCGCGGATCAGCTATCACGACCCCTTCGTTCCGGACTGTGAAATCGACGGGGTTCGGTATCAAGGCGAGGAACTCAGCGATGAACTCTTGGGGGAGAGCGACCTTGTGCTGATCCTCACGGATCACCGGGGGATCGACTACGAGCGCCTGGTGGCGAAATCATCCAGGGTCTTTGACACCCGCAACGCAACCCAGCATGTCCAGCTGGAGGATCCGGATTGGCGAGCCAGGGTCACCAAGCTTTGAGGGGAGGCTCCCCGAGGGTATCCGCATTGGATTTACCCCCCAGCTTGACTGGGAGCCCTGGGTTGCTTAAACCCTTGCTCCCTGTACCGGTTTCACGCACGAGTAGCTCAGCTGGTAGAGCATAACGTTGCCAACGTTAGGGTCGCCGGTTCGAATCCGGTCTCGTGCTCCAGCAAAGCGAAGCGCCCCCGGCTATATCGGCCGGGGGCGCTTTCGTTTGCGCGTCGTGCCAGAGGGGGTTGAAGCCTCACTCCGTTTAGCCTCGGTTCAGCGTGGCGCAGTCTCTCGGGGGGGGGCATTCACCCGGCTATCCACCCGGCTATCCACCCAGCCCACCCAGCCCATTCACCCGGCTGCGCCGATGGGCGCGCGGATCCATTTTACGTGGATTACGTGGGCGATCGGGCAAAGTTAGAGTCGACAGCGGTCGGCGAGAGGCAGCTACCTGGGAAGGGTCTTGAACACCGTTCTCTCCACCCACCGCTGTCGAGCACTTCCTTGAATCCTTTTCACTGGGCCGGCGGCCCAAGGTGCTCTCGGGCGTTTGCAAATCTCTGTAGGGTACGGGCGTCGCCCGAGAACCCTTTGGGCTGGGGAAGAGTTCCAACCGGCTTGGGGTGTGGTTCGCGGGGTGCGTTTTCCCAACTCCTTGTTGGGTTCGTCAGACTCTGATTCGGAAATAAAAATTGGGGGCATCGCGCTCCCAATAATGCCGATTTGGTCTTTCCTTTATCGCAAATCCCTATGAAGAAAATCTTAAGGTGCTCAGGAATTTCGTAATAATTGCCGTCTCGGTGCTCTCTGGCTGCGCTCATCGAAAAATGGGCTGCGGGTTGGATTTTTTTTCAAGCCGAAAAAGTCGGACCCATTAGGAGCCCCGGGTGCGCGTCGCGTAGGCGCATCTGGTAACAGTTTGGGTTTGATGGGTCGAAGGTGACGCTGACGAGATTCCGCCCGGTAACCGAAGAGCCTTCGCGATTGGAGAAGGCCAGAAGCGTGGCTCAGGATTTGCCCCCATGGGGACAGCGAGAGGTAGAAGTCGATTTGCTTGGTCCCTGGGTTCAATTTGAGTGAGGCTATCGGCTATGAGCTTCAGCGGTTATGGCGGTGCGGGTCTCCTCGCTTTTTTCGTTGGCGGCCTGTTGCTGGGTTGGTGGACGTCCCCAGATGCGGGTCGCCAGGCAACTGGGCCAGCCCCAACCCCAGGGGCCTCGGTCCGCGCCGAGGTGGGGCTCCCCAGTTCTCGCTCCGGGGCTGAGGCTACCCCCGTCGCCCAGGATCCGAGCGCCTTGCTCGAGGCGGCGCTTGAGGATCGTGACGATGATCCTCGCTTCGATCTGGTCCGCGTCCTGGCGCGCCTCAGCGGCGACCCCAGTGAGGTCGTGGGGATGCTCATCGACTCCCTGGGCGAGGAGGAGTTGATCGCGTCGGTCAGCAGCTTTACGGACCTCGCTCCCGAGAAATTCAAGCGCTCCGCCGACCCCAAGGCCCTCGCCCACCGCCTCGCCGAACTCGCCATGGACGGACTTCTTCAAAGGCCGGTAGAGGGAGGGGCCGGGGTTGAGGCTGTCTACTTTTCCGAAGGCCGCACACACGGCGACCCGGATTTGGTCCGTGCCGAGCGTTTTTTCGGGGACGAACCCATCCTGGCTGCCTTCCCAATGGGCGATTACGAAGGCGATGAAGTCTTTGTGAAATGGACGCGCCTCGATGATCCGAAAATCATGTTGTTCAACCACTATCCCATTCGTCCGGGTGAGGATTTCAACTACGTCTGGCTCAGCCCAAAGGCGGGCTGGGATCCAGGCGAGTACGAGGTCAATTTCTACACCGCAGATGAATCGCTGCTGCCCCTGGCGGGCGGCCGATATTCCATCGACTCAAAGCCGTGACTTCGCTGGGGTCGATGCCGGCGGGCCTGAGTACTTATTGCGGCCGAACAGCTGCAGATTAGTTTTCCGCCCGATGGGCGTGGGGAGTGGATACAGTCGGCGCGAGACCGGGCGCAGGGTAATTGTGACGGCGGTTTAGGGTGATGATGAACCGCGGACTCTTGGCTCTGGCGAGGCCCGCCTCGGTTCAGGGCGGTCTTTTGCAGCCAGTCAAACAGGCTCTATTGTTCCACAGCTGGGCTGTTAGAATATTTTCGAGGAAGACGATGCCAATTGATCCGGACAAGATGAAAACTGAGGAATCCAGCTCGCTTGGCGAGCCCAAAGGGTTCGCTCGTCTCAGTCAGGTCGTCGATTGGGCTGCGGCAGACAAGAGCCTGCTGATCTCCGGGATAGTCTTCTGTCTCCATCTGTACGTGATCTCGTTGCTTCATCTGGCCCGCGCACATAATGAACTCCTGCCCTTCCTCGACCCCTCCGTAGTCGACCAGTTGATCGAGTTCAACTACATGACTGTCGGCGCGTGGGGCTTGTTGGGTCTGAGTGCTCTGGCACTCCGTCGCAAACACGGCGACCTTGCGTTTTTCGAGTACGCCGGTATTCAGCTATTCGCGATTAGCAACGCGGTTTATGCGTACTTCCTTGGTTTCTTTACCGAGCCCTTCGGGTATATGACCTTGATTGGTGGGATGATGGTTGGCCTTCCCCTGTTTGGGCGGCTGCCGACACTGGCCGGACTGGTCAGCTGGCTTTCCCTCTTTGGAACACTGACCATTCTCGAGCAAATGCGCCTCATCCCCTATGCGCCGCTCTTGCAGTCGTCTCCAGTGATCGATGGCCAACTGTCGACCTATTGGTTGCTAGGGATGAATTCCATCAATCTCACCGGCGCAATTCTGACTGGGGTGTTCATTGTTACCGTCATTGGCTTGTTGCAGAATCGGGACAAGCTTCGGATGCGCAACCAACTCAAGTTGTTGGAGGTTGTTGGCAATCTCAGTGATACCACCGCGGAGCTTGAGGAAGCCGGTCGAAAGCTTGAGTTGCGGGTGGACGAGCGTACCCTGGAGTTGAAGGCGGCAAACCGAAATCTCCAGTTTGAAATTGGCGAGCGCGAGAAGTCCGCCAAAGAGCTGAACAGCATTCGGGTTGCCATGGAGTCGGCCATCGAGGGGGTCGCTCGGGTCGGAGCCGATGGAAGGATTCAGAGCGCGAATGCCGCGTTTCTGGCCATGCATGGCGCGGATTCAAACGAGATGCTTGGCTCAGTGGCGAACGGGTGGATTGAGGAGGCGGACCGCTCGGACGTGGTGCAGGCGATCCTTGGGCTAGTGGGAGAAGGGAAGGCTGAACTGAGCGTGAGTGGTCGTCGATCCGATGGGACCGATTTTTTTCAGGTGGTTGCGGTTGTAAAGGTCGCCGACGGGTCTGAGGGAGGGCATTACCGCTTCGCGCGGGACATGACCCGACAGAATGAGTTGTCGAACCAGCTTAACCATGCGATGAAGATGGAGGCTATCGGACACTTGGCAGGGGGTATCGCTCATGACTTCAACAACTTGTTGATGGCGATTCTGACTGCGAGCGAAAGACTTCAAGAGTTTTTTGGTGATGATCCTTCCGTCGCCGAACAATCCGAGATGGCCGATATGATTAGTATGGCGGGAACGCGAGCTGCGGCCCTCACTGCTCAATTACTGGACTTCGCTCACCTGCAACCACCGAGTGTTTCCAGTATTGATATCAATAAGAGTCTGGAAGGTGTGCTCGAACTTCTGGCGCCAGCGCTGGGCGAGTCGGTCGAGGTTGTCTCCCAATTGTCCAGCGAGCGACTCTTTACTTCGGGCGACCTCTCGCGGTTCGAGAGTGGTCTGCTGAATGTCGCGTTGAACGCCAGGGACGCGATGCCCGAGGGCGGGTGTTTGGTGATCAAGACGGAGGCTGTCGAGATCGACCTGGATGATCCTGCCTTTGCAAGCTTTCAGCCGAAGGGGTCGAAGCATGCCCGGATCAGCTTTGTGGATAATGGATCGGGAATGGACGCAAAGGTAATGGCCCAAGTTTTCGATCCGTTCTTTACAACGAAACCCGCTGGGAAGGGGACCGGCCTGGGGCTTTCGGTGTTTAGCACATACGTTCGAGAGATTGGCGGCGCCTTGAATATGTCGAGTCGGCCAGGGGAGGGCACAACCTGTTTGATTCACATGCCATTGTCAGAGCAGACCGAAGGCTCCGTTAACGCGGGCTCTCTCGCCGCTGATGCCGGTGGGAACGAAACCGTTCTTCTTGCCGAGGACGAGGATATTGTTGCTAGGGCGACAACGATGCTGCTCTCCCATAGTGGGTACAATGTGATCCGCTGCGCGGATGGACTTGAGGCCGTCAACGCATTTCGAGAGAGAAGGGATGAGATTGATCTGGTACTCCTCGATTATAGGATGCCGGTGATGACTGGAGCAGAGGCCTTCCTAGAACTCAGACGCATGGATCCGGGAGTGCCGGTAATCCTGATGAGCGGAAATATTTCACTCACGGAATTCAGCGAACTCGAGAAGAAAGGCCTGCGCGCAGTCCTCCGAAAACCTTGCTCGCGCTTGGATCTGACCACGGCCGTTCGGGAAGGGATAGACTCTCGCGTCCACTCGAGTTGAGTTTTTCACCGGTTATGCCTGGCGAGGGGCCTTTCGTTGTCCTTGTCCGGCCGACCCAACGGCTTTCGGCCCCCTCGTCGCATTGGAGACTGAATGCGGGTATTCCCACATGTGCTGGCGGGTGATTGTAGGTCCTTGCGGGTGCTTGCGATGGCACTGGGGCACTGACTAGAATGCGCAGTCAGCGAAGCTTCTCCCCGTTGC
>DUCH01000105.1 GCA_012959865.1 Myxococcales bacterium | reverse complement strand
CGTGGACGCACGAGCTCCTTGGGGCCATCGGGGCTCTATTCGTGAATTACGGCCAGCCGCTACCGGGCCGCTTCCTTGGATGGATCGTCCAGCTGGTCGCGATGTTGACTCTGTCAGCGGTCCTCGCGGGCACGGCCTGGCAGATCCACGAGCCCCACCCGGTGCGTGCATTCGTCGCAGGCATCGCCCTGCTGATCTCGGTCGTCGCGTTCATCATCCCGAAGTTCATCGCCATCTGGTCGATTCCCCAGATGGCGGCGGCTTCCGCGACGGCATCGGCAAACAGTGTCGTCGCCGAACAGCTCCTCGAACTCGCCAATCTCTCGCTGGCCTTCTCGCTGACCGCCTCACTGGACTACCTCGGCTTCTGGATGTACGCCGTCTTCGGTCTGCTGGTCGCCGGCCCGTTGTTCCGGCTCTCGATGAGCGCGAAGATCGCAGCCGTGGGGCTGGGTCTCTACGGCTTGCTCTACCACGTGCTGCTCGCAGGCGTGATGGCGGGCAGTGTTCCCACGGCAGAGATCGGCGGCTACGCCGAGTCGCTCGGGATGTTCATGGTGATAGCCGTCATCAGCATGGCCGTGCACCTTCGACGTCCGAGCGCGAGCCAGAAGAGCGTGAAAGAGCAACGAGCGAACGAACATCGTGATCTTGAGGCCAACACCCAGAGCGCACTACATCGCCGGATCCAACCGTAGAATGTCCCGCGGCGGTGGAAATCCCATCAGGAACAGAGCCGGTATCGGCAGAGGGTATGCGGCTGCCACGCGCTCAAACTCTTCCCCCTCCACCGGGACCGCAACATAGTCAGCCACGACACCATCGATCTCAGCTCGCACATTAGGAGTCCCGAGCGCGCGGTGGTACCAGCCTCGCGTCCAGTGGTGCGCGGAAACATACACTTTCCCCTCTGTTTCGAATCGCGCCAACCGCCGCTCGCGGGACACGCCCGAGTCATCCGTCATTATGATGACGAGCATCGGGATACCCGTGCGCTCGAGCTTGGGCTGATACATACCGAGAAAGAACGTTTCGAACGCGATGACGAACCCGACGTAAACTGCGAGAATCGCCGCAACCCACTTCAAGACCTTCATGGACCCTCCTAATCTACTGGTCCTGGCGGTAGCTGGTCAGCGTTGAACTCGCAGAGGCTCCGTTGCGCGTAGAGCGTCACGTACGCCGCCCAACGGATCGGGCTTCAGCTGCAACAGACAGAGCTGACCGTCAACGCCATGCCACAGAAATCCCGACGCCAGAATGCTAGCGAAGTCAGGAACGCCTAGCTGTTTGTTGTCAGCTGCAAGCCCTTGTTGGGCGGCGCGCATCCTTCCACGCAGAGCTTCGAGAGTCTGCGGAGCTTCTCAGACAGATCGAACTCGGGTCCTATAGGGCATCGATCAGATCCGAAAAGAAGCGATCCTGCCGCCAAATGACTCCCCCTTCTTCGGGGTCGAGGCCCATTCGGACCACAACGAGTTCCCGCGACGGTACGATCGTCACATATTGGCCGCGGTGTCCGATGCCGCTGTACCCCTGGTGGGACAAGACTCCGGGAATCGGGTGGTAGAGCCAGATCTGAGCCCCGTAGCCGATGAAGCCCTGGATCCCGTAGGCCAGCAACCCACCGATGCCGCGCTTGCGAGCTGGCGCCGGACGGGTGGAGAATGCCACCCAGCCCTCGGGCAGGATGCGTTGGCCCTCCCAGAGACCGTCGTTCAGGAAGAGGAGGCCCAGGCGTGCGAGGTCGCGCGGCGTCGAGAAAACCTGACTGCTGAGGATGTAGTTCCCGTACGGATCGGTCTCGAGGATCGTGTCGTGCATGCCGATTCGGTCGAGCAGGTCGTGGATCGGAAAGCGCCAGTAGGCTTCGTCGCCCAGGGCGGCGCGCATGGATCGCACGAGCAGAAGCGTGTCTCGGTTTGCGTAGCTCCAGTGGCTGCCCGGTCGCTCTTCAAGCTGCGCGGCTGTGGTCACCAACACCGCGTCGGCGCCATCCTGGTAGACGGGATAGCAACCGGCGCCTTTCTGCTCGAGTCCGCTGCTCATGTGCAGCAGGTCTGCGACAGTGATGCTCGCGCGCGGATCCCCCTCCGTGCTCCACTCCGGTATTGGAGCCGGCGAGTCGGGATCCAGCAAGCCGCGGCCGACGAGGATCCCCACAAGGGCGTTCGTCAGCATCTTGGCCGCCGACCAGGCTCGGTACGGCGTGTGCGGACCGAAGTCCGAGCGATATCTCTCGGCCACGATCCTACCGCGCTGCACAACGGCTACGCCGATGGTCTTCGTTCCCTCGCCGTAGGTCCGTCCATCGAACGCCGCCTTGACTACTGCGGTAAGCGCGTCGTTCGACGTCTGGACGATGCTCTCGGGCCACAGGTTGGAGGCTGCTGCGCGGGTAGACCGGTCGATCTCTGGATTGGGAATCGCCCGTACCAGTTCGGGGCCTGCGCCAGGAGGCAGGATGGTGCAGCCACGACCCGAACGGTACACGGCGACCCGTAGCGAGTCCGCTCCGTAGGCTACGCTGACGCTCCGGCTGACACGGTCGATTTCGGGGTCGGCCGCCCCGGCCGCGGCTGCCGGCAAGCCACTGAGCTCATTCACCAGCACGTCTTCCAACGAACGCCCCGCGACGAAGACCGCCGAGCAGGCCATGCCAGCCTTGAGGCCCGCGAAGCTCGAGGTCGGCAGCGCGACGTACTCATCTTCTTGGATCGACCCGCTGCAGGCGATCACGGCACTCGCTGCACACAACGCCAGCAAAGCGCCGATTCGCTTCCTTAGTAGGATCTGCAGCGAGAAAGCCCGAGCTGCCATCACGATCTCCGATCTGGGATGAGTTACTCCGAACTCGTGCAGTTCCTCGGAACGACGAACAATCGGATCAAACTCCCCGGCGAGTACTATCTACCAGCGGGGACCCGGGGTTCCGGCGTCTTCCGCCAGCGATTCTTGGAAGTCCTCTAGAACCTGATACAAAGGATAGTCGACCCAGGTATCCGCGATGTACGCGCTAATGGGGTGCTCTTCTTTTGGATCTGTTACGAGATCGTAGAAGAACGGATAGGCCTTCGTTCTGATCGTATACGTCTCTTCGTCGAGGTCCTTGAGAAGCATTTTCCAGTTGCGCCACTTCACACCGAAGAGTTCGTTTCCGATGTAGATGAGGACGGACTCTCGGGCGGACTTTTCTGTTTTCCCCATCATGAATTTAGTCTGATCAGCCCCATCGATGGTTCGGTCCTTCGGGACCTTGCCGCCGACCCACTTCGCCAGTGTGGGGAATAGATCCACCGCGTGGACAATTTCGTTTGATACTCGCCTCGGAGGAATCTTTCCGGGCCAGCGGATGATGAAAGGCACGCGTAGGGAACCTTCGTAGGGGCTAAACATGCCGCTTCGCCAGGGGCCGGTGAATCCACCTGATCCCGGCGTGCCTTCGCGCCCATTATCCGATGTGAAGATGAAGATGGTGTCGTCTTTGAGCCCTAGCTTTTCGACGGTGTCCAAGAGCTCGCCGACGTAGGCATCCGTTTGCGCCAATACGTCGGCGAAGGGGCCATAGATGGTCTTGCCCTTGAAGTCGGGGTGGGGGATGGCCGGCTCGTGGGTTTGCGTATAGGGGAGATAGGCGAAGAAAGGCTGCTTGCCTTTAGCCTTACGCTTGATGAAGTCGATGGCGTGGTCGGTGATTTCGCGATCGATCGTGGCGCGCTTGGCCATGTCGTAGACTTCCCCTTCTTTGGGCTCTTGACCTCGCTTTGACGTCATGATGCGGGTGAACTTGGCGCTGGGGTGAACGCCTTCGATAAAGCGAGTGCTATCCGGCCAATGGGATCGATCCGACGACCGGGGGATTCCATACCACTCGTCGAAACCCTGGTCTGTGGGATATCGACCGTCAGTGTCGCCCAGATGCCATTTCCCAAACATTCCCGTCGCGTAACCGGAATCCGAGAGCATCTCCGCCAGCGTGTATTCGTACTTGGTGATGCCGTACCAAATGTCTCGGGGAGGCGTCCCGTCTGTCATCAATCGAGTACGAATTCCGTATCGACCGGTGAGAAGAGCCGCACGGGAAGGAGTGCACTCCGCTTCAACGTTGTAATTTGTGAACCGAACACCTTCTTCGGCGAGGCTGTCGATCTTGGGTGTCGCCGCTCCGCGTAAGATGCCTCCGCCATAGACGCCGACTTCCCCGTATCCAAAATTGTCCATCAATACGAGGACAATGTTCGGCTTGCTCGCGCTCCCCGTCGCAGCCAGGGTCGGGAACGCCCAGAGAAGGCTCGCCATGAGAAAGGCAGCAAGTTTCATGGATTGATTGATTTTCGACACGGTGGCCTCCTTGGGTGCTGACGTGAGGATCAGAGGATAGGACGAATGAGCTGCGTTCTGGCACAACGTCCGGGCATGGGCGTCATGTTGAATCCCTAGAGGGAGCCCGTGACGGGGACGATTCCAAGCTGCGCGCGCCGGAGCCGTGACGGGGGCTGAGCGGCGCGCTGGTGTCAGTTCGAGAGTCTGCCGAATACAGCTCCAAGCGCACAGCCGACACCAACTCCGATTCCGGCACCGATTCCAACGTTTCCGAATGCGGCCCCAACTCCAGCGCCCAGCGCCACGCCGAGAGTGAGTCCCAGTGCCATCGCGGATCCCCAATTCATAGGTGTTCCTCCTCATCAAGAAATCGAAATACGGATCGCTTCCTCCACAGGAGAGTAGTCGCCCGCGACAGGGCTCCCCTAGGGATTTAACATAATGCCCAGGCTCGGACGTTGTGCCAGAACACAGCTTGTGTGTCCTATATCCTACGCACCGGGTCGACTTTGGCGCGGCCGAGAGCGTGGCCGAGCTGTTTGCCGCCGACGGACCCCAGCCCGCTCGGGGGAGCCCCTGTCCCCCTCTTTTGCCTGTACCGGACACATGGCCCAGGGTGCACCATGGGCCTTTGAAATTTCTATCCGCAGAATTCTCATCCGCTGCTTGACATGCCCCCCCCCGCCGAGCGTAGAATGGTCACTCGCATTCCCTATTTACTTACGGAGCGTTTGGACTTGACACGGTATGTCCGCATCGATGGTTCCAAGGAGCCATGACCGCCTTGTCTTGCCCTTGTGTCGGTGTTCAGCGACGGCTTCGTTGTGGTTGCACGCGGATTCGTTCGGATGGGAAAAATCAAAGAGTTGTATTGAGGGAGGAATGATGAGACTTGCTCGACGGATCTTGATTAGTGCCCTAGCAATGATGTGGGGGGGGGCTGTTTCTGCGGCCCCGGAGGCCGTTACATTCTCGCTGGTTTCGTCGGTGGGCTCCGGTGGGGCCTTTCCGTCGAGTTCGACCTACGTCCCCCCTCTGCCCCTCGAGGGTTCGGGCACCATCGACGAGGTCGCCGGTACCTATGATTTGACGTTGCCCGACTTCACGATTGTGATCGATGTTGTCCTAGGCGGCGCTCCTGATCCGGATGATGCCCAGCTCGACATCTCCGGCTGGGGGCAGGCGGGCACGTTCGCGGTGGGAGGCGCGATGACGACTTCGACCGCTACCGGTGCAGTCGCGTGCACCGTTTTGGATGCCGCGATCGGCTCTTTTGTTTGCGCCCTGATCGATCCAAGCGTCGCGGCCTGGCCCCCGACAGGGGCATCGGGTGATTTCGGAGCTCCGGGCGCGACGATCGACGTCGGAGCCAACACCGTCGTTGTCACCGAAGCGTTCGACGCCAACGGTGGGCAGGTTCAAACCACCTACACGTATGCGCCGGCACCAGAGGCCGTCCCGACTCTCTCCGAGTGGGGCATGATGACGCTGGGGCTGCTGGTGCTGACCGCCGGAATCGTGGCGATCCTCCGCCGTGAGAAGTCGCCCGCCGCGTAGGCAGCACCGCGGCCGCCATCCCGAATTGGGGCGGCAGCTGTTAAAGCCCTAGAGGGAGTCCCGTGACGGGCTCGGTCACAACCGATCGAGGATCGGGACGGTCGGAATGGCTTGGGTATCGCCGAGTTGCTTGCCACCGACGGGGATAGGACATACAAACTGCCTTCCAGCACAACGTCCGAGCCTGGGCGTTGTGTTAAATCTCTAGGGGGAGGGGGGATAGGACACACAAGCTGTGTTCTGACACAACGTCCGAGCCTGGGCGTTATGTTAAATCCCTAGGGGATCCCGTGACGGGACGATTGCAAGCTGCGCGCGCCGCACGGGGGACGCTGCAGTCTCCCCGGGCCTTCGCCGAGCGGGCCGTGGACGCACGAGCGCCTTGGGGCCATCGGGGCTCTATTCGTGAATTACGGCCAGCCGCTACCGGGCCGCTTCCTTGG
>DUCH01000104.1:5690-6328 GCA_012959865.1 Myxococcales bacterium | reverse complement strand
ACCCAGGTCTTCACGGTAAATCCCAATGGCCAGATCGGCGCGGCCGTCGTTGTTGAAATCGCCCGCGGCCAGGCTGCTGCCGAAAAAATCGCCCGCTTCGATCCCGCCGGGAATGCTCGACAAGCCTTGATGCCACAGCTGGGGCCTAAAGGGACTCAGACCGCTGGAACCGCCATGAATGATGTTGACCGCGCCGCCGCTTGCGTCTTCGCCTTCCACGCCGATCGCCAGGTCCATGAACGTGTCGCCATTGAAATCGCCGGTGGTGAGTGCCGAGCCGAACCGGTCGTTGGCTTCGCATCCCCCGGGAATACCCGGACTATCCTGATGCCAGCCCTGGCTGCCCGAACCAGTCGGCCCCGACGAGGTCCCATAGAGGACATTCACCATTCCCGCGGCGCCGATCGCTCCGATCGCTTCATTCGGAACGCCCACGACTAGGTCGTCGTAACGGTCTCCGTCGAAATTGCCAGCCGCGAGGCTGCTCCCGAAGCCGTCGTTTTTTTCGGGGTTTCCGAGAACGCCCACGGAGTTCTGGCTCATGAGATAGCCTCGACTGCCCCCGAGCCATGAAGAAGCCGAACCGAAGGTGATCGCAACCGACCCCGCCCTATCGTTGGCCGTCCGGATGTCGTCAC
>DUCH01000104.1:0-5566 GCA_012959865.1 Myxococcales bacterium | reverse complement strand
ACCTTGGCCGAGCGGTTAAGCTGCACACTGTGGCAGTCCCGGTTGTAAACACCGTTGACGCGGCAGTCGAATCCCGATGCCTGACCGGGTAAGATCAAGACCTTGCCCGCCTGGGTGCGGTTGTTCATGGTCGCCAGGTTGTGGCCCACCGCCAGGTCGTCGATGCCATCGCCGTTGAAATCCCCCGAAGCGAGGGCCGAGATCGCATCGCTGAAAACGATGTTTGAATTATTCGCAGAACTGGGCCCTGCAGCGGTCCCGTAGACCACGGTCACTTCGGCTTGCCATGAGCCGACGCCAAGGCCTTTCGAGGCCGCGGCGAAATCGGCGAAACCGTCGCCGTTGAAATCGCCTACGGTCACCACTTTTCCAAAGTGATCGTCGTTCTTGTAGGTGGAGCCACTTCCATCTCTCTCGTAGGGGTAGCCCCGAAGCGGCTCGTAGAGCGCAGCGAGATCAGCCAGGTCGCCGGGGGTGAGCGTGTTTCCGCCCAGCTTTTCGCCATTCTTGGCCGTAAGAACGGCGTTCGCCTGGTAATGCAAGATGGAAGCAAAGTCGTAGCGCCCGAAGCCGTACGCTTCGGTCGTGGTGCTCCGGCCATAATCGACTTGGCACTGGGCCGTACCCATAGTGCACGCCGTCATGTCGACATTCACAAAGTCGTTGCGATCAGGACGGGTATGTTCGTGCTCGAGTCCCGCCGCATGGAAAAACTCGTGAGTAATGGTGCGGTTGGTTAGACAACTCGCTCTCAGGCTCAGATTCTGAGATCCCGAACCAACGCGACCCACGGCGGATGAGCCACAAACGCCGGGGGTAGTCGTCGGCCTGATAAGAACCCAGTTCGCATCAGCGGTGGTCCTACGCCGCAGGGTCAGAACGGTCTGCTGAGAAATCGCATTGATCACACCGATGATCGTTACCTCCTGGGCGTCGGTCCAGCCCGCGGCGAAATCGAAGGGAATCACGCCGCCAGGCCAGAGCGAGGCGGTGCGTGAGATCGCTCCTCGCGCACTGAGGTCTCTCTTTTCGCTGAACAGCATGTCGCCGATGCTCGCTTGACCGTCGGTCAACATGTAATGGGCCCAGAACGGACCCGACGGGCCTTCGAGCCAGCCCTCTTTCACCTCGCACCCGTTGGCGGGCGTGCAGGGCGGGCCGAGCAGCGGATCCCGGGCATCCTGGGCGCGTGCGGTCTCCGAGAAGAGACATACGAAGATCAGTGCGATGAGGTGAAGACGAGAAAGGTTCGAAAGTCGAGGGCTGGAAAACATCGGTGGCTCCTTTGTCAGCGTCAGCGTCGTACCCGCATGGGCTGCAGCGTTTCGGCTTGTGGGTTGAATGGGGTTTGAATCCATGACCCGAGTCTGTCAGTCACCGGGCACTGTGTATGTGAACCACCCCACAGGGCGGGATGTCTCAGCCACACCGACCCAATTTCCCGAGGGTGGATGCCCATACGACCCCTAGAGGGGCCCGGTGATGCCCCAAATGGACCGGGCCCTTAGATGATCCCAGCGGGCCCGGCGGAGGGCGGGGGACCCCGCTTTCCCGCTCCCGTACCCGTGGGCTCGCGGGTGCGGGGCGCGGGCGAACTCATCTCCGCCGAGGACACGAAAGATGGTGGTGTCCAAACCAAGATCCGCGTCACCGTGGAGATCGAGGGCAGCGAGCGTCCGGGCTGCGTAATCGAGACCCTGAGCCGGTACTACCCGGAGGGCTGAGCCCTCTCAGGCCAAAGCGATTCAGGAAAAGACGATTCAGCTAAAAGCGATAAGGACAATCACCGCGAAGAGCCCGGGGTAGACGAACCGCGCCAGAACATCGATGCGCCGGGCCAGAGCTACGCGGGCCTCGTCTCTAGCCAGAACGCCCGTCACCACGGCTTCCCCCAGAGCCCCGAAGACCAGCAACATACAGCCGATCAGGTAGAGATCCGCCCGAGTGAGGTAGGAGACCTGGGGCAGGATGCTGCTGAGGGCAAAGTTGTACGCGATCAGGGTGAAGACCGTGCTGGTGGAAATACTCACCTGGGTGCTGAGCACCGTGGGGTCGAGCCAGAAGACCGTGTAGGCCATGAGCACGATGAGACCCAACGGAATGAACAACTTCCAAGCGAAGAAGACACTATTGCGCTCCGCCGCATAGACGGCGGTCACCGTCGAAAACTTATTGACGCCATCCGGCGCCAAAGCGTCGCCGGCCAGCATGGGCTCCTCCTCCGCAACCGCCCAGCCCGCCACCGTAAATGGCTGCATGGGCCCAGAGCGAGCCTCGTCGGGAATCAGGAAGCGATTCTTGTTATCGAGGCTGCCCACCTCCACCTTGAAAAGTTGTCGGTCCATGGGAAAATTTTCAAGGTTCATGGGTGCACTGAGAGTGCCCTGATAGCGCTGGCGAAAGACCACCGCGCCTGTGCGGCTGACCTCGGCAATGGGTTCAAGTTTCTTCCGGAGCTTACGACTGTTGAGCACCAGCAGGCGCGGGGAGTCGACCTGATCGAGAGGAAGCGTGCGCACTTCCGGGGCGGCCGGATCGGCGAGGTCCGGGCGTTCCCAGCGGGCGATCACAAGGAAATCGGCCATGATGGCCTGCTCGAGTTCTTGAACCCGCGAGATATCCACGACGTAGATCGCGACGTACACGGGGCGCTTCATCGTTGGCGGCGGCGAGGCCAGCGCCTCGGAAAGCGGGCCGATGACCACCAGGAGCAAGGCGAGGAATCTGAGCACAAGCCAAGCCTAACGAACTCGGATCACCGGAACAGCGTCGCCGGAGCGACGATCAGACGAAGCCGCCGGTATGGGCACTTGCGAGCCCATTGGCGCGAACCCAGTCGATGGCGGCGTCGCGAAGTGGCCGGCCCGGCGAGCTCGACGCGGCCGGGCCCAACACGGTTTCCGCCAGCTCGTCGGCCGCGAAATCCGTGGTGGCCACGCGGTAAGTGCTCGCGGCCTCGACGCGGTCGCCCCGGGCCGCGAACGCCGCGCGCAGCGGATCCGCCATGTCTCGCCCCCGGATCTCGAGCACCGCGACCCGATTCCGCCAGCTCTCGAGGCAGTAGATATCGCCGCTGCGAATCGTTCCCGCGCGCAGCCGGCCCGCGACGGATTCCTCGGGGTAGTACGCGATGTCGGCGCCGGTCTCGCCCCGGAGCACGCCTTCGAAGAGCCGCTTGACACCCGGGCGATCCAGCGCCGCCGGGTTCTCGGCCAGAACCTCGCCCACGCTCAGCGGGCGCTCGCCATCCATACCCACGTTCACGAAGGCATGCAGGTGGGGCTCGCCGCGGAAATAGAAAACCGCCGCCGGCCCCTCGAAGCGGTAGATCTGCGACGAGCCGTCACCCACGTTGCGCCCACCCTGATGATCCACCGCGTAGTCGGCGGCGTGAAGCGCGTCGACGCCGCCGTTTTGTGCCAGGCACTCTCGCGCGTAGGCGGAGTCCTCTTCCGCGTAGGTGGCCAGAATTTCGTCCACGGCGTCCCGGGCCAGCTGCCGGCTCCGCGCCCCGAGGTTCGCCACGGGAATTCCGTCAAAGCTCCCGGCCACGCCTCGCAACCCGATGTCGGTCTGCACCGGCGCCCGGGCGCAACGGGCCGCCTGGCGCTCGCCCTTCGTGAGGCTCGCGAAGAAGCGCTGGCCCCGTATCAGCTGCTCGCGATAGACATTGCCCGGGAGCCCCACCTCGTCGTTGCCCCCCTGGTCGCCGTAGACCTGGGGGCCGCCGAAGGCCACGCCCTCCCGGCTGCGGCCCCCGAGACGCAGGTTGAGATGCGGGCCGGTCACGAGCACTTGATACGGGCCCGCGTGGGGGTCGCCGAAGATCGCCAGCCGGGTGAGATGGATGCCAAAGATCTGCGACACCCACTGCTCGGGAATCCTTGCTCGTCCTTTCTCGGAAAGCCCCGCATGGACGAGATCGACCAGGATCTGGCGAGCGCCGCTGCCCAGAAAGAACGCCCAGCCGCCCCCGGTATCGACGCCGCGGTTGTGGTACTGGCGCAGCGGGTGGTCGTAGCCGAAGCAGACCGCCGCGCGCGCTTTCTCGTCGAGGGCGTCGTAGAGGCGCGCCGCCAGCGCGGCGGCGGGCTCCAGGTGTGCACTCGGCCGAGGCGGGAGCAACCTGCGGCCGCCCAGCCCGATCCCCGCCAGCGCCCCGGCACCGAGGCCCCATTTGAGAATTTGGCGGCGCGTCGGACGCATGGCCGAACTCCTAGGGATCGAGCCCAATGAATCCGGCCATGTTGCCGCGATAGAAGGCGGCCATGGTCGCTTCGCTGCACTCGGTCATGGTCGCCTCGAATTTGGCGATGGGATCGGTGCCGCCCTCGGGATGCGGGAAGTCCGTGGCGAAGACGATCATCTCCGGCCCCGAGTTCTCGATGATCCAGCCCACGGGTTCGCCCGCGAAGGGCGAAACCCGAATTCGCTCCCGGGCGAGATCCGAGGGTCGCGTGTCCTGGCGGGCGCCCCGCGCCAGCGCCCCCGCCGCGAAGTCGATGGCCTTCAGCCACGAGGGAATCCAAAAGGCGCCGTGTTCCATCGAGACACAACGCAGCTTCGGGTGCCGGCCGAAAACGTCATCGAAGAGCATCGCGGTCAGAAAGATTTCGGCGCTGTTGTTGATGGTCACGAGATCCAGAGGGCTGCCCGGCGCATCGCCCGCGGTCTCGGGCATGGCGCGGCGGTTGTTGCGAAAACTTCGGGGGATGGCCTCGTAGTGGCCGTTCACCGCCACATGGACCACGAAGGGCACATCCGCCGCATCGAAGCGCGCCCACACGGGATCGAAGTCGGGGTGGGTGAACGAGCGGGCGGCGGGATCGGGCTCGTTGGTATCGACCATGAAGCTAAAGCAACCCGCGGCCAGGCCTTCGTCCATGATCGAAGCCGTTTCTTCAGGCCCCACGCTGAAGGGCAAGTAGCCCACGGCCAACAGCCGATCATCCTTCGCACAAAAGTCCCCCATGGCCCGGTTCAGCACCCGAGCGCCGAGGGCGAGCAGCGACGGATCCTTCGAGTGCGCGACCTGGTGGAAGGCGAAGGTGGGCAACACCCATTGCAGTTCGAAGCCGAAGAGATCGAGGGCGTGGGAACGTTCGGCGGGATCGAAGGCGCCGAGCCGGCTCCAGCCGTTGCGGTGCACCTGGACGAGGCTCGCCTCGAATTTGGCCCGGGTTTCGGGGTCGGTCTGGCGCCGGGCAAAGAGTTCTCTGGCCCGGTCGAGGCCCTGTTGGGCCACGGGCAGCACCTTCTGGTCCGCCATCTTCGGCAGCCGATCGCGCTCGCTCGGCGTCGCGGCATTCCAGAGGAAATCGTCGAGTTCGATGACGTGGCTGTCCACGTCGATGATGCGGCGGCTTCCCGCGTAGGTCATGAGGGGCGGCTCCGTTTTACTTGTCGGGTATCCGAGGCTAGCCCGCTCGAGCGAAATAGCGATTCGTACCCGGCACGTGCGAGGAAACCCTCGCCCGGAACCCGCTACGGATTGCCCTTCCCGGTTCCGGCGAGCGTCGTAACCCAATCCCGATACCCTTGGGCCATGGGACGAATGGCGTGGATC
>DUCH01000103.1 GCA_012959865.1 Myxococcales bacterium | reverse complement strand
CATATAGGGTCCTTGGCCCAGTTCCTCACGCAGATCCTGGCCATCCGCCCGAGACCGCACCGCGCTGAAAAAATGCAGACCAAAAAAAACTACCAATCCAACTAGAAACAAAATCATATGATGATCCTCCTCACAGGCACCGGAATCAACTGACGCGCCGCCTCTTGCCACGACGCAGTCGGAGGAACCCCGCAGAAGCGACCCCTATCCCCAACTGCATCCGGGTCATGGCAGCCCTCCCCAGGTCTTCCGATTCTTCTTAATCCTGTATCGGCTCACGTGGAAGCGTAAATCGTTCAGGAGTTTCGACAGGGGCTTCTTGCCCCGGTCCGAAGAGTGCCACTGGTGAAGCATGGAGGATTTCTCGTGAATCCAAGCCAGCTTCAACCCATAACGAGCAGCTCGGAACTTCATGTCGTTGTCTTCCATGCCCCAGAATTTGTAGCCCTCGTCGTAGCCACGGACTTCTTCGAAGAAAGTCTGCAGGGCCATCTGGCAGGCACCGGTGCCGCCCCAGTTTTTGCGGAAGGCAGCCTCACCCAAAAGATCCGGGTATTCCTCTATGTCCCAGAGTTTTTCGGGGACCGACTGCGGAAGATCGCGGCAGCGACAGACGACGAGGGTCTCCTCGTCCTTTTCCTGCTGGGTGCTGAGCAACGTGGATAGAAAGTTCGGTTCAAAAATCATGTCAGCGTCCGTGCAGAATACATAGCGTCCCGACGCTTCACGAATCCCATGGTTAAGCGCACGGGACCTATTCCATATTTCGTCTGTATCCCAGCGAATGATCTGAGCTCCGTAGGAGGCGGCCATCTCCTTGAGGTTCTGGGCTTCCTGGGGCTCAGACCCGAAATCACTGAGCAGAATTTCGTATCTCTCCGAAGGGAGATCCTGCCATCTCAGTGAGCGCAGGCAGTTTTCCAGACGGGGGTTGCTCCGGTTCCGAACTGGGATAATCGCCGAAATCAGCAGTGAATCGTTCACGACACACCCATTCTAGAACGCGCACCAATCGGTCTGCCGGTGTCCAAAACCTGGCGCCTCTGTCCGCAACCTTTTCGAACCGCCGCCTGTGTCTTCGTCGAAGAGCCCAGCAGGGATCTCGAAGGAATCTCCTTGAATCTCTTTTGGCGGAGTCGAGCTTCCGCATTGAGCACAAAAGAAAGTGCGATAGGCGGGTTCCCGATAGAGGAGGGGCGCGGCATAGGAGTTGATTCGATTTTCTCCCTTGAGCAGTATATGTAGTCTTCTTTCAGAAACCCCACCATCCTCAATGAATCCGTGCCCCTCACCTTTCTGCACCGGTTGCCGTGGAAACTTTCGACCTGTTCGTGCACTTTTCGGACGTCAAATTCCGCTTGCCCACAGAGCCATCTACCTTTGAACATGTTGGGCTCCTGCTTGCTTAGAGGGGGGGCGGATCTATGAACTGCTCGCTTCGACTGTGCAAAGCTCTCGAAGGTCTTGCAAGCACTAAAATCCCGCGGGAAGTGCTCAGCAACGATCAGGACGGTCTTCATCGAGGGCATTCTACCTCTGCATCAAGACAAAACAATCGGCTCTGCCTTCTCGTACGGGGGCTCCACCCTCGGCAAGTCGCGCCTACTGCGAGCTGCCTAGGCCGACCCGAACTCCACCGATCAGAGATATGTACACGACCGGCACGAGCCCGCCCAGCGGAAAACGAAACTGCGCATAGCTACTGATCGGGGTGCTCAACAAGATGTCTTTCCCACCTCAATGCACTTTCCACGATCACGTCTATATCATCGTACCGGGGCTCCCAGCCGAGCTTCGCCTTGATGCGGTCATTGCTCGAAATCAGAATATCCGGGTCACCGGCTCGTCTCGCTCCTTCTCGAATATTGATCGGCGCTCCGTTCGCCCTTTCGACCGCCGCGATCACCTCACGAACGCTGAAGCCATGGCCGTAGCCGCAGTTGAGTATTTCCGACTCGCCCCCTTTTCGGAGATGAGCCAATGCGTCCAGGTGCGCGTGACCCAAGTCCTCGACGTGGATGTAGTCGCGTATGCCGGTCCCATCGGGAGTGCCGTAATCTGTTCCGTAGATCTCGATCAAATCTCGCTTACCCACGGCTGCTTGGCAGGCGACCTTGGTAAGCAGTGTCGCATTCTCGGTCGATTGACCGATGCGGCATTCAAGGTCGCTGCCAGCCACATTGAAATAGCGGAGACTGACGTATCGCAATCCGCTTGCCGCCGATACATCCCTCAGCATGTATTCGGTCATGAGCTTGGACATCCCATAAGGATTCACGGGCACCGTCGGGGTTTCCTCGCTGCAAATGCCCGTGGGAGCCCGCCCGTATACGGCAGCTGTCGAAGAGAAGATAAAGTGGCGGACATCGGCAGCCAGAGCACACTCGAGGAGGTTTCTGCTCGAACACGTATTATTTCCGTAGTACTTCAACGGCAGTTCGACCGATTCGGGCACGATCGTGTGGGCCGCGAAGTGCATGATCGTATCCACGGAATAGTCTTCAATGACTCGGCGCACCAAGTCAGCATCACCGGTTTCGCCAACGACCAGATCACCGTAGAGCACTGCCGACCGGAATCCCGTACTCAAATTATCCAGAACAACGATACTCTCACCCGCCTCGCCCAATTGTCGGACAACATGACTTCCGATGTAGCCTGCACCACCAGTAACGAGTATGGAGTGATCTGTCATCTCGGTTTTTCTCTCTCAGGCTGAAATCACTGGATAGGCATCTGGATCTAATCGCAAACGCCGGGTTAATATCGCACCGCTGTCGGCTTCCTCAAAGACCGCTCGAATTCACATTCCCGGGAGCGCGAACTCCCGGCCTCGCCCCTGAAGACGAACTAGTATAAAGCCGAAGCGGGCTGCCAATGACTTCGAGTTTTGTAATCCGCTCGCCCCGTTGACCACTCTTCGCGATTTGAATCTCAGATCTCAGTATCCACAGCTTGCCTTGGCCAACGTTTTTTCACAAGTCTTGGAGACATATGAAAAAGTCGATTGACTCGGTCATCATCGTCACCTACCCCCGTGGCACAGCGGTCCAATCGACGTGATCGGCGATCCCAGCGCAGCCCGTCGGATGCGAGGCCAGAACCGGGGAGCCAAGATGATCGGCCTATTACGGCGCCCCGGCTACAGTTTAGAATCGGCGACTGGAGTCAATGACCTTGGCGGACGAGAACACCAACGAGCTACTACAGACAATCCTGGCAGAGGTGCCGGGCTGGGACGCTCCACCCGATGAGGTTGGTCCACTCGAAGGGGGGATCACCAATCTCAATTATCTCGTGCGGCGCGGCGAAAACCGCTTCGTCCTGCGCGTTGGAGGTATGAACACCGACCTCCTTGGCATCGAGCGAAACCGCGAGTATGCGATCAGCCGAATAGCAGCAGATCTGGGCATCGGCGCAGAGGTTTACGCGTTCCTGCCCGACCACGGGGCCATGGTGACCCATTTCGTGGAGGGCGATGCGATCTCGGCTGAACGCGCCGCTCAGCCCGATGTCATGAGCCGAATCATGAGCACCGTGCGTCGCTACCACGGCGGGCGGGCCTTCCCCGGCTCCTTTTCGGTCTTCGGCGTTCTTCGGGCATACGAGTCACTGGCTTTGGAACGGGGGGTAGTCTTTCCCCCGTCAACAGCGACGGCTCTGGAGCATGCTCGTTCCATCGAGTTGGCATTGGGTTCGGCGACCGAATTGGTCCCCTGCCACAACGACCTCTTGGCCGCCAACTTCATCGACGACGGGGATACGATTCGACTCCTGGACTGGGAGTACGCGGGCATGGGTGACCGATTCTTCGACCTGGGCAACTTTGCCGCGAATCAAGCTTTGGACTCCGCTGGATGCCAGGCTCTCGTGGAGGCCTATTTCGGACGAGCCGACACCCGCCATCTTGCCCATCTTCACCTCATGCGCACCATGTCGAATTTGCGAGAAGCGTTCTGGGGATTCCTTCAGAGCGGAATCTCCAGCCTCGACTTCGATTTCCTGCAGTACGCCCGCACACACCTTGAGCGGGTCATGGATGAAATTACCAGCGCCCGCATGGCTGAGTGGCAAGCCGAAGTCCAGGCATAAACCCAAGGACCGCCCCTGGCCTTTCGCTCACGGCTCCTTAGCGCCGCACGGGACCATAGTGTCCCGCATAGGCGGTCACGCATTTGGGCTCTATGTCGCGCCGATCCTGGTAACCCGCTGCGCCGACGTAGCGATCCGCCGCAACGGCGTTCAGATCATAGGCACAGGGCTCACCTAGGATCAGTTGGGACATGATTACACCCATTGTCGGACTTTGAACGATGCCATGCCCGCAGAACCCCGCGGTGTGAAAGAGGCCATCAATCCCGGGGATGGTTCCCGACAGTGCGCTGCCATTGGGGGTGAACGTCATGATGCCTTGGGTGACTGTGTATTTCACGTTTTCGAGAAACGGAAACCGAAGCAGAGCGCTTTCCAAGAGATAGGCAACAGCCGAACTATCCCGGGCAGCGCGCATTTGGCTCATATTAAAATCATCGTTCAATTCACGCATATCTCGGATTACGGGGTCTTCCTCGTATATGCCCACGATGAGGCCCCCGGCTTCGGGCCGCGAGTAAATCCGTCCGTCGTAATCGCGAACAGCCGGGCTCATTCGGTGGACAGGGTAGGCATCATCGGGCTGAGACGTGAGGTACACGTGCTCCATCCCCACCGTCTGCAGAACTTGACCCGCCCGCTCGGCCATGACATACGACCACGGTCCACAGGCCAGTAGGACTCTGTCGGCGTAAAGCGGTCCCTCATCGGTCCTCACGCCCTTGGCGCAATTTCCGTCGATGATCACGTCGCGCACGGGACGATTTTGCAGAATAGTCACCCCGTTCCTACGCGCCATCTGGGCAAAACTCATAGTCAGCTCGTGGGGCAGGATGTGGCCGTCGCTGGGGGTATGACTGGCCAGGATGACGTCATCGGACTTCATGTACGGGAGGAGCCTGGCGGTCTCCTCGGAACCGAGGAGGGACACTTCGAGTTCACTTCCGGCACCCAGGCGAACATGGTTGCGGGTGTCCTCGACCCGGGCCTCTGCCGTGGCCAGCCTCACACTTCCGGTTTCGACAAAAATCTCGAGGCCGGTCTCGGCTTCAAGCTCGCGAACAATAGGGAGCCCGTCCACGAGCATACGCGTCGCGTTGGCCGTCTTTCGTACCTGGCCCAAAAGCCCGGCGGCCTGTCCTGTGGAGCCCGCGCCCAGTTGCTGACGCTCGACCAAGGTGACCGAAACTCCATGCTTGGAGAGTTGATAGGCCGTGGACAGGCCAGCGACCCCTCCCCCAACTATGATCACATCCGTTGTCATAACGCGCGCTCGGTTCCTCCATCGCCCTTGACGTGGCGCGGAGTGTACAGATCTGGCTCTTAGCTCGGCTAGTCCGGGAACATACCGAGTGCCCAGCCTCGGCCGCGTTCGGGATCCATTCTGAGACTATCCAGTGGCTCGCAAAGAGCAGTCCCAGCAACACCCGCCCTTGCCCCGAGTTGCCCCTTGGGGTTTGGAATGGCATCCAATCCTGACGCCGAGCGAGAACCCGCCTTGGATGCCCTGCACTCCTTCCACAGCGTCATTCTCGCCCTTGGGCTTCGATTCAACTTTCGACCGCATTTCGCCGATTAATCCGGAAGCCGGTCGAACCGTGTATCCCGGGTAAACAAGCTCGTCAGCGACGTCCACCCGCCACTACCAAGGAAAACTCCTTGAATCGATTTCAGCCCGTAGCCAACCAAGAGCTCATTGCAATCCTAATTGGCGTCGCAATATTGGGAACTCTGATTGCGGGTGTGGCTGGGGCGGCCGATACGTGCAATTCGGACGCGGAATGCGTCGACGCGCAATTTTGCATGCGAGGGTTCGCTGTTTGTTCGGGCCCGGGCATTTGTACGGTCAGGCCAGAGATCTGTATCCAAGTGCATGACCCAGTCTGCGGATGCGATGGGGTGACCTACGGCAATTCTTGCTTCGCCGCGTCGGCGGGAGTCGATGTTATTTTTCCGAATGTTTGTGCGGATATCGCGAAACGAGTCCCTGGCGTTTCCTCATGGCCGGGAATGGCAGTTTTTCTCGGTGCACTGACCAGCATCGGCATGTTCGCCCTTCGCTCCACCCGCTAAGCGGACTGCATTTCGCTCACACGTTTCTGGGGATCAGTTCCTCCCATTGGCATTGGAAACACTTGGCATTGGAAACACCGAGCACTGCGCTGAGGACTTCGACGGGGCGGGGGAGAAGGCGGGGGCGGGGGTTATTTTTCACTCCCCCACCCGTGCCGGATCATTCGGGCCGTGCACTTTG
>DUCH01000102.1 GCA_012959865.1 Myxococcales bacterium | reverse complement strand
CCCCGACAATACCCTCACCATCGGGCAGACGGGGCACGTGAAGGCCTCGGTGTCCGCCAAGTCCGTCCAGATCATCGGCAAGGTCCGGGGCGATGTCACCGCGACCGAGCGGATCGAAATCGAGGCTTCCGGCGTAGTCGACGGCGATCTCAGAGCGCCGCGCCTGCTCGTCCAGGAGGGCGCGGTCATGAACGGCACGGTGGAGATGACCTCGGCAGAGGCCAGCAAGGGCGCGAGCGCAACGCCAGCATCGACGACGGCCGCTTCTCGACCGGGTTCGGCAACCCGCCCGGCTGGCGGTTCTACGCCTACCGCCAACTAGAAGATCGCGTGTAGAAGGTCGAGTGGAGAGGGTCGAGCGGAGTCGGGTGTAGAAGGTCGAGTGTATAAGGTCGAGCGAGCAACTCGGGGCGCGCGAATCGCGTTCTAACGCGCAGAGGCGGCCTTTCGACCGGCTACCGCCGCGCCGGTCTCCCCTTCAAGGAGAAGCAACAGGGGAGCCGCGATATAGATCGACGAGTAGGTGCCCACCACCACCCCGATCAGCATCGCAAAGGCGAAGGGCCGAATGACATCCCCACCCAGAAAATAAAGGCACAACAACGCGACCAGCGTGGTCCCGGAAGTCAAAACGGTTCGCGATAAAGTCTGGTTCACGCTCAGGTTCAGAACTGCGGGCAACGCGGCCTTGGTCCGTGACGCCATGTTTTCGCGAATTCGATCGTAGATGATGATCGTGTCGTTGAGGCTGTAGCCGATGATGGCCAAAAGAGCGGCGAGCACGCGGAGATCGAACTCGAGCCCGAGGATCACGAAGATCCCCGAAGTCACCAGCAGATCGTGGAAGACCGCCACCACGGCCCCGGGCGCGAAGCGCGAACTGAAGCGAATCGTCACGTAGATAAGAATTGCCAAGCTGGCCCAAAACAGGGCCCACAACCCATCCGATCGCAATTCAGCGCCGACCCGCGGCCCCACGAAATCGACCCGCTGAACCGTGAGCGCCCCCACTCCCTCGGCCAGGGCCGCTTCGACCAATTCCACCCGATCGATGGAGGCGGTCACCGATTCCCCCATATCGCTTGCGCCCTCGGACTCAGCCTCGGTCTGGGAGCCGACTTCTTCGCCCCCCTTGAACTTGACAAGAAATTCCCGGCTCGACACAGCGCCAAAGCGAACCACCGCTGGATCTTCGACGACCGCAGACTCCGCAAGGGCCTGCCGAATTCTCCCCTCGTCGGCGTCGACACCGGGCTCGAAGCGAACCTGCATCTCGGTGCCGCCCGCAAAATCAACCCCCAGCCGGATCCCTTGAACGGGAATCATGGCGAGCGAGAAAAGGATCAGAGCAGCTGAGAGCGTCGCGCACAACTTCCCTCGGCCGATGAAGTCAATATGGGTTTCCGGCGGAACGATTTCGAACGGCAAACTGGAACCTCCCTAAATGGACAACTGCGGGACAGAACGTCCACCCGGATAAAGCATGAAGGCGGTCCGCGTAACCACCAGCGCGGCAAAAACGCTGGTCAGGATGCCGACCGACAGAGTAACCGCAAAGCCCTTGATGGGACCGGTCCCAAACTCGAAGAGAATGAGTGCGGTGATCAACGTTGTGATATTGGCGTCCAGCACCGTCCATGTGGCTTTTTGATATCCGATGGCCACCGCGGTACGCACAGTCTTTCCCGCCCGGAGTTCCTCGCGAATTCGCTCAAAGATGATCACGTTCGCGTCCACCGCCATGCCCACGGTGAGCACCAGACCCGCGATTCCGGGCAGGGTCAGCGTCGCCTCAAAGAGCGACATCACGCCCACCAGGCACACCAGGTTGAATAAGAGCGCCAGGCTCGCATAGACTCCGCTCAACCGGTAGTAGAGGGTGGAGAAGAACAGAACCAGAGCCAAACCCGCCACCGATGCCCGTGTCCCCGAGACGATCGAATCCTGCCCCAGGGCCGGGCCTACACTCCGCTCTTCTTCGATCACAACGGGCACCGAAAGCGCACCGGCTCGCAAAACCACGGCCAGATCCGCTGCCTGCTGAACGGTATAGCGCCCTTCAATTTGACCGTTGGTCGAGATCCGCGAGCGAATCACCGGCGCGCTGTACACGCTCTCATCCAATATGATCGCCAGTTGGTTGCCAATATTTTCTTCGGTCAGATTTCCGAAAATCCGGCCACCTTCGGGATTGAAGCGAAAGCTGACCAGGGGTCGCTGCTGCTGATCCCAACTCAGGCGCGCATCATCGAGGTAATCCCCGGTAATATCCGGAGCCTTCCGGAGTAGATAAGCGGCCACGACTTCCTCGGTCTCCGGATCACGCTCCAGGGAGATCTCGTGGTCCTCAGCGATCCCGTCGGGATAGAGGGCCCGCAAAAGCGCCTCGGTCTCGGCGCGGTCGAGAACGATCTTGAACTCGAGAAAGCCCGTCGACTTGAGGAGATTCCGAGCTCTACCGCGGTCGATCTGCCCGCCGGGAATCTGCACCAAAACCCGATCTTCGCCTTGGCGAGTGACCACCGAATCCGGAATACCCCGCACGGGGTCGTCGATCCGTCGGCGAAGCACTTCGAGCACTTGCGCCATAGTCCGCTCGCGTATTTCCTGGTTCCAATCGTCGGTGAGTTGATAAACCTCCAACTCCTGGGCGTCGGACACCGCCACCAGCGAGCCCACCTCGGACACCGCATCCCGGACGCCCTGGGAATATTCGGGCTCGACGCCCACAATTTTCAACTGGCCAACCTCGACGACGATGCTCTCCACCTCGATGTTCTTCGTATTCATCGACTCGAGCAGGCCGTCTCGGAGAAATTCCAGTTCGTGCTGAACCGCCTCTTTGATCTCGACGCCGACGACCCAGTGAATTCCGCCCTGAAGGTCCAAACCGAGACGCATCACGTTGTCGGGCCAAAACTCGCTCTGCTGGCGCTCATCCTTCGGGACGAAGTTCGCCGCCGTGATGTAGGAGAAAAAAAGGATCAGGGCCAAGAGTCCGCCGGCCCTCCATGTCAAACTGTTCACGTGGGTTGCCCCCCTTCACCTTGGCTCGCACGAGTCACACTGCCAATTCCGGAACGAGAAACCTCGACCTCGACTCGCGCCCCACCCTTGACCCGAGCGATCTCAACAGTCACCGACTCATCGGCCACTTCGGTCACCACGCCATGCAGACCGCCGTTGGTGATCACCCGGTCGCCACGCATCAGCGCTCGAACAAGTTCCTCGCGTTCCTTTTGTTGCCTCTGTTGCGGCCGGATGACCAGGAAGTAGAAAATCAGAAAAATCGCGCCCATCATCAGAAAAAAACTGGGATCGAAGGCTTCGCCCTGAGCCTGAAACAATATCGGAGAGGGAAATTCCTTCATATCAAGCCAGATTCCACGCACGCAAAGTCATTCTTCTCTCCGTTGGGCCGTTTGTCATCGGGCCGTATGTCATCGGGCGACTCTTGCTAAGAGCTTCCAACTTTCACCCGCCCGCGAATTCTTCGGCGTCTCCAAAGTGGCGTCCCCATCGGGTGAGCTTGGTGCCCGGAAAAAAGCTCTCCAGAATATCCGTGTAAACGGCACCTCGCCGCGCCATGCCCTGGGCTCCCCACTGGCTCATCCCCACTCCATGCCCGCGTCCAGAGCCGACGAACACGAAAATGCCGTCATGGACGCTCATTTCAAAAAGCGTGCTCTTGAGGGTTGACTCACCCAAGGCTGCCCTCAATTTAACCCCCGAAAGTCTCGTTTCCCCCCGACTGCCCCTGAACCGAAGCTTGAGCACCCGACCACTCTCCGATCGCGAAAGCACCTGCGCCGCCCAAATCTCGCCGACGCCCAGCCCTATCGATTCCAAGACCTCGCCCATTGTGGTGCGCGAGACCGCCATGCGCCAGTAGGTATCGGGTGAGTTCTCCTCTCCCTTGACCTCTGTGCTGGTCAGATAAGCGAGATGTTGCCCCCAAACCTCACGGGAACTCGCCGTGCGGCCTCCCGAGGCCGAGTGGTAAGCGGCCAGAATGGGAAACCCCTGCCAAGTCAGCACCTCGCAGCGAGTGGCCCGGACGGCCCCGGTGACGCTTTTCCCCGGCGGAGCCAGTTCGAAAACCTGGCTTCGTGTGTTCCCCTCCACATGGTAGGCGCGTTTGGCGTGAACACCCCGCTGGTGCAAGCCGTAGCTGCGGCTCGCCACCGCCTGGGCGCGCAGTGCTTGATCCTTCCAACTCGCCGGCACCTCCCCCACAAGGACCCCCGCCACATAGGCCTCCAGGGGAACCTCAGCGATCAGCGCGAGCTTCTGATCCAACGGCATCACCGAAAGAGCGCCCGGAATCCGGTGACCCTCCAGCCGCGCCTGGCCAATTTCGCTCCGCCAAAGTTTTTTCCGAACACCGTCCACCCGCAGCTGACCATTGGGCGAAAGCTCAAAGGTGTGCCTCTGGCCCCCGCTGACCACGGAAAAAGCCGAATCCCGACGATCGAGCAGTACTCGAATCGTCGTATCGCACGCTGGGGCTGCCAGCGCGCGCGTCGGTGCAAGAACAGCGATCAAGATCGCTGCCACTAGCCCAACCCTTCCCCCCCCGAGAATGGCCTGCATTGCGGCGTCTTGATCGCACGAACTTACTGCCGGGTCAAGGGACTCCCGCGGAATTGTTGCGCTTTAGTCCCGCACGGGTCAAAGATCTCCGCGGATGGCCTCGGCCCGATCGGTTTGCTCCCATGGGAACCCAGCGTCTTCTCGGCCAAAATGGCCATGGTAAGAGGTCGCTCGATAGATGGGCCGACGCAGATCCAGCATTTCGTCGATACCCCTGGGCGTCAAGTCGAAGTGCTTGCGCACCAACTGCTCGAGTCGGGCCATGTCGAGTTGGCTGGTCCCGAAAGTTTCGACTCGAATCGAAAGGGGCTCGGCAACGCCGATCGCGTAGGCGAGTTGCACCTCACACCGAGTCGCTGCGCCCGCAGCCACCAAGTTCTTGGCCACATAACGGCTCGCATAGGCGGCGCTTCGATCGACCTTCGACGGGTCCTTGCCCGAAAAAGCGCCACCGCCGTGGCGCCCCATCCCGCCATAGGTGTCGACAATGATTTTGCGACCCGTGAGGCCTGCGTCGCCCATGGGCCCTCCCACCACGAATCGGCCAGTGGGATTGACGTGAAAAATAGTGTCGTTGTCGATCAACTCACCAGGGATACTCGTCCGGATGACCTGTTCGATGATTTCGTCCCGAAGCTTGTCATAGCTCACATCCGGTGAGTGCTGGGTCGAAACCACCGCCGTGTCGATGCGAGCCGCCGAGCCGTCTTCGTTGTATTGCACCGTCACCTGGCTCTTTGCGTCGGGCCGAAGATAATCAAGCTCACCCGACTCGAAGCAGTTGCGGTGGGCCTCGATCAGCTTGTGGGCATAGCGAATGGGAGCGGGCATCAATTCGGGCGTCTCGTCGCACGCGTAACCGAACATCATTCCCTGGTCTCCGGCTCCCTGTTCCTTGTGAAGCCCCTCCCCCTCGCTCACACCCTGGGAGATATCGGGAGATTGTCGGCCCAAAGCCACCATGACGCTGCACGTGGACGCGTCGAATCCCATATCAGAACTCGTATAACCAATGTCGTGGACCACGTTTCGAACCAACGGCTGAATATCGACAACCGCCTTCGTCGTCACCTCGCCGCAGATCAACACGAGCCCCGTCGTCGTGGCGGTCTCACACGCGACCCTCGAGGCCGAATCCTGGGACAGCATGGCATCAAGAATCGCATCCGATATCTGGTCGCACATTTTGTCCGGGTGCCCCATGGACACCGATTCCGACGTGAAAAACGAACGATTTGCCATCTTCTTCTCCTGATCGTGTACCGCGAATCACCCGTCGCCAACTCGGTGTTGGTCGTCGCCGCCCATCCACGGGTCCCTCTCCGCGAAGAACCAAGCTCTGGTTGGGCCCGCACTGTAGGCAAGCCCGAGGGGCGCTGAAACCCCCGCTATTCGGGGCCGGTGGCCTCTAGGAGCGACCCGAGTTCGCTCACTGCCTCCTCGGCGTCAGTCCCCGATGCTCGGATTTTCAGAGTGCTGCCTTGTTCGGCCGCAAGCGAAAGGATCGAGAGTATGCTGCAGCCGCTCACCCATTCGCCCCCCCGGCCAACCGTGATTTCGCTGATAAATCGGCTCGCCAGAGAAACGAATTGTCCAGCGGGCCGGGCATGAAGGCCGAGCTCAGCCCGAACTTCGAATTCTCGCTCGACCACAGAATCCGTGCTCATCCAGCGTTTCCTTCGGGCAGAAGCTGGCTGGCCACCGAAATATTCCGCTGTCCGTACTCCTTGATGAATGTAGCCAGCTCTTCGAGCGACT
>DUCH01000101.1:19280-36737 GCA_012959865.1 Myxococcales bacterium | reverse complement strand
TGCGATTTCCTCGTCGTATTCATCGCCTTGCCGGTAGCTGTAGAAGATTTTCGAGATGGGAGCGTCGCGCCAGTCGACGATTCGAATGCCCCGTTCGATGCAGGTCGTTCGGCCGAGGCACAGATCGCGTTCCCGCCCACCTTCGCGCAAGCGCAGATGCGCGAAATAAGGATTTCTCCGGTCCACTTGGGCCGCGTCCCCCGCATGTCTCAGCTGTGCGAGCACGGCGGCCTGATGATGGTACTGCTCGCTCAGGGCGGATATGTCCTTGGCCTCATCGCCGGAGAGGATGACCGCACGGAGCCTTTCGAGCTCGCGCACGATCGGCGCCTCAGAGGCCGTCTTCGCTAGGGGCAACTCGCTCAAGAGAGCGGTCACTTTGGCGAGCAGGTCGAGTTCTTCGGCGATGACGGGATTGCTCAAAACGCCTCCGCGTGGCCCGAATTTTGGCCAGTCCTAATTTATAAACAAGAACGGAGACCTTGCACAAGTCTATTTTTTCATGAAGTTCGACTCACCGGGGATGAGACAACGTTTTATTCCGTTTGCCCAGCCGCAAACCCTTCCTGGGCTGCTGAATTCAGTCGATCATGACTCGAGTCCGGCTGCTTCCCAGGAGATTGCTTCCCACCTCTTCCCCCACCGGAACGGCGGTCCAGCCGACGTCAAAGCCAGCCGCCTCGGCGAGGTAGCGCGCTTCGAGGTAGACCTCAAAGCTGTCCGACCATACCCAGAACCGGATGTACTCCTTTTGGGGGTCGTGGCTATCGAAAATGCGCTCGAGACGGCTCCCCTCGATTCGGAGTTCCCCGGCCTGTTCGCCGAAATTTCGGTCGCGCCAAGCCATATCGGCAAAAAGAACGCGCGGACCGGCGTCGCGAATACTCCAATAGAAATTCTCCCAGCCCACCGACTGCTTTCTGAAGAAATTCTGGAGCCAGGGACCGTCGGACGGCGCAGGCGCCCGACTCTCTCCAAGAGCTTTTTCGACGCCCCCGTTCAGACGCTTCAGCATTTGAAGGCGATCCACGGGCGCCACGTGCCCGTAGCGGCAGAAAAAGACGACCTCCTCGGCGCCCTGGGGCGGCGGTCGGGGATCCGGAAGCCTCGCCACCTTCGGGCGGTCCTCGGGGGGAGCGTGGGTCAAGAGCGCATCCAACCGAGCCAGGCGGGTACTCTGCACGACGAGTTCGGCGCGGAGGTTCTCCACCGCATTCGCCTTCCTTTGGACTTCCTCCCGAAGTGCCTCGACACCCTGGGCAGAAGCGAGTTCGGAGCCGGGAAGAGCTCGCAACGCCTCGAACAGGGGCGCGGCCTCCTCGATGAGCATTCCGGGTTTTTCCGGGCTGGGGGGAAGCGCCTCTAGTTTTCCGCGGGCGGCAACGATCGCCGCGGCAACGGCTTCCTGATCTTCCTCGGTGGCTTCAACCTCGGGGAGTGAGGCCGGTTGGCGAACGCCTTCTTCGACGATTCGATCGACGGCATCGCCTACGGTCAATTGCATCACGGCCACCAGCACCACGAGAATTCCGACCACGTTGGCCATTGTGTCAAGCAGAGAGTCCATGCTCTCCCCCGCGCCCTGCCCGCGTTCCCGGCGCCGCTTCACTGGGCGACCTCCTGCATCAGGCCAAAATCAAGTTTCCCCTGCCCGGGCAGCGGGAGTTTGGCGTTGCGGACCTTGAATTGGTGGGCCACGGCTTCGGCCGACTTGAAGGTCTTCACGCCTTCAGGTCGAATCATGAAAATCACGAGCCCCTTGCTGATGGCCCGTACACGGCGAAGGAATTTTTTGTACTGCGGACTGCGAGAAATTTCAATTGCGGGAATTCGAAACGAAAAGTCCCCCTTGGTCCGGTGCAACTCAAGGTATTCCGCGGTGCACTCCACGAGGTAGGGTCGATAGTTGGGGCCGATTCCGCTGGGATCGATGAGGATTGGCGCGCGCAGGCGAGCGGCCCCGAGTTCGCCCAGTTTGTCGTTGCTGCGAAGGGTCGACGCTGCCAATTCCTCGCTCTGGGCTGCGAGTCGGCGGCCTTCCTCGCTCACGTCGGCGAACTCTTGTTCGACTTGAACGAGGGCTTTCAATTCGTCCAGCGAAATGTTCGGGTTCAATCCCAGCCCCGAGAGTTGGCGCCCTAGTTTTTGGTCGTCCTTCGCCGCGTCCTCCCGAAGTTGGAGCTGTGCTTCGTACTCTTTCAGGAGCGCCCTTCCCCCAGCGATGAAAATCTGAGCGGCTTCGAAGCGTTCAGAAAGCCGGACTTGATCCAGCGAGCGCTCGCCCATGCCCCCGACGGCAATCGCCGAGAGGAGCAAGACGAGCGTGCCAATCACGCAGGCGAGCACGCTCAAGAAGGGAAACAGGGAGACCTCGGTGTCCTTGCGCCGCCGCCGGGACAACCGTCAGTCCGCTTTCGCCAAACGGCGATCGAGGGCCTCGACCACTCGATCGGCCAGCCGATCGGCCGCGGCGCTCACCCATTTCTGGCTTTCTGCCTCCCCCTGGGCTGACTTCTCGTCAAAAAGACGGGCGACAAGGTGGCGCTGACAGTAGTCATCCACTCGGGCCAGATAGTCCTCTTCGGTCTTCTGCAGCGAACTCGTGGGCACCATAATGAAGATGCTCATGACCAACGCCAGCAGAGTTGTATCGAAGGCGACTCCGAGACCCGATGTCACCATGCCAATCGCATTTTTCATCACGTCCAAATTGGCAGCCGCCGAAACCGCCTCTGAGAATCCGCTCACCGACGCGCCGATGCCCAGCACGGTGCCGATAAACCCCAGGATTGGAATGGCCCAGATGAAGACTCGAAGCATCGTATAACTCGATTCTACGATCCCTTCGTCGCGCTCTCCGTTCAGCCGCAACTGGTCCACGGTTTCCGCAACGTTGAACTTGGCCTGAAAGTGCTCCAGCGACCGGCGAATTCGCTGAAAGAGGAAGTCATCGGAGAGCCTTCCGGGTAGACGCGAGAGGTAGTCGATAAACTCGGACACGTTTTCCGGAGTGATCTCTGGGCCGATTTGGCGGGGCAGCAAATCGAAATCCAGAACACGAATTCGCCGCCGGAGGCGTACGTATTTCGCGGCCAACAGCGCTGCGCACCAGAGAGCCAGGTAGCTCACCGCATAGGGAACCCAACCCCGAGCGCCAAACAGTTCGCCGAAATAGGTCTGCCGGAGGGGGAAAACGACCGCCAAATAAAACGCCACCGTCAAGCCACCGGCGATCAGGCCCGTGCGCGTCAACGAGACATCTCGAGAATGAGCATCTTGGGTACCGCGCAAATCGGGCAGCCGCATGGGTTGTGCTCCGCCGATGGGTTCCCCAGAGTCGGCTGGCTTCGCGATAAAATCGGGAGACGGATCGAGTTCCTTACTTTTTAGGGGTTCGGGGAGCAGGAACGAGTGGTCGCATGAGGGGCAGTCCACCACCGAGCCTGCTTCTGCCGCGCGGAACTCGGTTCTTGTCTTGCAATGGGGGCAGAGATGATGGGTCGACACTCGAGTGAATCTCCTTCCCGGGCTCCAGTGGGCGCCGGACACATAGGCTAGTGGGTTGGGACGCGGACAGGTAGCCTTTCCCCATGGAGGACTCTGGATCTAGCCAATCGGGCGATTCGATTCGCGCCTTGCTGGGCTTGCCGAGTTCCGCGCGACGCGTGCGGATCCGCAGCAAGGCCCGTCGGTTGCGGGCTCACATCGAAGACCGACTGGCCGCCGCACCGAGTGAAGTGTTTGCCGATGCTCGCCGGCAGGAAGTTGCCCGTCTGGCGGAAAATCTGGCGAAAGAAGGGCTGCGGATGCGGTCGGACTCGGGAGGGCGCCGGCTAGCCTTAGCGGTTGGCTTTGTCCTTGGGGTGGGGGCCGCGAGCATCGGCTTTCTCTTCTTCTTTCCTTCGAACGAAGGGTCGGTCCCTCAGAATTCTCTCCACGGAGAGATCAGTGTGCTTGGCGAGCCTACGAATTCCAGCTGGGCGCTCTTTCATCCCGAGGATGACCGCCTGGTCGCCGAGTACATCGCCGACGGCGTGAGTCGGTCTATACCTTCAGGCCGATACCGAATACGGGTTTCGAACAAAGTCTGCCCCGACGAATGGGAGCGCGATATCGAAGTGCTCCCCGGCGAGGGGCGCCGGTATTCCCCCCGACTCTGCCAAGGCGAGAGCGCGATCGTGGTTGAGTCGAATGCCGAGGGCGCACGGCTGATGATCGACGGGATGGATGTTGGAACAACCGGCTCGGACAAGTATCCGCTGTCTGTGGGTCCCCATCGGCTGCGCGTCGAGAAACCGGGGTTTGAACCCTGGGAAGGGAAAGTTCAGATTCTCGCCGGTCGGCCTTTGACCCTACAGGCGGAGCTTGCGCCCATGCCGGAAGCCCCCAGCCGCTTCGGGGGGAACCCGAGCGATCCGCCTCCCGCTCCGTCCCGCCCGGAGTCTCGGATGGACCCCCAGCCCGCCCGGACAGCACCCACGCAGACCGCATCGGCTGAAACGTCGTCTGCCGCCGGCCGGACGGCATCGAACTCGGAAGCATCCGGCAAAGGCGGGTCGAAGAGTTGGCATGATGCCGTACGGCATCAACTTGTCCGCGACTACGATCGCAATCGCTCGGGCAGTCTCGACCTGCGCGACGAAATTGAGTCGATCCCCTGCCCTGTCCTGCAGAGCCTTGAGGCTTCCTACGAGACCGGAGGCCTCGCGGTGGCAATGACTCATCTCTATGGATTCGATGGTTCGGACGCCCCCGCCAACACCTTGGGCGTGACCCCTGGGATGCGAGGCTATGCGTACGATCGGATGAAGGGCTGCGGACTCAAGACGCGACGCTGAAATGCGAGTGCTTGCCCTCGGCGATCAGTTCGAAAAATGTGTCGCTCTCCATATGGACGAGATCCTGGGAGTCGCCCCCCTGGAAGTAGATGTCGCCCACCCCGACCAATTCGTCGTCGACGATGGTCTGAATGCCGTACGCCGCGCCGACGGCCGGTATGTCCTCCCCATGGCAGTCGAAGAAGAGCGACTGTGCATCGGTGCTGGCTGCGGGCTTGAGATCCCGTTCGAGATCGCGACGCAACTTTTCGAGATTGAGTTGACGGCCAGCGGGTAGAACCGGCATCAAGTAGCCGCTTTCGTCCTCAAGAAGTACGGCCCGCACGATCTTGTCAGGGGGCACTACCGGTGCACCGCCTATTTTTACTGGATCGGCGCCGGGCCGAGCGACGATCTCATAGGGAACTCGGTTGACATCGAGAAACCATTTGACGCGTGCGGCGATTGACATGGGGGGTCTCCAGGGATGATGGGGGCAAAAACTTTATCTGCCCGGGCTCTCCTTGAAGAATGGCTGTCGCTCACGACTCGACCCAACTCGCAAGACCGCCGCCCGAAGCGGGGTCTCGATCCGTCAGAGAAAGCAACCGGGGGGACCGGAAAACTAGCAGATGGCCCAGGCTCAAATCACGATTTTCTGCCATTTGCCCCGGCGAAAGCGCCAACTCATCAGGCTGGCTTTGACGCAGTAATCGAAGAGCAGAGCGCCAAACACCCACTCGACTGCGAAGTCCATGAAAGCCAGGAGGCCCGCCACGCAGCCACGAACCACCACCAGCCCAGCGAGGGTGGTGATCAGGGGAAAACGTGTGTCTCCAGCCCCACGAAGCGCTCCGCCCAAGGTGAAGTCGATGGCCATGAGGGGCTGTGCAACGCCGAGCACATAAATAAAGATGACGGTCAGGCGGACGACCTCTGGATCATCAATGATGAAACCCGCGATGGACTCTGCCCCGGCGATGATGAACGCGCTGAGGATCACCATTGTAAATACGGCGAGCCGCATTGCGCGCCAGCCGGAACGCTCGGCGCCCTGGGGATCACCGGCGCCGAGTTTTTGGCCCACATGGGTGGACGCCGCAATGTTGAACCCAATGCCCACGACGAATGAGAACGACAGAATCTGTACTCCGATTCCGTAGGCCGCATAGGGAGCCGTACCGTAGAGCGAAACGATCCATAGAAAGATCACGAAGCCTACCTGCATGGCCGCCTGTTCGAGCCCCGCCGGGTAACCGATATGAACCAGCTGTCGGACTCTTTGCTTGGTGATTGCGGGCCCCGACCCGACCTGGATTCGCAACACTCCCCACCACCACAGTGACAGACAAAGGATCGCACCCGCCAACAACGAGAGGCCCGTAGCCAGAGCGGCACCCTCGACCCCCATGGCGGGCAGGCCAAAGCGTCCGTAGACAAGGCCGTAGACGAGAATCACGTTCAGGACGTTGGTCCCGAGTCCGATCCAGAGCGGGGTCATCGTGTCGCCGATCGCCCGCAAAGCGGCACCGATCACCATCGTCACCCCAAACGCGACACTGAAGAGACTCATGATCCGAATGAATCCGGCTGCACTCACCACTGTGGCTTCGTCCAGTTCAAAAATGCCGGCCAGTGAATCGGCGTACAAATAGGCGGGGAGCGTCATCGCGCCGGCGATGGCGGCGCACAAGAGGAGAGAGGTCCGAGTGATGCCCTCGGCCTCATTGCGGTCCTTGGCCCCCCAGGCCCGAGCAACGAGGGCCGTCGTCCCGGCGGTCACGGCGATCATCACGGCCTGCAAAATCCAAAAAATCCGATGGCCGGTGGTCACAGCGGCCACAGCCGACGAACCCAGGGAAGCTACGATCTTGATGTCCACGAGGCCGACGACCGAGTAGGCCAAATTCCCCACCACCGCGGGCCAAGCCAAACGCAATATTCCGGGAAGTTCCTGAGCAGGCGAAGGCTTGAGAACGTCTTCGGCCCTCACCATCGGGCCTTCGGCCGATTCTGCAGACATTCTTAACCCTCGCCAAATTCGAAATCCGGACGCTGCGGTCCGATGTGGACCGGTGCTGCCCTCTTCGCGCCTGGACGCAGCGGGCTCAGATTCGACTCTGGAGTCGGGATCGGGCGACTCAGCCAAGACCGGCGACGCGGGGGCGTGAAGGCCCTAGCCTAGCCCGGGTTTTCCCCGGGGTAAATCCCAGGGTGGACTTGAGCGTGGGAGGAGCTCGGGCGAATCCGGGGCCGACGCCGGGCGAGTGCCCAGCGAAGGGCCTCTCCGCCAACCTGCTGGGAGGCGAGGCTTCTCCTAGACCGGGAAGGCCTCGCAGAGCACCTCGTCGATGCGGCCGCCATTGAGCGAACCCCGAACGCTCAGGCACTCGGCGATGCTGGAGACTCCGGACCAATGGCTTCGCAGCAGACGATGGGCTTCGTTCCAGTACTCGGGGTAGAAAGTGTGGCTCGGGCGTGAAAGGTTGACCGTATCGGCCAACCGAGCGAGGGCCTGTCGGTCCCGGCCGAAGCGCTCGGTCTGATCGGAGTCGAGCAAATTTTCGGGACAGGGATCGTCCAAAGCGAGGCGCTGAAAGAGCGCCTCTCCGGCGATCCCCGCGTACGAGAGGACCCCATGAGCGTCCGCGATGGCATCGGGGGAAACCGGCGCCGGGTTGCCTCTTCGCGGAACCCCCGAACTGGGGCGACACACGATGGGAATCGGAAGAAGCGAGAAGGTCGTCAGCCCCGAGTGTCCCCCGCTCTCGTCGCCGAAGAGTTCGACCTCCCGAATGACCTGCTCGCCGTAGAGCACGAAGCAGACGACGGCGTGAGCCGCTTCGTGATGAGCCAACAGCTCGGTTCTAGGGTTTGTATCAACGGGATGGATCCGAGGGGCCTTGGCGGGCGTGAGCATCTCGGCGGATTTCGAGTTGGCAAGTACACTCATTCTTTTCTCCTGCTGCCCGAGAATCGTCTGGGCCCGACGCGGGGGGGTGCGTGTTCAGGAAGTTCCTCTATCGGCAGGCCCCGCAGGATGTTGAGGCGGGCCCAATAGGGGGCGGGTACCTCTTGTCGGATGGGTGGTTTTCAACACGTCCGAATTTCAAAAAGACCGCACCAGAATGGCCATGCCGGGCGGCCCTCAGATTCGGTCTAGGTCGTGATCCTCGAAAATTTGCTTGGGGTGGGTTTCGCCACCGCTCCGATTTGGCTAGCACATGGCGGGGATCGCTCTTGTCGGCCACGGCTAATTTGCCTTCCCGCCGGCTGAGTTGGTGAAGTTCGAGAGCGAGTCTTAACTACCACCCAGGCGCAATCAAGGTGAATGCGCCGCTGATGACATGCGACACGTGGGGGAAATCTTGTCGACCATCGCGGACGTCCGGTTCGGGCGACGCTCCGTACGAGCAATGATCGCAACGATCTTGTTCGTCATCTTTGGTGCTGGAACAGTCAGCGCTGCGGATATCGAGACGGCCATCGCCGAGGAGCGTCAAGGAAACGAAAAATCTGTGCAATCGCAGGAGAGAATCAATACGGTTGACGATCAGACCGATGATATGGCATCGCAGTATCGGGCCATCATCGACCAGATCGAATCCCTACGGGTCTACAACGCACAGTTGGCGAAACTTGTAGCGTCGCAGGAAGCCGAGTTGGCCTCGCTGGATCACCAGATCGCAAACGTCACGGTGATCGGCCGAGAGATGACGCCTTTGATGCTGCGGATGGTCGAAGGGCTCGACCAGTTCGTTCAACTCGATGTGCCCATGCTGAGCAAGGAACGCTCCGAGCGCATCGCCGGGCTCCGGGAGTTGATGGACCGCGCGGATGTGGAGGACTCGGAGAAGTACCGCCGAATCATGGAGGCGTACCAAATCGAGAACGACTACGGGCGCACGATCGAGGTCTATCAGGACACTTTGCAGATAGATGGCGAGGAGAGGACTCTCGACTTTCTCAGGGTCGGGCGAATCAGCCTTCTCTATCAGACCCTCGATGGCGAAGAGGTCGGTGCATGGGATCAATCAGCAAGAAAATGGATAAAGTTGGGAAGTGAATACAGGGACTCGATTCGCAAGGGAGTTCGCATCGCGCGCAAGCAACTGGCGCCCGATATGATCCGCGTCCCCGTTTCTGCTCCGGAGGATGCACAGTGATCAAGCGAGCCACGACCCAGCGAATCGGCCGGATACTTTTGAGCGCACTGGCGGGCGTCGCCCTCTTGGCCTCTCCTCTGGCTGCCCTGGCCCAGGACGAAACCCCTGAGACAGTCCAGAAGCGCGCGGTTGTCCCGCCCGGACTGACTATCGACCAACTGCTTGAGCGCGTTCGCGAGGGTTGGCGAGCCGAGCGCGTGGAAAACGAGCGGCGCGAGAAGGATTTCCGAAGAGCCCGATCACAGCAGAAGAACCTGCTCGAGAAGGCAAAAAGCGACCTCGCGACCGAAGAAGACCGCAGCGACATGCTTGAAGAGACCTTTGAGCAGAACGAGTTGAAGATCGCCGAGCAGGAAGAACTGCTAAGCCAGCGATTGGGCACCCTCGGTGAACTCTTCGGCGTCGTTCGTCAGGTGGCTGGCGATACCCGCAGCCAGGTGGAGAACTCGCTGATCAGTTCCCAATATCCTGGTCGGATTCCCTTCCTTGACCGGCTGGGGCAGAGCAAGGCGCTGCCCGCAGTCTCGGACCTTGAGGGTCTTTGGGCCATCCTCCTTCAAGAGATGCACGAGTCCAGCAAAGTTTCCCGGTTCAAGGCTAACGTGGTCAAAGTCTCCGGCGAAGAAGTCGAGCAGGAGGTTGTCCGGATCGGGGCATTCAACTCGATTTCGGAAGGCGAATACCTGAAGTGGATCGCAGATGTGGGCAAACTCGGTGAGATCGGTCGTCAACCCGCACCCAAGTATGTCGACACCATTAGCGATCTGGACTCGGCCGAAGGTGGTCTGGTTCGCTTCGCCATTGACCCGGCGCGCGGGCAAATCCTGGCGCTCCTCGTGTCGACTCCGACGTTTGAGGAAAGGATCAGTTACGGCGGATCCATTGGTTACGCGATTATTCTCTTGGGTTCTTTGACCTTTATTTTTGGACTGGTGCGACTGGTCTATGTCACCACGGTCAGCCGCAAAGTCTCGGCGCAGAAGAGTGCCAGCACCGCCGACGATGGGAACCCTCTCGGACGCGTACTGAAGATCTACTCGGACAACAAACAGTTGGACACCGAGACTCTCGAACTCAAGCTGGAAGAGCAGGTTCTCAAGGAATCGGCGAAAATCGAGAGCTTCCTTTGGCTTATCAAGGTTGTCTCCGCAGTCGCACCGCTTATGGGTCTTCTCGGTACGGTCACGGGTATGATCAATACCTTTCAGATCATCACCCTCTTCGGCACAGGCGACCCCAAGATGATGGCCAGTGGTATTTCCGAGGCACTGGTCACCACGATGTTGGGCCTGCTGACCGCAATCCCACTGGTTCTGATGCATGCGGTCATCTACAGCATGGCGCGCGGGGTAACTACTGTTCTCGAGGAGCAGAGCACCGGGCTTATCGCAAAGCAGTCCGAGAGGGAGTCGGCATCGTCTGGACGCCCCGGCGTGGATACGGCTTGAGGCTTCGAGGGGGACGCCGAGCGTGACAGGTTTATTCGAGGCGGTCAGCGACTTCATCAACCGGGGCGGCGACGTCCTGATGCTGATTTTCGCCGTGACTTTGGCTATGTGGACGATGATCCTTGAGCGGCAGTATTTCTTTCGCTTCGTGTACCCAGCCGAAGCGAAAGCCGTTCTGGAGCACTGGCGAAGCCGAAACGACCAACTCTCCTGGCGCGCTCATCGTATTCGCGAGTTGTGGATTTCCGAGTCTTCAGTCGACCTCAACCGATCCATCAGCTTGATCAATACTCTTGTGGCTCTATGCCCGCTACTGGGACTCCTGGGGACGGTGACAGGAATGATCGAGGTTTTCGACGTCATGGCAACGGCAGGAAACAGTAATGCTCGCGCCATGGCAGCGGGCGTCTCCAAAGCCACGATTCCGACAATGGCGGGGATGGTGGCTGCACTTTCGGGGCTCTACTTCTCCGTACAACTCCAAAAATTTGCCAAAGAAGAAAGCGGTAAGCTCGCCGATAAAATGACTCATGACTGAAGGGGCTTGACCCCTCAGCACACGGAACGGACTCATTATACGATGCGTCGCAAAAAAGCTAGGGAAGAAGAAGAGGCCCAAATCGACATTACGCCCATGCTCGATGTGGTGTTCATCATGTTGATTTTCTTCATCGTAACCGCCTCTTTCGTCAAGGAATCCGGCATCGATGTCAATCGGCCGGATGCAGCGACCGCAACGGTGAAGGAGCGCGGAAATATTCTTATCGCCATCACGGATACGAACCAGATCTGGATTGATCGGCGGCAGGTCGACCCGCGCTCGGTGCGGGCCAATATTGAGCGCCTACATGCTGAGAATCCCCAGGGCGCTGTGGTGATTCAGGCCGATAAAAATTCGAAGAACGGACTGCTCGTTCAGGTCATGGACGCCTCCCGACAAGCGGGAGTCTTCAGCGTCTCGATCGCGGCAAATGAGGTTGGGGAATAGTCTCGCATGGCTGTACGTCACGGTATAGCGGCCCTGATGGCACTGGGAATTACTTTCGGGCTCTTCTATCTCATGCAATACCTGATTTCCATGGGGAGCGAGCGCGGTGCCGATATCCGCAAGGGTCAAGTGATCGAGTTCGTTCGCCTGAAGCGTGATACGGAGACACAGACTCGAAAGCGCGAACTGCCCAAAAAAGAAAAGCCCCCGGAGCCCCCGCCTCCGCCGGAGCTCCAGATGTCTCAAACCGACGCGCCCGACTCCGACGCAATGGCGATCTCCGCGCCCGATCTGAGCGCTGGGCCTGACCTCGGATCGGGACCGAATATGGGTGCGCCCAGCGATTCGGACAGTGTCCCCCTTGTGCGGGTTCCTCCCCAATATCCGATCCGTGCCGCAGAGCGAGGCATTGAGGGTTGGGTGGTTCTACGCTTTACCATTACCGCCGCGGGAACGGTAGTGAATCCCGAAGTACTCGACGCAAACCCCAAGCGAATCTTCGATCGAGCGGCAAAACGCGCTCTTAAGAAATGGAAGTACCGGCCGCGTATCGTGGACGGAGTTGCCATCGACCGAGTCGAAGAGGTCAAGCTATCGTTTGATCTGGACGACATTTGACGCCGCCGGCGGGGGCGAAGCGAATCCGCTTGGCGACACACGGCTCAGGACAATCAGCCTACACGAGACCATGCTTTCAAGGAACCATGCTTTCAAGAGACCATGCTTTCAAGTGGCCTGAGCAAGGGATAAGAATAAGGGAGGCCAATCCTATGCTTCGAACCGCAAGCCAGAACCGCTTGTTACGCGCCGCTATCGCTTGCCTGCTTGTCTGTAGCTTTGTCTTTGCGGCCACCGGGACTGTTTCGGCAGCCGAGAAGTCCAAAAGATCAAGGAAAAATTTCGTTCCGAGCCCCCAGGTTGGCAAGAAGTTGCTGAAGGTCCAGGAACTCGCCGAGGACGAAGACTTTCAAGGGGCTCTGGATATTCTCGTTCCGCTCAGCAAGAAGACCCGACTCAAGAAATTCGACAAGGCCACGGTCAACCAAATGCTGGGCTATATGCTCGGTGCCAAGGAGCAATACAAAGAGGCCCTGGCGGCTTTCGAAGTTGCGCTGGCCGTCGACTACCTGCCCGACTCCGCCATGCAACAGCTGAAATACAATCTGGGCCAACTCTACTTGGGCCAGGAAAATTACGACCGAGCCATTCAACTTTTCGAAGAGTGGCTCGATGGCGCCGAGCGGCCCGATGCCCAGGCCCATTTCATGATCACGATTGCGTATGCGGGAAAAGAAGACTGGGCGTCAGGCTTATCGCACGCCCGTACGTCGGTCGACCTTTCAACGACTCCGGTCGAGAACCGTCTCAGACTGCTTCTCGCTGTTGAGTATCAGAACGGAAACATTCTCGAAACCCTCGAGGTCCTCAAAATCTTGGTGAGTTTGTTCCCCAAGAAGGACTACTACATGCAACTCGCCTTCGGGTATTCGAATTTCGGCGATGAGGAAAAAGCACTCGCCATGCTGGAATTGGCCTACCAGCTCGACTACCTCGACAAGGAGCGGGAACTGACGCAGCTAAGCCAGCGCTACCTCTACCACGATCTACCCTGGCCCGCTTCGAAAGTGATGGCAAAGGGCCTAGATGATGGCACGGTGGAGACGACCGCGGATAACCTAGCGTTGTACGCCAACACCCTGCTCCATGCCCGAGAATACCAATCGGCGATCACACCCCTCGCCGAGGCCGCCGAGCTTTCGCTGATTGGCGATCTGTACGTGCGTCTCGCTCAAGTTCATCTCGAAATCGAAAACTGGACAAAAGCGCGAATCGCCCTGCAGGCGGCTATCGAAAAAGGCGGGCTTCGAGAGACCGGGACGGCCCAACTCCTGCTCGGAATTTCCAACTACAACGAGGACAGGTTTCTTTCGGCGCGAACGGCGTTTTTGGCCGCAGCGGAAGAAGAGAAAACCGAGGACAGCGCGACGAAGTGGCTCAAGTACGTCGATCGAGCCCTCCGCGCCGAGGAAAATCAGGGCAGCTAGATCTTCGTCTCTGGAGCACTCCGACTTGGGGGCGACCCGCGAAGAGTCCCGCTAGATCTCTCAGGATCACGAAATGGCAGGCAAAGCGTACTCGAAGGGACTTGAGGATCTGGGCGACGGACTGTATGCCTGGCTTCAACCCGACGGTTCCTGGGGCTACAGCAATGCGGGTTTGGTGACCGATGGGGAACAATCGCTTCTCATCGACACCCTTTTTGATCTGCGCTTGACCCGGGAAATGCTTTCTGCCATGGCGGACGCATCGCCCGCAGCCGCGACCATCGACACCTTGGTGAATACCCACGCCAATGGCGATCACTGCTACGGCAACCAACTCGTCGAGGGCGCCACGATCATCGCGTCGCGTGCGAGCGCCGAAGAAATGGCTGAAGTCACGCCCGACGTGATGGCCGGACTGCTGCACAACGCCGGAGATTTGGGTGCGGCCGGTGCATTCTTCGAGCGCATTTTTGGTGCATTCGAGTTCGATGGCATCATCAGCACACCGCCCAATCAGACATTCGAGGGCGAACTGCTCAGGCGCGTCGGCGACAAAGATGTTCATCTCATCGAGGTGGGGCCCGCACACACACGAGGCGATGTCTTGGTCCACGTTCCTGATGACAGGGCCGTATTTACCGGGGACATCTTGTTCATCGACGGAACCCCCATCCTCTGGCAGGGTCCCGTGGAGAACTGGATCCAAGCTTGCGACCGAATCATCGAGATGAATCCCCGAGTGATCGTTCCCGGTCATGGACCGCTGACAGACGTTCACGGGGTTGCATCCATGCGAGAATATCTGGTCTACATCCGAGACCAGGCGCGTCTTCGATACGACGCGGGTATGTCGCCTTCCGACGCCGCCCGGGACATCTCCTTGGGCGACTATTCGGCGTGGCTCGATGCCGAGCGAATTGTCGTCAATGTCCACACTCTCTACCGGGAATTCGGCGACTCTCGCCCGGCACCCAACATAGTCGAACTCTTCGCCTTGATGGCCGAACTCGCCCGTTAGTCCCTTGGCCCCGGCCAAGATGCAACGAGAGGACGACAATGCTGCTCGTCGCCAAAACGTATTGGGGCGGAGCGCCCTTCAACTTTCGGCAAGAGCCGGAGGCTGCGCAGGTCGTCCCCCTACTCCTGGAGACCGTGGACCACCGCCAGATTCAGGGTCTGTTCTGGACCCCCTCTGGCCAGCCCGTTCCTCGGGTGGCAGTCGTCTGCATGCATCCCCGAGTCGACTTCACCCGGCATTACACTTTCCCCCGACTGCTCGCCGCGGGCATCGGTTGTTTGGGTGCCAACACCCGAAATCCGAACAACGATACCGACACTGTCCACGAACAGATCATCCTGGATGTGGGCGCCTGCGTGACTTTCCTGCGCGATCTCGGCGTGCGCCATGTCGTTCTGCTCGGGAATTCGGGCGGCGGATCGCTCAACGCCTTCTACCAAGCCCAGGCCAGCCAGCCCCCCGCCCTTCGCCTGAAGACCACCCCCGGTGGAGCGCCGACTCGCCTTGAAGGGTACGCCCTGTCTCCTGCAGACGGGCTCGTCTACGTCTCGGCCCACAAGGGCGAGGGTCGCATCATCAATCAATGCATCGATCCGGCGGTCGTTGACGAGTCGGACGCCTTGGCGACCGACGATGCCCTCGATATGTACTCGCCCCGCAACGGGTTCCGGCCCGCCCCCGAGTGGAGCGAATATTCAGCGAATTTCGTCGAGCGCTATAGGAATGCCCAACTGGAACGAGTGGCGCGGATCGACAAAACCGCGCGAAAGCACGTCGCGGATGCCGCGTCCGCCGAAAAGCTACACGCCGACGAAGGATTCGCTCGGCTGAGCGATGGCGATCAGCGTCAGATACTCCTTCGCGAGGCCTTTGAACCCGTGCTCATCGTCTACCGGACCATGGCGAATCTCCATTATGCGGACAATCATCTCGACCCTTCGGACCGCGAATACGGGTCGCTTCTCAGCGACAGACCCGATTTGATGAACATGGCATTGATGGGATTCGGTCGGCTATGCACTCCCCGCGCGTGGCTCTCCACCTGGTCGGGGCTGAGTTCCAACGCCGACCTGATGCTCACCCTGCCCCAGATCAAAGAACCGACTCTGGTCGTCAATGCCGGGCGCGATCGGGAAATCTATCCGAACGCCGATGCGGGGCCGATTTTTTCCGCGGTGGCATCGGACGACCGAACTTTTTACACGTTCCCCGCTGCACGGCATTATTTCGAGCCTGATTTTGGCGCGCGGGAAGCGCCCGATGTGGAAGCCCTGATGGATCGGATGGTGGAGTGGATCCAGAGCCGTTTTGCATAAGCGGGCCGGGTCCCGACCGATTCCCCGGGGCACTGACCGTCGCACAGGCACGATAAAAAAAGCGCCCGAGGGAAACTATGTTTCCGCTCGGGCGCTTTGCCGTCCATTTGCCATGGCTTGCGAGCGGTGCTCGACGATGAAAGGTTTGTCCCTTTTTCCTTGGGGGGAAGCTGGGATCTCTCATTGCGTGCGTGCGCGAGTGCGCTCTTCGCTCTGCGACCCGGGCCGAACGGCCGACTCGGGGCACCGAGTGTGCTCCGAACAGACTCGATAATCAAGTATAGGCAAAACCCCTCATCGTGTTTGAATTACAATTTCGCCCGTGACCGGCGGGTGAGGAATGTCGCGCCCGTCGCCCGCAGTTCTTGATGGTTGACTCCGCGGTGCTCTGTTTCCCGAGTGTGGGCCGAAAGCGGCCTCCGGAGCTATATCGTGGGTTGAGGGGCCAGCCCACGACTCCGGAGTTCACCATCCATGGACGTCAAATTCAGCCAGGAGCAGGAACTCTTGCGCGAAAGCGCCCGGTCGGTTCTCGCGAAGGAGTGCCCCATGGCCCTGGTGCGCGCCCAACTCGAAGATGCCCGAGGTTTTCCCGAAGCACTTTGGCAGCGGATGGCCGACCTGGGCTGGCTGGGACTCATCGTGCCCGAGCGCTATGGGGGAAGCGAGTTGGGCGTTATTGATCTCGCGATCCTGATGGAGGAGATGGGCCGTGTTCTTTGCCCGGGCCCCTATCTCTCCACCGCGGTCGTCGGCGCTATGGCGATTCGGCTTGGCGCCCGTGAAGCGCTCCGTCAGGAATTGCTTCCCGCTTTAGCGCGGGGCGAACTCCGATTGGCCCTGGCCCAGATCGAGGAGAGCGCGGATTGGGAACCCGATGGAATCCGGATGACGGCCCGTCCCGAGGGCGACGGCTACCGATTGGATGGCCGCAAGTGCTTCGTCGCCGATGCCCCGGCGGCGGATCGCTTCGTCGTAGCGGTTCGAACGGGCGCGGCGACCGAAGCGTCCGCTGCGGGCATCAGCGTTTTCCTTGTCGACGCCCAGGCTCCGGGGGTCTCGGTTCGCGGCATCGCCTTCGCGGAACAGAGCCGCAAACTCGGCGATGTTCATTTCGATTCGGTTCGAGTTTCCAGCGAGGCCCTCCTCGGACCTCTCGACGGAGGTTGGCCGCTCCTCGAACGCCTTCACCACCATGCCCGGGTGGGCCTCTGCGCCGAACTCAGCGGCGCCGCCGAGCGAGTCCTTGAACTCTCGGTCGCCTACGCGAAAACCCGGGAACAATTCGGCCAACCCATCGGTCGTTTTCAGGCTATTCAGCACAAATGTGCGGATATGTTGGTGGCCAGCGAAGGCATTCGATCGGCGGCCTATTACGCGGCCTGGGCGCTCGAGCACGATGAGCCCGACGCCCCCACCGCGGCTTGCCTGGCGAACGCCTATTGCAGCGAGGCTTGGGTGAAAATTGCGGGCGAAGGAATTCAAATCCACGGCGGGCTCGGCTTCACGTGGGAGGAAGATCTTCAGCTCTATTTCAAGCATGCCCTAGCGGCCGAACTCGCCTACGGGTCTCCCGAACTTCAGCGCGAGATCGCCGCCCGGACGCTGATCGACTCGTCCGCCGCTTCTCTTTGACGGGGCGCGCCCCCTGCCCTGTCC
>DUCH01000101.1:0-19197 GCA_012959865.1 Myxococcales bacterium | reverse complement strand
TCGGAGGTTCCGGCATAGATCGTCGCCGCTCGCGACCAGAGCGCCTCGTAGGCCCAATAGCCCTCGTTCAGCGCCAGAGGATCATCGGCAGCAACCAGCGCCCGGGGGCCGAGTATCTCGATGGCTGCGGCCTTGAGGCGCTGATCGAGTTCGCTCCAGACGACCTTGAGCGTCGAACCCTCGGGACCGGGCAGTCCTTTTTCTTGGATCGTCCAGGCGTTCCGGTAGACCGACATTTTCATCACCATCACCTCGGCCGCGAATCCCGCGAGTTTCTGGCGTACCCGGGGATCGTCCGAGGCCCGACCGGCTCCCCGGGGCGTGTCCCGGGCGGCTTGAATCAGGAGATCCAGATCGGCGGCCAATCGGGCGTGTTGGGACGACGATCCGCGCTCGACCGAAAGCGTCGTGATCACGATGTCCCATCCGTTGTTGATTTCGCCCACCACGTTGCGTATCGGAACCCGTACGTCGTCGAAAAAGACCTCGTTGAACCAGGCATGCCCGGTCATCTCAATCAAGGGACGGATGGAGATGCCCGGGCTCTTCATGTCGACAAGCAGAAAGGTCAGGCCCCGGTGCTTTGGGGCGTCGGGATCGGTTCGCACGACCAGAATGCACCAGTCGGATTGCTGGGCAAAGCTCGTCCAGGTCTTCTGCCCCTGGACGACGATTTCATCGCCCTCGACGATTCCCCGAGTTCGCAGGGAGGCGAGGTCGGAACCCGCGTTGGGTTCGGAGAAGCCCTGGCACCAGACCTCTTCCCCTTTCAAGATCGCCGACAAAAAGCGCTCCTTCTGCCAATCGGCGCCTCGGGCCATCAGGGTCGGGCCGACAAGGCTGCTCCCCACCGACATGCTGATTTGATTCGGTCCCCGCACCCGGGTGTATTCTTCCTGCCAGATCAAGTGCCGGATGACATCGACCTCGCGTCCGCCGTATTGCCGGGGCCAATCCAATCCCGCCCAGCCGCCGTCGAAGAGTTTGCGCTGCCACGCTCTGAGAAATGCCACCTCGGCGGCGGGGGTCTCGGGCTTGGGATAATCGGGAGTGCCCCAATTGTCGGGCAGGTTCGCGCGCAGCCAAGCCCGGGCCTCGCCCCGGAAGGCGGCCTCTTCGGGAGAATCACGCAGGTCCATGGATGGCTCCTTGAGAAATGATCACATCTTGCCTGCCCGGACTTAGACGCTGATTTCGTCTTGCACCAAGGCTTCGATCTCGCAGTCCGAGAGTCCGAGAATACCCGACAGGATCGCGTGGGAGTGCTCACCCAGACACGGGGCGGGTCGGGCGAGGCGGGTCGGATTGCCGGAAAATCGGGCTCCGGATCGCTCGAAAGCCATTTCGCCGAGAACCGGGTGCTCGATGCGAACAAAATGATCCCGGGCGGCCAATTGGGGATCGCCGTGGAGTTGACCGAAGTCGCGAACCACCCCGGCCTCGACCCCGGCCGCTTGCAATCGCGCCATCAGGACCTCGGCGTCCTGGTTCCGAGTCCACCGCCCCACCGCAGCATCGAGGGCGTCGGCGTTGTCCAACCGCGCCCGAATGCGGGCAAAGCGCGGATCTTCGGCCCAGGCCGGCCCCCCCATGCAGCCGACCAATCGCCGCCATTGTGCTTCGTCGTGCACCGCAATGGCGATCCAGCGCTCGGTGGACGCGGTTTCGGAGTCGCCCGGCCGACACGGATAGATTCCGTGGGGGGCGGCGTGCGCGCTCCGGTTGCCCTCGCGGGTCATGACTTCGCCGGATGCGCTGTGGCGCACCACCATTTCGGCCAGGCAGTAGATACCGGTCTCGATCTGGGAGAGATCGAGGTATTGCCCCTCTCCCGTGCGGCGCAGATGGAGGAGCGCGGCCATGACAGCGGTAGCCACGAAGCGCGGGGCCAGCGAGTCGGTGACGGTTCCGTAGGGGCCCAGGGCCTCCCGGTCCCGCCAGCCCGTCATGTGGTTGAATCCGGCGATGGCGGCCCCCTGGCCGCCGAAGCCTGGATAGTCGCGCTGGGGGCCGGTTTGTCCGAAGAGGCAGGCGCTCACCATCACGAGATCGGGCCGCTTCGCGCGCAAGCGCGGGTAGTCGAGCCCCCAGCGCTCCATGACTCCCGGTGCAAAGTTCTCGGCCACAACGTCGGCCCACTCTTCGATCAGGCGCTTCACCAGGGCCACGCCCTCGGGCTTTTTCATGTTGATAGCCAGACTCTCCTTCTCGGCGTTGAGAAGGACAAACATCGGCGCACGCTCGAGAATATCGGCCTCGCCCCGGTTGTCGGGGGTGACATGCAGCAAACGAAGAAAGTCGGGACGCCGGGAAGACTCGATGCGAATCACCCGAGCCCCATGCTGGGCGAGAGAGCCCGTGGCTACGGGTCCCGCGGCCCCGGAACCCAACTCGAGAACGCGCACGCCCGCGAGACACCCGGGGCCTTCGCTGCGCCCCGAAAAGCGGCCGTCCGCGATCGCCTGGGCTTCCCCGGCCCGTCGCGGGCCCCGATCGAGTTCCTCGCGGATCTCATCGGTATGTGCCCCCAGACCGGGCGCCGGCCCGCGCACCCCCAGTCCCCCGGCGCTGGCCCGAGCAAAGAAGGCGGGCTGCTCGAAGGACAGTCCCAGTTCGGGGTAGCGGACGGGCACAAAAAAATCCCGAGCGCGGAGTTGGGGCTGGGCAAGAATCTCCCGGGCGTTGTTGCATGGCGCCAGCAGGATTCGACGGCGAAGCGCCTCGGCATAGAGTTCGCTCATCGAGTGCTTGGCGAAGAAGGCGCCGAAGCTTTCTTCCAGGCGTTCGCGCTCGGCCCTCGGCATGGCCCCGGGGTTGTAGCGCGACCAATCCATCTCGATGAGCCAGTCGGGAGCCATGTTGGCCTCGGCCATGTACGTCACGGTGGCCTGCAGGCTCGGGATTCGCGTGGCTCCGCCGCGCAGTCCGTACGACACCCAACCGTCTCGGCAGCGCCAGATCTCCCGGGTCGCGCCGGTGCGCGCTCCGGTGCGCGGCCGCGGGCCGGGCCGCCATGCGAATTGACCCGCGCCGGTGATCAGGGTGGCGAGTTGACACTCCTGAAGCGAAACGTCCACCGTCTGCCCCTCCCCCCGCGCCGGGCGCGCCCACAGCGCCAGCAGAATGCCGAGTGCGGCTTCGGGACCGGCATGCATGTAGGCGCTAGGCAGGCCGCACACCACCGGCGGGCGATCCGGGTCGCCGCTCACGCTCGCGTTGCCCCCCATAGCGACACTGATGAGGTCATGGCCGTCGAAGTCTCGATACGGGCCCGTCTGCCCGAAGGGGCTGATGGCGCAGACCACCAGGCCGGGATGGTCCGAGGGCAACCCGGCCACCAGGGTTTCGGGGCCCAGCCCCCAGGACTCCAGACGACCCGCCCGGCCCGAATCGAGCACGACATCCGACGTACCGACCAATGCCATAAAGGTTGCCCGGTCGGTCTCGGAGTGGGCCAGATCCAGAACCATGCTGCGCTTCCCCGGATTGCCGGCCAGCCAGGCCAGGCTCGAGGTCAAAGTGCCGTCGGCCGGATCGGGGTGCGGCGGCCGACCACGCAGAGGGTCGCCGCCCGGCGGTTCGATCTTGATGACGTCCGCCCCAAGGTCGGCGAGGATTCGCCCGGCCAGATGGCCGCGTTCATCGCTCAGGTCGAGTACCCGGTAGTTGGAGAGCAATCGCAGGGCTTTCTCGCCGATGGGGCTGGGATCGGGTGGGGGTGCGGCGCTCGCTCTGGACAATCCGTCGTGCAAAGTTAACACTTCGTCAGAAATCATCACTTGGCCCCCGGGAGATCCCATGCGCAACGCGTCGCTGTTCTCACTCGATCAACGCACGGCTCTCGTCACCGGCGGCGGTCGCGGCATTGGCCGTCACATTGCACTCGGGCTCGCCGAGGCCGGTGCCCACGTCTTTCTGGCGTCGCGCAATCTCGACCACTGTCAGGAAGCGGCGGACGCGATCCGGGCCGAGGGCGGCCAGGCCACCCCCCTGCGCGCCGATATTGCCGATCCCAAGGATTGCGATCGCCTGCTCGCTGAGGTCCTTGGGGCGACGCCTCGGCTCGACGTTTTGGTCAACAATGCCGGGCGAACTTGGGCAGCACCGCTCCTCGATTACCCCCTGGACGGGTGGGACAGGGTCTTCGACCTCAACGTGCGCGGTCTCTTTTATCTCTCCCAGGGCGTCGCTCGGCATATGGTCGAGCAAGGCGGTGGCGCCATTATCCATGTCAGCTCGATTTCGGCCTTTCGGGGCAACGAAGACGCCAAGGAGCCGGTGGTGGCCTACAACGCGAGCAAGGGCGCGGTGACCGCGCTGACCACCGATATGGCGGTCAAACTCGCCCCCCACGGTGTTCGGGTCAACGCCGTCGCGCCCGGCGCCTTCGACACCGCCATGATGGATCACCTGCGCGACGACCCCCAGGCCATGGAAGCTCTGCGGCGAAGCGTTCCCCAGCGGCGGGTCGGCGGAGCCGACGACATCAAGGGCGCGGCGGTCTTCCTCGCCAGCGACGCCGCGGCGTTTGTCACCGGGCACACGCTGGTGGTGGACGGCGGACTGATGGCCGCCTCGCCGCTCCCCTAGGCCGAGAAAATCGCTGTTCCCGTCGCCGAGCCCGTGGACTACGATGGACCGCCGCCCCAGGCACCAAGAGGAATCGAATGCTGGATCTGCATCCCCTGAGCCCCGAAATCGGCGCAGAAGTCCTCGGCCTGCGGCTTTCTCGGCCCCTCTCGCCGCAAACGATTCAAGAGATTCGCGCGGCGCTGGTGGAGTTCGGACTCCTGATCTTCCCCGAGCAGGCGTTGACCGAAGAGGAACACATCGATTTTGCGCGGGCGTTTGGGACGCCCGAAGTGCATCCCACCCGAGAGGGCGCTGTGGGGCGGCCCGAAATCTTCGTCATCGACAGCGCCGAGGGCGCCCCGGCAGCCGAGTGGTGGCATACGGACATGACCGCCCTCCCCGCCCCGCCCATGGGCTCGATTCTTCATATGCGGATCATTCCCGAGAAGGGTGGGGACACCGAATGGGCCAGCCAAACCGCCGCTTATGCGGCGCTTCCGGCGACGGTCCAGGCGCGCCTTGAGGGCCTGCAGGCCGAGCACCAGGCCTGGTGGGACGCCGAAACGCGCAACTTGCATCCGGTGGTGCACGTTCATCCCGAATCGGGGCTCAAGAGCCTGTTCGTGAACGGGATCTTTACCCAGCGGATCGTGGGCATCCCCGAAGCGGAGAGCCGGGAGTTGCTGGAATTTCTTTATGCCCACGCGGTCGAGGAACGCTTCGTAGTTCGGCATCGGTGGCGAAAGGGTGACATCGCATTTTGGGACAACCGTTCGACTCAGCATCGCGTCCACAACGATTTCGGTGAGGCCCGGCGGCGGATTCATCGCGTGACTCTTCTGGGTCAAGCGCCGGTTTAGGATCGGGAATTTCAAGCCCATGGGAGTCGCCGCTTCATGAGTTCGGACCCGATCCGTCCCCCCGGCCCCGCGGCGACCCCGGACTTTTCGGCGGCCTATACCCGGTATGCCCTGGGTCTCCTGTCCGTCGTCTACGTGGTGAATTTTGTCGATCGCCAGGTTCTTTCGATTCTCCTCGAGTCCATCAAACTCGATCTGGGTCTGCGGGATGTAGAACTCGGCCTGCTTTCGGGGACGGCTTTCGGGATCTTTTACGCGACCCTGGGCATTCCCATCGCCCGGCTGGCGGATACTTACTCGCGAAAAATCGTGATCGTCGTCTCACTCAGCCTGTGGAGCCTGATGACCGCGCTCTGCGGCACGGCTTCGGGTTTCGCGGTTCTGCTCCTGTACCGCGTGGGAGTCGGCGTCGGCGAAGCCGGCGGGAGTCCGCCCGCCCACGCAATAATCAGCGATTTATTTCCCCCGGAGAAACGCGGCGCGGCCCTGGGGGTCTTCTCGTTGGGCGTGCCCCTTGGAATTCTCGTGGGTCTGATGGCCGGGGGCTGGCTCGACGAGACCTTGGGCTGGCGCACTGCCTTCGTGGTGGTGGGTTTGCCCGGGCTGTTGCTCTCCCTCGTGGTCGCGCTCACGCTGCGCGAGCCGCCTCGGGGCATGGCTGAGGGACTCGGCCCCCCCACCCGATCGTTCTCGGCCCGCGAGGTCATCGCCTTTCTCTGGCGCTCCCACAGTTTTCGCAACACCGCCATCGGCTCGGCCCTCTACTCATTCGTGGGCTACTCGTTCGTCACTTGGGCGCCCTCGTTTCTGAAGCGATCTCACGGCATGGAGAGCGGCGAGGTGGGGACGTCGCTCGCACTGATTATTGGGATCGGGGGCGGCGTTGGGGTGTATGCCGGCGGCTGGCTATCGGATCGCTGGGCCGAGCGCGATCCTCGGGGTCGGTCGCTTTTGCCGGCCCTCGCGATGCTGGTCTCCCTGCCCTTCTGGGCCGGGGTCTACCTGACCGGGAGCACGGGCTGGGCATTGGCCTTGATGGTCCCGCCGGCCGCCTTCGGACTGATGTACCAGGCACCTGCTTTCACCATCACCCAGGGCCTATCGACACCCGCCATGCGGGCCACAGCGGGCGCGGTGCTGCTCTTTGTCATCAATATCGTGGGCCTTGCCATGGGGCCGGCCATCACGGGTGGGTTGAGCGATTCCCTCGAGCCGCGCTTCGGGGCCGAGTCGCTCCGCTACGCGCTGATGATTGTTTCGCTGATGCTGGCCCCAGCGGGATACGCGTTCTGGCGCGCGTCGCGAACCCTGGCCGCCGATCTGGCCTTCGTGAAAGCCTCACAACAGTAGGCTGCGAGCCCGTCCCCGAGGGCATCGGTGTCCGACGCCTCAGGTCTGATAGAGAACGCCCTCGATCTCGGCCCCCTCGGCGCGAAGCCGTGCCAGGGCGAGTTCGCGCAGCGGGGCCGTCTGAAGTTTCTGGGTGCCCGTAAAATTCAGTTCATCGGCCTCGAAGAAGAGAACCCGCTTGGGGACTTTGTACGCGGCGAGTTGGCCGCGCAGAAGGGTGCGCAGTTCGGACTCTTCGATCTGGGCCCCCGGCGCCCGCACGGCGCAGACCACGATGATCTCACCGAGTACGGGATGCGGAACCCCCACCGCAGCCGCCACCCCAACACCCGCGCAAGTGGTCAAGGCCGCTTCAATCTCCAAGGGCGAAACATTGGCCCCCCCGGTTTTGATCAGGTTGGAGAGCCGGCCCGTCCAGTGCAGGTGGCCGTCCGCGTCGACACTGCCGGCATCTTGAGTGCGAAAGAAACCTTCGTCATCGAGATAGAGTTCGGGTTCGACTTTCGCGTAGCCGCGCATAAAGGTGAGGCCCTTGACCGCAATTTCGCCTTTTGCTTCTCCCCGTGTGAGAACATCCCCGGTCTCGGGGTCGACGATGCGTAGCTTCATTCCGGGCAGCGCCCGGCCGCTGGTGGCGCTTCGCAGGGCGGCGGGCGCGCTGGACGGAAGGGCGCTGGCCAGGGTGAAGGTCTCGCTCAGGCCGTACGATCCATACGTCCCCCACTCGTCACGCGCGATACCGGCCAGGGGCGCGAGAGGCGAGCTGAACTCGATCTTCGCCAGACTCGAGAGATCCCGGGTCTCGGCGTCGGGGTGCTCGGCCATGGCCTTTTCCTGATGGGGCCAGGCGTGCAGGGTACTGACCCGCTGGCTCTCAATGATTTCGAGGAAGCGGGAGGCATCGAAGACCGGCTCGAGGATGAGCCGAGCCCCCGCCGCCAGGCTCGCGCCCAACGACATGGCAATGCCGGCGGTCCAGAAAAAAGGTTGCGCGGTCAGGACAATGTCCTCGGCGGTCAGCGCCATGGCCTCGGCAAAGCGCCAGCTCTGAATGACCGCGGCGCGCTGGCGATGAAGCACGCCTTTGGGATGCGCTGTGGTCCCCGAGGTGTAGATCAAAAGGCCGTCATCGGCAGGATGCACCTGGGCGGACGCGGCGTCGAGGAGTGCCTCGGACACATCGCGCCCGTGGGCGAGGAGATCGGCTCCGCTCTCGATTCCGAATCGCTCGGCCGCCCGCTTGGCGCCTTCGCCCAAGCAGACAATGCGGCGCAGATGGGGCAAGGCCCCCCACCGCAGTCGTCCGGGTTGGGCACCGGGCAGGTCACCATGGCGCTCCGCCATTTCGCCCACAAAGTCGCGGCTCCCCATGGAGGCCTGGGTCAGAAGCAATGAGGCATCGCTGTGGGCGAGGATGTAGTCGCGCTCGGCGGGGGTCGCAAAGGTATTGACCGGAACCGCCACCCCCCCCACGAGGCCCACCGCGAACGAGGCCACCACCCAATCGGGCCCGTTGGCCATCAAGAGCGCAACCCGCGCGCCCTTGACGACGCCAGCGCCCATCAGTCCCCGGGCCAGATCTCGGGCAGCTGTGCGCAATTCGCCGAAGCGCAGGGCTTGGCGCGCCCCGCCGGAACCTCCGTGAACCCAGAGCGCCACCCGGTCGCCGTGGCGCTCGGCGACATCATCCAAGAACCGCGGCCACGTCAAACGCGACGCATCGGGCTGCAGGGCGAGTTCAGGGGACGTCTCCACGCGAGCTTACCGGGGCTCGGGCCCGGGCAGGGTTTCCGTGGGCAGACGTATCAGCGCGTCACCTTCCGCGAGCACATCCGCGTTCTGATTGGTCATGACCACGTGCACCTGGGCCACGGGCTGGCCCGACGGGTCGTCGTATCCGATCTCCACCACGTGCCCGTCGAGTTTGGTCAGGTCCCCGGTCATGGCCGGGGATTTGTACGCCATCTTGCTGTGGACGATATCGCTCCACTCGCCCCCCCAATTGCCCACGTAGTCGAGGATCCAGGCTCCCATGGAGGCCCCATACCCGTAGCCCCGGGGCATGCCGATGAGTTGGGCGTAGCGCGCCTGGATGTGGCCACGCGAAGGCCCGTAGTAGAGCCCGTCACCCAGGGTCGGATCGACCTTCGCTCCCTCCTGGTCCCGAGACATTTCGGGGAGCCAGCCGGCGTCCAGGGTCGAGTCGGGACCCGGAACCTGGGCGAAAGCGTTCCAAATCGTCATCTGGAATGCGCGCCACTCGGTGGTAAAGCTTGCGATCGTGTGGGGACCGATCAAGCGTTGGGGCAACGGATCGCCCACCTTGACGAAGAGTCGGCGCTGGTGACCCAGTTCGAGCACGGTCTTGAAGTACGCGAACTTCTCTTCCTCGATGGCCATCAGCTGATCCTCGCTCCACACGGGATCTTCCTCGGCATCGAAGAGCGCGAGCCGCCGCGCTTCCTCGGCGAGGTAGCGGATGGAGGTCGAGCGCTGCTTGCAGATGAGTTGGCCGGCATCGTTGAGGTAGGTGGTGTCGCCCCGGGAGAACATGGTGGGCCCGGCAAAACGCGTCTGGGTCACCCTGTAGTCGAAGAGCATGCGGTCCCGAGCAATCCGTTGGCCCGGGCGAATGCGGGGTCCAAAGAACCACCACTCGTCCCCTCCGAAAAGCATATGGGTGCCGGGGATCGTGCCCTGGATCGCGGGCCCTGCGCCGTGGCTATCGTCGGTGGCCACCGCGAAGGATGCGGGGCCAACGAGGGTTCCGAAACGCGAGTCGGGCTCCGACGCGTAGACGTCGTCGTGGTAGAGGGGGTTGGCGTTCTGCATCCCCTGGGCCCAGCGGCGCAGATCATTGGGGGCCACCGGGTCCTTGAGTTGCCCGCCGCCGAGAGGAATACCAATCCACTTGTCCACCGGAGCGGTGTCGAGGGTGACTTCTTCGTTTGGAGAGTCTTTTGCGTCCGCCGTCATGGGGAACCTCGCGGTTGGGGGAGCAGTCCCGGCCCGCGACGATATTTGACGGCCTATCCGATCGCAACTCCTTCCTTCGCCGGCCGCGGGCCCATTCCCTACAGTCCAGCCGCTACATGCCTGCCCCATGCAGTCCAGCCCCTCCATTCCAGCCCTGCCCGGAGCCCCCCATGGCGATCCAGCACCTCTCCCATATCGGAATCTGCGTGGCCGACCTCGAGGTCGCTTGCCGCTTCTACGGCGAAGGACTCGGCTTTCGCGAGGTTCACCGGCTCCACGTGGAGGGCGAGCACGCCGAGCAGTTGCTCGAACTCCCGGGTCTGGCCCTCGATGTGGTCTATCTCGAACGCGACGGGACCTGCATCGAACTGCTCTACTACGCAAGGCCCGGGCACCGAGGAGACCCGGTTCCCCGGGCCATGAATCAACGCGGCCTGACCCACCTTTCGCTCCGCACCGACGATCTCGAGGCCGATGTCGAGGCGCTTCGCGGGCTGGGGGCCGGGGTGCTGGACTCCACCCGCATCGACAATCCGGCCTATCGTTCCCGTGTCGTCTTCGTGACCGATCCCGACGGGACCCGGATCGAACTCGTCGAGCGCCCGGGGGATGCCGCGAGTTTGCCCGGCACCGATTGACCCGGACCGTTTCGCCCGATCGAATCGGCCCGACCCAGCGCCCTCCGCAGAAACCGCCTGAAAGAAAACCAACCCCAGTCCGTCGAAAGGAAGCCCGATGCTCGAGCTCTACCACAATGCCGCCTCCACCTGTTCCCAGAAGGTCCGCATGATCCTGGCCCGCCCCGCCTTCGCGGTGGCGGTGACCGAGTGGCTCCCCGAACCCATCCTCGCGCTCTTCCGCGCCGGTGGCGAAGCGGTCTGGCCCGAGGTGGAGCCCCTGACTCGGTCGGGCGATTGATCGGCGGCGCCGGGCTCCGGGTCCGCTCGGGGGCTAGCCGCGGGCGTCGAGTCCCAGGGCCTCCCGGGCGACGATCCCCTTCATGATCTCCGTGGTGCCGCCGCCGATGGTTTCCCAGAGCGCGTGGCGCCAGAGAAGATCGGGGCGGCTGCCTGCCATCAGCGCCGCGGGTCCGCCGAATTCTGCGACCGCCCGTGCGATGTTCTGACACGCAACGGTGTGGGCGATTTTGTTCGCTGCGGCGGCGGCGGCGGCCGGGCGTCCCTTCTGCATGGCGTCGAGGACGAGCAGGCCGTGCATCTCCACCTCGGCGACTTCCACCGCCAGCTGCGCCAGGGCGCGGCGCACCGCGGAGTCGTTCGAGAGCCCGGCTTCCCGAAGCCAGTCGGCCATCTCCTCGAGGTCGCGGCGCACGCGGCCCGGGGGAAACTGGATATGGCGCTCGTCGGCCAGGGCCTCGCCCATGATCGTCCATGCGCCATTCTCGGGACCAATTCGCTGGCTCGCGGGAATCCGTACAGCGTCGAAATGCACCGCGTTGAGTTGGTCGCCGTCGAGGGTGGGGAGCCCGCTCACCGTCACCCCCTCGCGCTCCTTCTCGCAAATAAAGAGACTGAGCCCCCGGCCTCGGCTGTCGGGACTTCCGGTGCGGGCCAGCAGCCAAAAACAGTCCATGTCCTGGGCGTAGCTCTGCCAGCACTTCTGGCCCTGGACGGTGTAGTGCTCGCCATCCCGGTCGGCGCGAACGCGCAGGCCCGCGAGATCCGACCCCGCTTCGGGTTCGGAATACGCGAGGGAGAAATGCAGCTCGCCGCTGCGGATGCGCGGCAGCCACTCGGCGCGCTGGGCGTCGTCGCCGTGGCGGATCAGGGTGCGCGCCACGATGCCCGCCGAGAGCGGGTTGCGGGCCGCGCGCGCGTAGGCGACCTCGTCCCAGAGGATGTACTCCCAGGCGGGGCCACGCCCCAGGCCGCCCGCACTCTCGGGCCAGGCCAGCGCGAGCCAACCCCGCTCCCCCATGGCGCGGAACAACTCTCGTACCTCCGGCCACTTGAGGCCCTGGCCGAAGAAACCGTCGAGGCCGCGGTAGGGTTCCAGAAAAACCCGAACTTCTGCTCGGAAGGCCTCTTGCTCGCTGGAGAAATGGATTCTCAAGAATCGTCCTCGATTCGCGCCCGGGGGTCGGGGTTCCAGACCGGGTCGCGGCCTTCGGCAAAAGCCCGCGGGCCCTCCTGGAAGTCCGGGTGGCGCCAATGGGCTTGGAGGAGCGCCCAGCCCCGTTCCATGGCCTCGGTGTAAGGGTGTTCCAGGGCCCCCCAGATGGCCTGTTTGGAACGCGCCATGGCCTCGGGCGAGTTGCCCCGCATCTGTTCGGCCATCGCCTCCGCCAGGGCCAGGGCGGCCTCGGGCGACTCGGCGAGTTCATCCACCAGACCCAGTTGGTGCGCGCGCTCGGCGCTCATCCGGTAGTGGCGGCCGAGCAGAGTCATGCGCAGGGCGGAGCCCAGGGGTAGGCGCCGGGTCAGGCCGATGTTCTCGATGGCGCCCACCATGCCCACGTTCACATGGCTGTCCATAAAGGCGGCGTTGCGACTGGCGATCACGATGTCCGCATCCACCACGAAATGATGCCCGCCGCCGACGCAGAGTCCGTTCACCACGCAGATCACCGGCTTCCAGACCTTGTTCTGATACGGGGACCAGAGCACCGACTCCGCCAGGGGGCCCTCGCTGAAAACGGCGTCGGCATCGTCGGCCTCGGTCTCAGCGACATCGAAGCCCGTGCAGAAATGGCGCTCGCCCCGGGCGGCCACGAGTGCCACGCGTACGTCCGGGTCCTCGCGCACGTCGGTCCAAAGCGCGTGAAAGAGGCCGTGCATGGCCGGGGTCAGCGAATTGCCGCGTTCGGGGCGGTTGAGGGTGATGCGCGCAATGCCGTCCCGTTTTTCGTAGACAACACCCGCAAGGGGTCCGTCCAAGTCGATCGCCCGCTCGGTCATCGTGCCCCCTCTTCTGCTGGGTTCGCCGGCATCAGGCCACCCAACCGTATTCGCCGCACAGGGCTTCCCGGGCTCGCTGGGTCGCGAGGCCCTGGACTGCAACCGAGCGAATGCGGCGGGAAATGGGAAAGGCCGGACCTTCCACGGTGATCCCCACCGCGCCGAACACCTGATGGCTGACATGCACCGCATCGAGGCCCGCCCCCGAAGCGGAGAGGCCCGCAGTCGCGGCCCGGCGACCGGCGTCGGCCACCGCGCCCGCATCGAAGACCCAGGCCGCCGCCCGGGCCAGGCCACGCGCCGCCTCCAGTCGCATATGGACCTGGGCGAGGGGGTGCGCCACAGCTTGAAACTCTCCGACCGGGCGCCCGAACTGTTGCCGGGTACGGGCGTGCTCGGCGGCGTCGGCCACCAGGCGCGCGCCAGCAGCCGCCAGGTAGGCGGCGCGGACGATCTCGCCCAGGGCCAGACCGCGGGCCGCTTCGGGGAGCGCATCGCCCCGCACGAGCCCCACCCTCCCCCACGCCTCACCGCCGAAGCCCAGCTCCGACATCACTCCGCCCGCGGGCTCGCCGCGGTAAAGCTGGCTCCCGTCGCATTCGAGAAAGCACTGGGCGTGGTCCGCCCAGGCGATCAGCGGCGGCGTGCCCACGCAGACCAGCGTCTCCCCAGACGCGATCCGCGCGGCCTCGTCAGCGGGGAGAACCTGCTGGGCGAGGAAGCTCGCCACCAGGGGACCCGGAAAGGCCGCGCGGCCCAGAGCCTCGGCGATGGCGCAAACCTCCAGTGCCCCGCTCGCTTCACCCGGCGCCCCGGCGGCCAGCACGCCCAGCTGGGCCAGAGCCCGCCAGCGTTCGCGGCTGAAGCCCGGGCCCGGCTCCCGGGCATCGGCGTCGGTCCAGTGGTCCTTGCAGAACTGGCTCACCGCGTCAGCCAGGGCTTGCTGGCCGGCATCGAAGTCGAGATCGATGCTCAACCGACGCCCTCCCCATCGCGCTTTCCCTCCCCCGCGCCCCAACGCTGGCCGACCACCGCACGCCGATGTCCGCCCACGCCCCCGAGTTCCTGGCGGAGTGCGTGGAGGCGCATGCTCCAGACGTGGAGGTCGTGCTCCCGGGTGAACCCGATCGCGCCCGAGAGCTGATGGGTCTCGGCAAAGACATGGCCTGCGGCGTCGAGCGCGAAGGCGGCCGCGGTGGCAATGGCTTCGCTCGCTCCTCGGGTGTGGGCCGCTTCGCGGGTGAGCCAGCGGCTCGCTTCGAGTTGGATCGCGCACTCCGCCAGCCGGTGCTGGACGGCCTGGAACGACGCGATGGCTCGGCCGAATTGTTTCCGCTCCTTGAGATAAACCGCGGTCTGCCCGAGTGCGCCCTCCATGCAGCCCACCGCCTCGGCGGCGAGTCCCAACCGCCAGGCATCCTGCAAACGCGCGCCGTCGCCCGGAGCCAGGGTTTCTCCACCGGCGGCGATTTCGTCGGGGACCCGGCCCATGGGAAAACCGAAATTCGAAGGCACCTTGGAGCACACGCCGGGCGCGAGCTGAATACGCCGCGCGGCTTCCCCGTCGAGCACCAGCAGCGTCCGGGCGTGAGCCGCGTAGCGCACCGGGCCGGAATGCCCCGCGCGCATCAGAGCGACGGGACCCCGGGGCGCATCCAGGGAGAGCGCGGGCGCGGCCAGGAGCCGGGCGCCAGCGGACACCACGCCCCCGCGTTTCGCCACCGTCTCCACGATGAGCGCCGCCTCCAGTCGACCCATCGCCGAGGCGATGTCGCCGTAGCCGGCTTCCTCGAGCGCCGCATCCAGCGGGCCGTCGTACTCGCTCTCCTTGGCCAATTCCACGGCCCGGGCCGCGCCCGCGTGCTTGTCCAGCAGTGTCTCCACAGCTTCGAGCACCGCGCGCTGTTCTGGGTTCAGGTCGAAGTCCACCGGGTCTCCCGTCGATCACGCATTCTATTCACGGGGCAACCCGAGAAAGCGCGAGGCAATCAAGTTGAGCTGCACCTCGGTGGCCCCCACCGCGACCCCGGCCGTCATGGCCAGGCGAAAATTGCTGTCCGCGAACGAGCCGTATTCCAGCGCCTCGGGCCCGACGATTTCCAGCGCCAGCACCCCGATGGCGTTGTCGGCCCGGGTGCCCAGGACCCGGGCGAGTTGGGTGTCCGCTGTGGGCGGGCTGCCTTTAGCGCGCAGATCGATGACCTTGTAGGTCAGCACCCGGGCGGCTTCGCAAAGGGCCCGGGCCTCGCCCAAGCGATCGACCACGATGGGATCCTCCAGCAGGCCGCGTTCTTGGGCGATGGCCGCCAGTCGGTCCAGGGTCACCGCGGCGCGCGCATAACGGGCGGCCCCCACGCGTTCGAATTGCAGGGCGTGGCCCACCACCTGCCAGCCCTCGTTCTCCGGGCCGAGTCGTGTACTGACGGGGACCCGCACGTCGGTGAAGAAGACCTCGTGGAAGTAGCGCTCGCCGACCACGGACGGAATCTCGCGGATCTCGATGCCCGGTGTCGCCATGGGGACGAGCAGCACCGAGATGCCGCGCTGCCTGCGGCTGTCCGGATCGGTGCGCACCAGCAGGATGATGAAGTCGGCGTGGTTGCAATAGGAGGTCCAAATTTTGGATCCGTTGATCACGTACTCGTCCTCGACGCGAAGCGCCTGGGTGCGCAGAGCGGCCAGGTCACTGCCCGCTTCGGGTTCCGAGAAACCCTGGCACCAGAGCACATCGCCGGCGGAGATCCGCGGCAGGTGTTCGGCCTTCTGGGCCTCGGTTCCGTAGGTCATGAGGGCGGGGCCGATCCAATTGACATTCATGTACTGGGCGCCCCGGGGTTCGCCGATGGCCCACATTTCCTCGCCCACTACGGCGTGGCGCCAGGGCGAAGCGGCCTGGCCTCCATATTCCTCGGGCCAGTGCTGGGTGAGCCAGCCCCGCGCGGCCATGCGCCCGCAGAAATGTCGAGAGAACGCCGCCTGGGCATCCCCTCCCGGCCCGTGCTGGGAGATCGTCTCCCAGTCCGCGGGCAACTCTTCCGCGAGGAAGTCGCGCAGCGCCTCGCGGTGGCGGGCATCGTCCTCTGTCCAGTCGAACTCCACGCCTGCGCCTCGTTTTCGGACTCCCCTAGCGGGGACCCGTTGTCGGGGTAGGATGTGACGAAGCGTCAAGTTAGCGCGCCCGGTCCGCCGGGGAAGCCGCGGCCCGGCGCCAGGAGTTTCCGCCCTCATGCCCTTTCCCGATGCCCCCCCCACAGTTCCGATTTTCATTCGTAGCCTGGCGCAAAAGCACGGCGATCACGAATTGATCGTGCTCGACGATCGGCGAATTTCCTACCGCGAGGCCGAGGCCGAGTCGGCTCGGCTGGCCCGGGGCCTGCTGGCCCGGGGCGTCGCCAAGGGAACCCGGGTGGGAGTACTGATGCCCAACGGGCCCGATTGGTTGGTGGCCTGGCTCGCGGTGGCCCGGGTGGGGGCCGTGCTGGTTCCGCTCAACACGTTCTTCCAAACCCGCGAGATGCACTGGATTCTTCGCCACGCGGATGTCCACACCCTGCTCATGCTGCCAAGCCTGCTGGGCCACGACTACTGCGAGCGCCTGGAGGCGGCCGCACCGGGGCTCGCGAATGCGGGGGCCGGGCCGCTCCGCCTCCTCGAACTCCCCCATCTGCGCCAGGTCTATCTCTGGGGCGATTGCGACCGAGCCTGGGCGGGCAGCGAGGCGGACCTGCTCGCCGCCGGGGAGAGTGAGATCGATCCGGCGCTGTTCGAGGCCGTGGAGGCGTGCGTCACCCCCGCCGACCCCATGGCGATTCTCTACAGCTCGGGGAGCACCGCCGATCCCAAGGGCGCGATTCACAGCCAGGGCACGGTGATCCGTCACGCCTACAATCTCGCCAGCGGGCGAGATCTCGAGTCCAGCGATCGCGTCTGGTCCCCCATGCCTTTTTTCTGGGTTGGGGGCTTCGTCTTCTCCCTGGTGGGCAATATGCAGGTGGGCGCGACCACCCTCAGCCAAGAGGTATTCGAGCCAGGGGCCACCCTTGCATTCCTCGAGCGCGAGCGCATCACGGTGGCCTTGGGGTGGCCCCATTTTGGCAAGGCCCTGGCCGAACACCCGGATTTTCAGCGCCGCGATCTCTCGAGTCTGCGCGCGGGGAATGTGCCCGACCTCTTGCCCACGACCCTCGTCCCCGAGGATCCGCTGCTGCGCCCCACGGCGCTTGGAATGACCGAGACCTGTGGTCCCCATACATGGACCCGCCTGGAGGGGGCCCTGCCCGAGAGCCGGCGGGGTTCTTTTGGCAGTGCGCTCGACGGCATGAGCCACCGGATCGTCGATCCCGACACCGGCGCCGAACTCGCCCAGGGCGAACTCGGCGAGATCTGCGTGCGGGGCTACTCGCTGATGCAGGGTCTCTACAAGGTCGAGCGCGAAGCGGTCTTCGAGCTCGACGGTTTCTATCGCACCGGGGACGCGGGCTATTTCGACGCCGAAGGCATTCTCTATTTCACAGGTCGCCTGGGGGAGATGATCAAGTCCGGGGGGGCCAACGTGACGCCCAGCGAGGTCGAGCAGGTGCTCGTCGCCCAGCCCGAGGTCAAGGAGGCCTACGTGGTGGGCCTCGCCGACGCCGACCGGGGACAAAGCGTGGAGGCCGCAGTCGTGCTCGAGATCGGCGAGTCGGCCACCGGGGAAGCTCTGCGCGCGCGAATAAAGCGCGAGTTGTCGGCCTACAAGGTGCCGCGTCATATCGTGGTTTACCCGAGCGGAACCCTGCCGTTTACCGACACGGGCAAGATCGACAAGCGGAAACTCGCCGAGGAACTGGGCGACACTCTCGGAATCCCCTGATCAGCGGACGAGTTCAGGCCTTCTTGAGCAATTTCTGGAAATCGGGTGGGCGTTTCTCGATGAAGGCCGTCACCGCCTCGACGTTCTCGGGCGAACCCACTTGAGCCTTCATGCCCGCCTGCTCGGCTTTCTCCGCCGCCCAGATCGCCTCCAAATGCGGAGCGCGCAAGGTTTGCTTGGTGGCCTGGAGAGAGGCGGCCGGCCACTGAGCAATTTCGCGGGCCTTGGCGAGGGTGGCCTCCAACAGTTCATCGTCGCGAAAGGATCGAGCGGCGATGCCGCTGCTCACCGCGCGCTCGGCGTCGATCCACTCGGCGGTAAAGAAGAGTTCGGCGGCCCGCTGGTAACCGATCACCGTTTGCAGCATGTAACTGCTCGCGGCTTCGGGGACCAGACCCAGATTCACAAAGGGCAGCCGCAACCGAACGCTCTCGCCCACGTAAACGATGTCGCAGTGAAAAAGACAGGTGGCGCCGAAGCCCACCCCCACCCCCTTGGCGGCGGCCAGCAGAGGCTTGTCGAAGGCGTAGAGTTCTTTCATGGTCAGGAAGAAGGGATGCGCTTCGGGTCCGCCATCGCCGTCCTCGCCGCCGCCTCCGCCGCTGAGCATTTCGGTGAGATCTTGGCCCGCCGAGAAATCCTTGCCCGCCCCGGTGAGAACGACCACTCCCACGCTGGGGTCTTGCCGCGCCTGGGCGAGCGCTTGGCGCAAGCCCTTCCACTGGGCCGTATTGAAGGCGTTTTTCTTTTCGGGGCGGTTGAGGGTCAAAACCATTACGCCCGCGTTCACTTCGCAGAGAATTGAGTCCATGCCGTTCAGTATAGGGACTCGGCCCGTCGGCATCCGGATTCAGTGGGAAAGAAGCTAAGCTGGAGCGAAGCTGGCCGGGGGGCCGAAGGCAGGGAGACAAGCATGGCAAGCATTCTTCACGGGCCCGAACGGTTGGTCGATCAGGGGGTCGGCGAACAGCAATCCGAGTCGGCGGAGCGCGCCATTCGCTCGCTCCTCCAGGACCCCGAGGTGTGCGATCAGGTCGACCTGGTCATCGCTTTTCGGCGCGGTCCGCCCGAGGACCCGAAAGCCGGTCGCTACGAAGTTTGGTCGCTTCGCGGGATGGTGGCCTTCACGCGCTGGGCGGGGGAAAAGGGGCTCGAGTTTCGAGTCGAGGAGGTGATCGGCGAAAATCCCGTCGGTGCCCAGGACCCGGCGGCCCTGCGCAGTGTCGCCGAGGAGTGTGCCGCCGCCGAAGCCTCGGGTTTCGCATCGGCGGATCCGGCTCGGCGCTTCATCGCGCCCTCGGGCCAGAGCTATCCCTTTGGCTACGAGCGGATCGCCCAACTTTTTGATTCGCCCCACGCGCCCGACCTGATCGTCTCGCCCAAGGATTGGGCCTTCGGGATTCAGCCGGGCACCCACGGTGCCCTGCATGTCCGCCAAGCGCGTGCGCCTCTCTGGTTCGCTGGCGCCGGAGTGGTGGCCGGACTGCACGATCGAGCCGCCCGGGCGATCGACATCGCCCCTACCCTGCTAGCGGCTTTGAAGTTTCCCAAAATCGACGGAGCCGACGCCAGCGGGCGCACTTCCAGCCAACGCGGAGTCGGTCCCGATGTGTATCTCAAACGCCAGGACGGCGAGGTCCTTGGCGATCTACTCGATTTCCAAGCCCCG
>DUCH01000100.1 GCA_012959865.1 Myxococcales bacterium | reverse complement strand
GCGGGTCGGCGGTGTTCTACCCGGATGGCTACAGGACACCGTAAGCCGAAAGAAAATTCCGCAGACGCTGAAGCGTTGTCGAGTCTGGGCCAACAACGAGGGTTGAACCCGCCACTGGGGTGGACGAGCCATGAGGAAATTTTTTAAACGAATACTGGGCGCGGCTTTGTTAAATCCTGACTCCTATGAAGACGTGGAGGCGGACACAACTGCCAATGGACAAGCTTTTGCCGTGGTTGTTCTTTCCGCAATTGCCACGGGAATTGGTAGCCTCGAAAATAGCGGTGTTGGCGGCATCCTATGGCATACCCTGGCGGCGATCGTGCTCTGGTATATCTGGGCCTACGTCACGTATTTCATCGGAACTCGTTTCCTGCCGACGAGCGACACCGTGGCCGATCACGGAGAACTTCTGCGAACGATCGGATTTTCCAGTGCGCCCGGCATGCTGCGGCTCTTAATGTTGATTCCCGTTCTCGCGCTGCCCGTTTTTGTCGTGACCACGATCTGGATGCTTGTCTCCATGGTGGTCGCTGTTCGACAGGCCTTGGACTACACGAGTACCGTTCGAGCGGCCGCGGTCTGTGCTGTCGGATTTCCTGTATATGCGATCGGCCTTGTGATTCAGATTATCTGGCTGGGTGCCTGGCCGGCCTGATCTCCGAACGCCAGGCCGACGCTGGGTGTGAGGCTGGTGACGACCGGGGTCGACGCTTCGTATTTCTTTCCGCCTTGGCGCTTCTCGTTCGCTTGTTTCTCCTTCTATCTATCTATCTATATATCCGCATTCCCCGTCACGGGGCTCCCCCTAGGGAGAGCCCGTGACGGGGCGAAGCGTCCGAGTGTGGGCGTTGTGTTTAATCCTTAAGGGGAGCCCCGTAACGGGTCCTTCCATGAGGCGTGCCTCTCCTTCGTTCAGTGTTGCTTTTCTTCGAGTGGTAGAACAATTCGAATCCCTTTGTTCGCCCGTGCGCGGGAGAGCAGTGGCGTGGGTGGTATCGGGTCGCCCCTATTCGGTGAGAAGCGGGCTGTTCTTCAGTGGGAAGGTTTCAGGGTCGCGACCGGAAGGGTCGCGACCGGAAGGATCGAGACCAGGCGGCTACCTTGACCATGCTCCAGCAGCAGGTAGACACGTCCTCTTGGCCCGACCGCGAGATCGCGAATCCGGCCGAGGTCGCGGATCAGGACTTCGCTATGGGTGGCCTGTCCATTGCGTATGACCACGCGGTGAACTTCGTTGCGAGAAAGTGTGCCGACCATGAGGTTATGGGCCCATTTCGGGAAGGCTTCTCCCTCATAGAAGTCGATGCCCGAGACACCCAGGCTGGGCGTCCAGTCGATGCGGGGCGCTTCAAGGGTTTCAGGGTCCAGACCATGGGGCTTGCCTTGGCCGATGGGACTGCCGTCGTATTCCATGCCCAGGCTTACGCGGGGCCAGCCATAGTTGTGCCCGGCCAGAATGACATTGCCTTCATCCCCGCCTCGAGGTCCATGTTCGCTCGACCAGAGCAAGCCGCCATGCGGGTCATACTCCAGGCCCTGGGCGTTGCGGTGTCCGAGGCTCCAGATCTCGGGAAGGGCTCCCTTTGTGTCGGCGAAAGGGTTGTCCTTTGGGATTTGACCGTCGTCATGAAGTCGGAGAATCTTACCGTCGGGCCAGCGGAGGTCCTGCGCTCTCTCGTAGTCGTCTCTGGCCCCGATCGTCAAGTAAACGTAGCCTTTTTCGTCGAAGGCGATTCGGGCCCCAACGGCCAATTCCGTCCCACCACTATACGCTGTGTGATCCGCCTGCCAGAGCTCTTCCTGGTCCGTCCACTTTCCATCTTTGATGCGTCCCCGAACCAGGGCCACCATGGAAACCGGCTCTCCGGAGGATCGGCTGATGGCGTTGCAGTCCGAGCACCGGTCACCGTAGGAAAGGTAGATCCAACCGTTTTTTTCATATTCCGGATGGATGGCGACATCCAGCATCCAACCCAGGCCGGTATAGGTGTAGCCCCGGATCACCCCGTCGGTATAGATCCGGGGTGTGCCTCGCACTGGAGCGGAGATCTCTCCCTTTGCCGAGACAACACGAAGGCCCTGAGTGCGTTCGGTCAAAAGAATATCCCCATTGGGCAAGGCCGCGACCCCATAGGGGTGGAGTATGTTTTCAGCCAGGGTCTCCAGTCTGAAATCGTGTTCTTCCGACGCCATGACATGCCCTGGAACGATGGGCAGTGGACCCAACCCGTAATCGTTTTCGCTGGGTGGGCGCGCCCGTTTTTCGAGTATGTACAGGGCCAAGCTCCGAATCCGTGAGGCTGTCAGGGTTTCGCGCCAAGCTGGCATGCCCCGAGTGGGCGCCCCTTCGGCAATGCTGCGTGTCAGTGCCTCGATGCTTTCTTCTCCGCTCAGTGCCGTTCCCACCAAGGCGGACCCCTGCGCAGTGCCTTCAAGGGACGGGCCGTGGCAGACCTGACACTCTTGCTCGTAGAAGCCGCCGATCTGGTCGGCGGGCACCCAGGCGTCTCGACCGCTCGTATCCTCCTGCTCCGCCGAGATGCCGGTGTTGAAGACGATCAGTGTGAGGAAGAAGGCGCCGAGCGCGAGTCGTCTTTGAAAGCGATGAGCGGGCCGATTTCGCTCTAGAAAAGGAGATCGCGGGGACCGAATGGTCTGCGCCGTGGGGAAGGTTGATCTTGAGACAGGAATGGCAGGCTCCTCCAGTCGGCCCTTGTGGCGCGAGAGTTCATGGCGACTCAGTCGTGGGGCATGTTCTCTTTTGCGAGGGTGAGACGACGTGCGTTTGGAACAATACCCTACTATCGATCGGGGCCGGAGATGTCTGTCTGTGCCTCAGTGCCTGCTCGGTTGTTGACGGAAGTCCGACTTCAGTGTCATCTCCATTGCACAGCATAATGGAAGCTAGTCTGGCTGATGGGAGAGCAGCGGGTCGAAGTGGTGGGTGGGGGATAGGACATACAAGCTGCCTTCCCGTACAACGTCCGAGTATGGGCGTTACGCTAAATCTCGCGTAGCGGGCCGGGTTGAACGTATGGGCGGGCGATTTGGAAGCCTGACCGTTGCGCGCAGACGACCTCAGATCACGATCTTGAAAACCGCGTTGAGCAGGCGAAACGGCAGCGCGATGATCTGGCCCCCAACGAAGAACGTGCAGGTCACGATGCCGTGGCATGCGGGTCCGTCGTCGTCTTCGAAGTCGTCTTCGTGGCTGGCATCGGGATCGATCGGGGTGCACTCGTAGCCTTGACTACAACAACTCACTTCCGCCTCGGAGCTGACGCTGGCTTCATGGTCGACGACCGGCGCTTCATCTTCGGCGCGCGTGACGAGCGCGGCTGGAAGAGAAATGAATGCTGCGATGATCAGGGTGACGAGAACGCGCAAGAGTTTCGCTGTGGCCATCGCGAGATTCTAAACGATCAAAGGATGAGCCGCCGTACCGCGCGTGATTTCCAACACGGTGGCATGGCCGGGAGCCCCGGCTCGAGTGGAATCTTGGTCGCGTTCGCGACTATCGAAAACATGGTGTAATTCCCAACCACGAAGGTAAGTTCGACGAGTTGCGCGGGGCTGAGTTCAGCGGCGAGTGCCCGCCAGGTTTCGGGGTCGATCGTGTGGCGTTCGTGGAGTTGATCCGCGGCGAGGAAGATAGGACATTCAAGCTATCTTCCGGCACAACGTCCGAGCCTGGGCGTTATGTTAAATCCATAGGGGAGCCCTGTGGCGGGCTCGTCGCCCGGCGAGCATTCATGCTACCGGCCTCAGAAATAGATCGCATCCGTATACATGCCGACCCGTGCGACGTCGTCGGGAACCGGGACGCCGGGGGTCCAGGCGTAGAAGGCCTCTGCCTCTCTGGCCAGGGCCGACAGGTCGGCGTAGCCCCGAGACCCCGGCGAGCTGAAGAGCGAGAGGGTGTCCATCCCCCGCTCGCAAAGGCGTGCGCAGGCGTCGCGCAGCAGCGCCGCCAGCTCCTCCTCGGCTCCAGTGCGCCCGGGCACGAACCCGTAGTCCAACACGACGCCGCGTCGCGACTCCACCCGCTCCCCCTGCGCCTCGGCCACGATGCAGATCGACTCGCCCGCGGGCCAGACACCGACGACCGCGCCTGCGGTCAGACGGACGTGGCCCCAGGAATACTGCGCCGGTGCTCGCTCGAGACGCTCTCGCAGAGTCGTCGTCGTGTAGGGCGTGTACATCTCCTCGCCCTCGTGGCAGGCGTTCAGGATCTCGACGATACGGGGAGCGTCCTCGGGCGTGGCCGCCCGGCCGACCGCAGGACCAGCCAACGTCCCGCAGTCGAGCTGGAGTCGAACCGGCCCCGGGTCCCACTTCTCGGCGACGGCGGCGAACCCTCGCTGGATCGCGAGGTTGTCGACGGAGCCGTAACCGATGCTCCCGTCGACGTCGGGGTACTTCTTCCCGAGGAGTCGGCTCAACGCGCCCCACAGACCCTTGCGCTGGTGTTGGGGCAGGATCCGGGTGTGGATCGCCACCATGATGCGGCGGTCGACACCGCCGATCCGCGCCGTCCGGAGGGCACCGCAGTTAATCCCCGCCGGCTCGCCGTCGATCAGCCCGAAGGAGACGGTCACGTCCTCCATCAGCCGGGCGAAGGCGAAGTAGTCGCTGCCGCGGTCGATCACCATCTGCCCATCGCCGAGGACGAGGGGACAGCCGCGCTCGATCTCCGCGAGAGCGGCCCCGTCCCCCTCGGTGGCCTCGCGCACGACGACGTCGAAGTCGAGCTCGCGCTGCCAGTCGACACCGCTGATGCGGTGGGGAGGGTCGCCCTCGACCTCGCACGAAAGCCGCCAGCGCTTTCCGTCGTCCGCCGCGAGCCACGCCGACGCCTGGCGCTCGGAGTCCGCGCGAGCGGACTCGACCCGCGCCGGCCCGAGGCGCATCGCGAGACGCCGGAAGAAGCCGGCGACGCCGTCCGCTTCCCGGAGGATGCGGGAGCCCGGAACGAACCGCTCCCGGTCGCCGTCGGCCGCGTCGTTGCCTTCGCGCCCGACGCGCTCTAGCAGCCACGCCAGCTGACGACCCGGCGGACTCTGGGGAAACTGCGGCTTTGCCGGTGCCATCTGGACCCCCTCCGTGACCCGGATTCTGGCACAGAGTGATCCGGACGGGGCCGGCTCAGCGCGGGGGGCGGTCGTTGAGGCCCCAGTCGTACGGAACGTACTCCACCTCGCACTCCTCGCAGCCGTCGAGCCGAGCCGCGAGAGCCGGCGGGGCGTGGAGGCGAACCCAGCCCAGGAGCGTCGTGGATAGGACATTCAAGCTGGGTTCTGGCACAACGTCCGGGTATGGGCGTTATGTCGAGCTCTTATCTGGAGCCCCGCGACGGGGCCAGTCCCGTTACCGCCCCTCCACGGGTCCGCTTTTTGGTCCGCATGACGTACCCAAACGAAGCCGTACGTACCCGTATGTACCTATACATTGACGGGGTGACGTCCTGAGACGCTCCTGAACGCTCTATCACGTAGCGGCAGGGTTGGGCTTACTCAACTCTATTTCGACCGCCGCCGCGCGCTGCTCGCCTTGGACGCGCACCTCCTCGAAGAACAGAAAAAGCGCGATGCCGAGGCGCCGCATTGCGAGTCATGCGGGAGCCCGGTGAGGGAGGAAGCGCCGTCGCTTGGGATGCCGCAGTAGGGCGACCCGAACACTCAGCCCAGCGAGCGCCTCCGAGCAGCCAAGCCCACAAGTCCGAGGCCGAGGAGGAGGGCGGTGGAGGGTTCGGGGGCTCGTGATCTGAGGAAATTCCCCCACTGATTCCAGCCTTTTGCCGACCTTTCGGGGAAGACAACTGACAGAACCGTGTGCCAAGTGGCCGCAGGTCGTCTTTACAGAGTAAAGGCGATGTTGACCCATCGTCGCCCAGGGCAAGACGAGTACGGCCACAGTTGCGTCGCTCTGGGTCACTCCACGTCGAGGCCCATGTGGAAGAGGTCTTGGGCCACGTCGTTCACCATCATCTGCTTGCGTAGGGCGCCCTCCTTATGGAAGCCCTTCTTCAAGTAGAGGGCCACCGCCCCCGCGTTGGTGGTGGCGACCTGCAGATCCAGCTTGGTGACCACGGGGTTGGCGCGGGCCCAATCGATGATGGCGTCGAGCAGCGCTGCGCCGATGCCTTGCCGCCAATAGGCTTGGCGCACCGACATTCCCAACTCCACGCGGTGCATCAAGCGCGCCCGGGCAGAGCCCATGGTGCCCGAGGAGGCCACGATTTCGCCCTCCACCAGGCCCACCAGATACAACGCGTTGGCGGTGGCCTCGGACTGGGCCAAGAAGTCCGCTTCCTGGTCTACGGTCAGCTCGAACTCGCCGGGCCCGAAGGTGAGAAAGGGGCTTTCGC
>DUCH01000099.1:2697-6392 GCA_012959865.1 Myxococcales bacterium | reverse complement strand
ATCGTTGTCGACGATGATTTCGATGCTCGAAGAGCTAGCGGTGGACGACCCGCTTTCACCTGCTCGCTTTAGCCATTCGGTTCACAATACTCAGGCGGGTCTATTTTCCATTTACGCCAACAATCGTGAAGCGAGTACTTCGATCGCGGCTAGGCAAGAGACCTTTGCTCATGGATTTCTGGAGGCAGTCTCGGTTCTGCACGCAGCCCACGACGAACCGAGACCGGTACTGCTGGTCGCCGGTGACGCAGCGATCCCCGACATCGTTGGCGGTCGATCCGATGCCCACGAGGGGTCTTATGCCTTGGCTCTGGTTCTGGCCCCGGCCAACGGCAGCGGTGACCTGGAACTCAGCCTTGAAGCCGGTGCGAAAGCGAGCTCCCAGCCGGGAACCGATGCTCTTCTCTTCCTGAGCTGGTTTCTCAGGAACGATCCCAAGGAACCCAGATTCAGGCTCGTTCATCCCAAGCGCACCTGGGTTTGGACGCGAGCGGGCTAGCGACGCATAGCGATCCAGATTCATCGGTTATAGGCTCGACCGGAGGCGATCTGCTTCGCTATTTCTTCGGGGCTCGCCTCATTTTGCTCGCTGTTCATCGATCGCTTGCGGCACCTTCGCCCAGAAGTCATAGAAGTTGAACCATTGCAGCGGCGCAAGGAGACACAACTTTGCGAGGGAATCCGCGTAGACCTGGACGTAATGTTGCAGCCGTCTTGGGCGATCGCCCCGCGGAATTCGGACCGGATCGGCAAAGCGTTCAACGTGGATGTCGTATCCTCTACTGCTGGCACGTATGCCCGCCATCGTAATAACCGGGCAGCCCAAGGTCGCGGCTAGGAGAAGCGGGCCCGATGGAAGGCGTGCCGGCTCGCCGAGGAAGTCGACTTCGATCTCGCGGCCTATCTCGTTGGGATGGATCCGGTCTGCCAGGATGGCAACGGCTTCACCCCGGTCGATGGCCTGTTTGACCTCGAAGACATGAGAGAAGGATCCCGTTACTGCCTGGATGACGCCGACGCTGGTGGAGGATCCCGAGATCTCTCCCATCTGGCGGAAAACCTCGTTGATCTGGGTCGCGTGCTCGGTGTACATGAGCACTTTGATATTGATCGGTGATCGCAGGGCGCCCACCAGACGCATGGCATCGAAGCTCCCCAGATGCGATCCCAGGATCACCGCCCCACGTCCTTCCTCGGCTACCCAGTCGAGATGCTCGCCACCCTTCACCGTCAGTTCGAAGTCTTCCGGTTTTGCGAGCCAGAAACCGAGTCGGTCAAGAATCGTGATTCCGAATTCGAAGTAGTGACGAAAAACATGGCGAAGCGAGGGGGCCTCTGGCACAGCGTCGCAGCCCATCGCTCGAACTCGCTGCAGGTACTCAAGGGAGGCGCGACGCCCGGCTCGGTCGGTCAAGAAGAAATAGCCCACCACCGGGTAGAGCAGGAGCTGAGCCACCCTCCATCCGACCCTGCGGTAGAACCAGGCCATGATCCGCATTCCGAGCAGCGACCCGCGTTCCTGACTCCGGTGCCAAAGGGGCTGTCCGATTTGTTCCGGGGTCATAGCCGAAATCCGAGCCTACGACCGATCAAGCGAGGAAGTCGCAGGAACATGCCGACGACCAATCGAGTGTGGCGCCAGCTGATAAGCACGTTGTCCCAGAACAAGTCGAAGTGAGAGACGCCGTCGGGGTAGTAGCGGACCATGCTCTTGAAGCTGATGACGGGCACATCCTCCCATACCAGGCGCACGACGATCTCCGGATCAAACTCCATGCGATCCCCGCAGCGGACACGATCGAGAATCGCGATCAGCGGCGGCAGCGGTAGGCAGCGATAGCCGCACAGGGGATCACGAATCGCCAGCGAGCAGGATTCGACCCAGACCCAGAAGCAGGAGACCAGTCGCCCATAGAGACGGGCCTTGGGGGCATTCTCAAAAATGGGCTCGATGAGAACCATTGCCTCCGGGTGCGCTTTCGAGAGCTCGAGTATCCTCGGAATATCGGCGACGTCGTGCTGTCCGTCGGCGTCGAGCTGGAGAACGTGGCTGAATCCAAGGGAGTGGGCGAGCCGGTAGCCGTCCTTGAGGGACGCTCCCTTTCCCCCATTCTTCGCGCGAGTCTCTATTTGGACCCATGGATAGCGAGCCCTGTATTGCTCAAGGCTGGCCTTGCTCGCCTCGTCGCTCCCGTCGTCGACCAACAGGCAAGGCAGATCGAACCCCGCTAGGTCCGCCAGCACGCCTTCCAACGGTCCACTGTGGTTGTAGACGGGAATCAAGAGGCAGGGATTCACGGGGACTCCTCGATGCGATCTCTGGGCGGAGGCTCTTCCTCCCAAGGAGGGAAGAGCCATTTCAAGAATACATCCGGCGGCGCCCCCACATAGCGGCGGTAACGCCATTGACGATAGATGTATTCCACGGTGAATAGCGTTCCCATCAAGACATAGGAGGCGATGCCGGTATAGAACGTCCACACCGCAATGTCGGCAAAAAGAGCCAGGGCCAGAGCGGTGCTGCCGTTCAGAACGAAGAATACACACCAGACGATCGTGACCCGCCTGCAGTAGGCCAGCTCGGGTTCGGGTAGATCGGGGACTTGAATCTTGGCAAGTCGCTCGACGGTGGTTTCTTCCTGGAAGAACGATGAGGCGAAGACGCCGAGCAGTCCCATGTTGATCGCGACTGGAGTGAGGAGCAGGCCGAAGGGGTGATTGGAGGCGGCGGTTAGGGCCACCATGCTCGCCACCGCGATCACCGGAAGCCAGAACGTCTGTGTGTAGGCGACCAGCCTGCGGGGAGACACTACCAGCAAGCGCAGTACCAGCAGGCTGCCCATGGCGAGTGCTACCTGTCTGGGTTCCATCACGCTGAGCCCCAGGTAAACCACCAGGGGATAGATGATGGCGAGAATGATTTGAAGAACGGCCATCAATGGACTCCGAAGCGAAAGCGGGAGAGGTGAGGGAGAGGGCCTGGGAGAGATACGAGGCCTCGAAGCGAGAATCAGGGGCGACGCGCCACTACGCCGACCTGGGTGTGTTCACGCTCGGGAGAGAGGCTAGCGCCGAGATACTCCCGTAGGCCAAAATCTGGATGGGACCAGAAAGGCGAACTCCTGGTTACCCGACTCTCCGAAAAGGCGAAACCCACGCTCTTGATCAGATCCAGATACTCGTCCGGGGACTTCTGTGTGCCCCGTGGGTGACGAAAGAGCGCCCAGACCGGCAGGGAGTGAATGAAGAGGCGGCATGATTCAGCGATCAGCATGTGGCCTCCTGGCCTGAGGACGCGATGCAGCTCGTGGAGGGCCGCGGCTTGGTCATTTACGTGATGAAGAGTCTGATGGCAGACGACGATGTCAAAGCTCTCGCTCGAAAAGCTCAGTTTCTCGACATTGCCGCAATGGATCTGCACCGGGCAACTGATCTTCGACGCCTCTGCCTGGGCGTCGCGAACCATTTGCGGATCGATGTCGACGGCAATGATCTCGCAGGGTTGTAGATCTCGCTCGATCTGTGGGAAAGCAGTGCCGATTCCACAGCCAGCGTCCAGCACTCTCGGCGCTGACAGCGGCGCGTCGAGAGAATCATGGAAGGATTGACTCAGGCAAGTGAGGGCCGGGCCCAGAACGTATTCGCTCCAGATCCAGCTGGTTTGAAACCAATTGCCGAAGCGCGTTTCTTTCACC
>DUCH01000099.1:1699-2687 GCA_012959865.1 Myxococcales bacterium | reverse complement strand
GCCAGCCTCCGAGCACGGATGTGCCAGGAGGAGCCAGACCTTCATGGCGACCATTGCTGGAAGGCCTGCCAATGCATACACCACGTTCGGGACTGGGACGCCCCGCCTCGTCAAATGCGCGACAGCATTGCGCCACATCATTGCGAACTCCAGAAAGGCGCGATGAGATCCATATTCTAACCCATCCGATTGTGGATGCCGGTGGCGACTCACGGTCAGTCGAAAAAGAAGGAACCACCCACCAGGAACAAGGCCGTATTGATGCCATCGTTGGGGAGCTCAGTATTGGCATTCGAAATGTGTTGCCAACGAAATTCAGTCGAGATCGCCCATCGGTCGGATACCAGGAAGTGGGTCCCTCCACCAAAGCCGACGTTGAAGTTGAAGAGGTCGGACTGGCGCTCGAGATTCAGGTCCATTCCTATGACACCAAAATTGGCATCGAGGTAGGGGACGACCTTGTTGTTGAATAAGAAGTTGTAGCGCAGGGTTGTCCCTATCCCACCTCCAACACCGCCATTCTGTGCGGTGTTGTGAAAGAACGCGCCTTCCACGAGAGCTTCCAGGTTCCCGCTATACCAGGCTCCGACGGCCATCGGGTTCGTTAGGCCAACCCCGAAGCGAGGGATGTACTCCATCAGGCGAACGCCGGCTAATTCGCGACTCAGCTCGCGATTCGATTCGCTCCCCATGCGAAACCCGATCCCATAGCCCACGAGTAGGGCCCCATGTACCGATCCGCGTTGGAAATGGCCCGCGCCTGGGAGAGGCTCGGGTTCTCGCCCGGCTTCTGGACTAGGGGGATTGGCGGACGCCCACGATGCGCTCATCAAACCAATGAGTATCCATCGGGCAACAGGGATATGACGCTTTGCGAGCTCTGCCTTTTCGAGCATACTTCGGACTCTAGCAATCGTGTGTGGCTGGAGCGAGAATAGGACATTCAAGCTGGGTTCCGGCACAACGCCCGAGCCTGGGCGTTATGTTA
>DUCH01000099.1:0-1689 GCA_012959865.1 Myxococcales bacterium | reverse complement strand
CAACGCCCATACTCGGACGTAACCCAAAAACCCCGCTTATATTTCCTACCCGCCGGAGCTAGGGCGACGCTCGAAGCGTCGCGTCGAGGTTCGCGATGAAGTCGTCGAGGCCCTTGGTCGTGACGTTGACGAAGGACTGCGGGCGTGCAGCGACGGCGCTACGGAGATCGATGGTGCCACCCACGACGTGGCCCTCTGCAAAGGGACCTGGATCGCCCTTCAGCGTCACCTCCGCCCCGAAGGTGAAGGTCCAGCTGCCATAGTTCCACGCCCAGAAGCGCTGGATCTCCGCGTCGACGCGTGGGGCGTCCGCAGCCTCAGCGTCGTCCGGGGGCAGCACCCGATACCCCGCTCGGTGGAAGCCCCCCTCGAGGGCCTAACGCCCTCCACGCCTCCGGTAGCGAGTTGGTGTGGCGCGGCATCCTTTGCGGTCTCGACGCTGTCGGTGAAGACACGTGCATCGACCACCTCACCGAGCACGATCGGCGTCTCCGAACTCGGGTTCACGCTGGGTGCGAACTGGATGTCCAGCTCGTAGGGCTTGACGAAAACGCAGCCCATCGCGAGCGAGACACACGCCAGCAGCGCTGCCAGGGCAAGGGGTCCGGACTTCTGGTGGGTCCTTGTGCCGGAACGGCTCAGCAAGACACTTCCCCCCGCCCGAGTTCGTCGGGCTCTCGATGGATCGCGGATCTCAGAGTTCGCTACGATCGAGTTCCTGGTGAATGGTCTTTTGAGGATTGGACATTCAAGCTGTCTTCTGACACAACGCCGGGTATGGGCGTTATGTCATGTCCCAATGGGGAGGCCGGTGGCGGGTCGAGCTTGATCGAAAGCTTGGCCGGGATGGTAATCGGGAGGTCTGCCTTCTCGAAATCTTTGGCTCATCCTCCTCCCCCGCTCCCCTTTTTCAACCGACATCAAGCATGTTTGAGGGTGTAGAATGGGACTTTGAATTTTGTATCCGCTCAGACAGGTCACTGAAATAGGCGAATAGACAGGGGGCGCAATTTTGAAATGTATAGCAATCGTAGTTGCGGCATTGATCTTCCCACTTCTTTCGGGATGCGTACACAAGTATGCGGTTCCTGTTCCTCAATCTGGAGCGAATCTAATCCCCAAGAATTCGATCGTGTATGTTGCAACCCCACCGAACGGTAGGGACGATCGTCCTCGTACCTATGAGTACTCTGGTGGCTGGACTTCGTCCGCAATGGTTCAGGCGCTTTCGAACCGGGGCATCCGCGCGGTGGTAGGAGCGCCTGCAAAGAGTCCGTCTGGCGCTCTTGGGGCCGCAAGGGTTGCCAAAGCGCAGTACATGGTGTTTCCAGGGATCGTACACTGGTCCGACCGGGCCACTGAGTGGTCCGGGATGCCTGACCGAATCACGCTTCGGGTCATCCTGACTGAAGTGCGAAGTGGCGAGGTCCTCGACAATCGGGAAATCCGGGCCAGCAGCCGATGGGCAACATTTGGCGGCGATCATCCCCAGGAACTGCTCCCGATACTCTCGGAGCAGTGGGCCGCCTCCATTTGTCAGTAGACGCAGAAGAACCTCACTAGGCAGGACGACTGGCACTTGCTCGTGAAGCCGGCATCGTGCGTATTCCACTGAACGGAGTCGATCGCAAACAAAGAGGATCGGCCATGCAGGCACGAATGGCGAACCGCATCTCGCTCAGAACACCG
>DUCH01000098.1 GCA_012959865.1 Myxococcales bacterium | reverse complement strand
TCCTTCACAACCATCGTCAAGCGACGTTCGGGCGAGCATTCGATTCCGCCAGGGGAATGGTGAGCCTTAGATCTTTACCCTTGCGGTGATCGCAACTAGAAAAGGTCGAGAAAGGCGTTTCCGGAGGAGACCTCCAAATCAAGGGTCTTGAGGACCGAATCGTATCCACCATGCTTCGCAAGGCTTCGGGCCGACCGTCCCTCGGAATCCCTCAGGTCCACATTCGCGCCACGCTGAACCAAAAGAAGCACCAAAGAATTTCTGCCTTCGTTCGCGGCCATCATGATGGGGGTTTGGCGATCCTCTCCGCGAATGTTGGGATCGGCCCCGGATTCCAATAGGATTCGGGCCACGTCGAGGCGTCCCTGATGAGCGGCCAGGTGGAGCGAGGAATTTCCGCGAGCGGTGGGCGTGTTTGGGGACGCGCCGTTTTGCAATAAAAGTGTCACCGCCTCGAGACTTCCCTGACGGGTGGCATTCGTCAGCAGAGTGCCGCCATCAGAGCACCGGGTTTCGGCGGGTACCCCAATGTCAATAAGTTCCTCCAGACCGGATGACACGTTCTTTTTCGCCGCCGCCTCGCAGGCGGCGGCCAAGAGTTGAGAATGTGACGGAACTTCGCCGCCGATTCGGGTCAATTCCGAAAGCAATTGACCGTCCCCCCTTCGGGCGGCCCATTCGGCGACGGACCTCCCCTTGGAGTCTGAAGCGTTAGTTTTCGCGCCCTGGCGGATCAGGGCGATGGCCGCTTCGAATTGGCCGGCTCGTGTTGCCCACACCAGGGGTGTCCCGCCGTCTCCCTGTTCGAATTCCGAAGACGCTCCGCTCTTGAGTAAAAGAGTGACGACTGTGGCATGGCCTTCCCGGGCGGCGATCCCAAGGGCCGTCCAGTTCTCTCCTACGCTGGAATCAGGGAGGGCCCCCGATTGCAGAAGCCACTCAACGATCGACGTATTGCCCTGCCAAGCCGCTCGGGATAGGGCGGTGAAGTTCTCGGGATCCCGCGCTTCTAGATCAGGCTGCCCCTGAAGAAGCTGTTGCACATCTGATTCCAGGTTCCGCCAGGCCGCCGCCACAATCGGGGGCCATGCCTTGTAGAGGCCCCGGTCTCGGGTCGTGATTTCCTGTATCCAAGAGCGGTTCTCTTGAGCGCTTTCGGCTCCAGCGGCCCGGCTTTGTCCGCCGATCTGAAGCAGGAATTTCTCAACCTTGGGGCTCTTTGCTTCCCTGGCAATGTCCAAGGCCGTCCGGCCCGACGAGTCCTTTAACCCGGTAGTGGCACCTGCCCGGACAAATGCTTTCACAATCTTCTCCTGTCCTTTGCGGGCGCCGATCATCAAGGCTGTCCGTCCCCCGGGTCCCTGGGTGTTGATCTCCGCGCCGTGGGCCAGGAGTCTTTCGGCGATTTCGGCGTGTCCCCGGCCGGCGGCGATCATCAAAGCGGTTCTGCCCGAGGGATCTATCGAATCAGTTTGAGCCCCCGCCTCGAGCAGCAATTCAGCGACTTCCCCGGAGTCCCTTTCCGCGGCGAGCAAGAGAACGGTGGCCCCGTGGGAGTCCCGTGTATTCGGCGATGCTCCGGCGGCGAGGGACTGTCGTACCAGGCTTACATTGCCCCCGCGTACGCCCCGTACGAGCGCGCTTTTGCGATCGCCGTCCGAAGCGGCCCAACCCGATCCGCCGTGGGCGTCGAGTGACTTCAAACGGTCCGTCGCTCTGCCGTCTCCTCCTCTTTCGGCACATTCGAAGTGTGTACGGGCAGCAGCCAGGTCGATCTTGGTTCCTCGACCCCTTTCGAGCCAGTCGGCCAGAGTAAAGCAGCTTCGGGCATGGCCCTGGCTGGCTGCCCTTTTTAGCCAGAAGAGCGCCTTCGGCTCACTCTGATTCAGCCCGCGGCCGTCGCGGTAAAGGGTCGCAAGGCGGTATTGAGCTTCCGGGTCGCCGTCGTTGGCTGATTCTCTCAGAAGAGAGGCCGCCTTCTTGAAGTCACCGGAGCGAATCGCCCGGTTGGCCTCATGGCTTACATCGGCGGATAGATACGCTGGCAGGGTCAAAGTCGAAACCACGACCCCGAGCACAATGGCATTGACCAAGATCTTCAGCGCCGATTTCATTGAACTGCACGGGAGATCATTCACCATGGCGGGTCTCGATCGCAATTCCCGATTCCTTGAGAAACGCGGTCGGAAGCTCTCCTCCGATGCACACGATGACGTCGTTGTTGGCGATCTCCTTGATTCCTCCAGCTGTATTCAATCGCACGCTTTGAGGCAGGATTTCATCGGGCGTTGCCCCCAACATCATTTGCAGCGAACTGTTCGAAGCCAAAGCCTCCACTCGCTCTCGGTTGGCTGGTTTTGCCCGCGAAAAGGATTCTCCCCGGTAACACAGGGCAACCTCTGTCCCCGGCTGTTCCGAAAGCGAAATGGCGGCTTCGATGGCGCTGTCTCCGCCCCCGACAACCATCACGCGTCGGCCGCTGTACTGCTCGGCATCGACTAGCCGATAAACCACTTTTTCGAGTTCTTCCCCTGGCACGCCCAAGCGTCTAGGAGATCCCCTTCGCCCGATGCACAGGACCACTGCCCGGGTCTTGAAAGACTTGGTCAGCGTCTCAACGATCAGACCCTCGGAGTCCTGTTGAATAGCCTTGACGCGTTGCCTCGACTGGATCTTTAGACCTGCTTTTTTGATGGCATCGGCCCAGAGCTCCAGCAGAGATTCCTTGCTTGTCTCGCGCAACTTGACGCTTCCGTAGCCAGGGAGTTCCACGGGACTCGTCATCACGATTTTCCCTCGTGGATAATGCGCGACAGTTCCGCCCAACGTCTCCTGTTCCAGAGTGGCGAACTTGAGTCCGAGCTCGTTTGCCCGGAGGGATGCCGCCAACCCGGCTGGGCCTACGCCCACGATGACTGCATCATATCGATCGTCTTCGCCTCCCTGTTTTGCGTATGCGGAGGCGGCATCCAGCGCCTGCGTGCCCTGTGTAATCGCGTTGCGTATGAGTCCCATGCCCGTCACCTCACCTGCGACAAACAGGCCAGGGACGTTGGTTTCGAAATTGGTATCGGAAACCGGTACTTCTACGCCCCGGCGGTGGGTTCCAAGCACAAGCCGGATCGCGTCTTGGGGGCAGGCATCTTTGCACGCCCCATGTCCGATACAACTCGTTGGCTTGACGAGAACGGCTTTGCCTCGGTGCAACCCGAGAATCTCTCCTTCTGGACAAGCCGAGACGCAAGTCCCGCATCCCAGGCAGCGCGAAGGATCGATCAGGGGATGAAGAGACGAAGGCTCGGTCAGCCCACTCGCTTCGGCCTCTTCGAGCAGGCGAGCCGACTTGGCGTGGCGTCGGCTTCGTCTTATCGCGTAGATCGACCAGATAGCAGCCATCGGAAGCAGATAAAACAATAAGCCGAAGATATTTGATTCCATTCTTTGGTTCTCCGATTAGAAATTCCAGCGAACCGTGATATCGAGCAAATATCCCAGTTCGTCATCAGTCAGGCCAGAAAGCCCGCTTCCTGTTCTGTGCAGCCACTCCAGTCGCACATCGCCTTCTATCGAAAACAGGCTCTGGCGGTACTCGGCCCTGAATCCTGGGCGCAGTCCCAATTGATTGCCGACTTTCCCCTGGTCGCGGTAGACGATATTGAAACGCGGTGAGAGCCAGAATCCCGACAGAAAAGGAAAACGCCCGCTTGCCCCGAACTCGTATGACGTGTACGCGAAGGTGTCGGCAACTCGGAAACTCAATCGTCCGGTATCGCCATTAAGGAGAAGGTTATTTCCGATCAATTGAGTGAATAAATAGATATCCCAGTCTGTCCCTGGCGTGGCTGCCACATTGTTGCCAGCCTGAGTACTCGAAAATTTTGTTGTTGTGAGATCCCCTGCGATCCGCCAGTCACCCCCCAAGCGTTGATCGATTCCAATGGTGATGGTGGTATTGGTCGGCGTACGGTCGTCGGCAATCTGTTTCAGTTGCTCCTCGGAGTATTGGTTCCGCATCTCCTGAAGCGTTGTGGAGGGCTGACCAATCAATGCGTTTCGAGTCATGATGAACGGGAGCCGACGGTAGTCAACCAACAGGTTGAGCCTGGTCGAATCAAAAATTCTGTAGTTTCCCGAGGCGATGATCAGGTTCAGAGCCTGGTGGTAGATGTCATAATCCATGGCGCTGAACGCTGATCCTTCACTCCCGAACCAGCGTGCTTCGTAGCCCACCGCTATGCGATCGGTGAGCCCATTGTCCAACTGGCCGATGGCCCACACTTCGCCGGCAAGTTGATCGTTCCACCCCTCCCAGCCCCACCGGGCGCCAAAGAATATCCGGCTTGTATCGATGGAGTCCGAGATGGCCGACTCCTGGGGAAAACCAAACACTGCTCCCACGTGTGAACTGTCGCTATAGGACCACTCGGAGTTCAAGCCATCGAATCGACCAAGGATGCCTCCGCCTCCGCCGGACTGGCGACCGAGAACGCCACTGAGTTCGAGAAAGCGATCTCGCAGGCTCAGGTTCAGATACCGAACGCGGCTTCCATTGCCTGTACTTGAATCCAGGTAGTCGTAGCGAAAGTAGCCGCTGCCGCGAGCCCTTGCGTCATAGCGATCGTTTCTCATCAGGCCGATTCCATCAAATTCGATGATCTGGGAGGAGTCAAGCATGACGGCACCCGAGAGGTCGGCGAAGCTCTCTGCCCTCTGGTAAGAGGTCGAGAGGGTCCCGTATCCATCGAATGTGTAGGGAGCGGATTCTCGAGAAGCCCGCAGAGGCTGGCGATCCGGCTGATTGGCCGAGAGCAACGCGTCCAGCCGCTGTTGCACTCGAACGGCCCCTTCGCCATCGGGATACCGACTCAAATACGTTTGGTATTCGGCTCGCGCGTGCGCGCGTTGACCGTTTTTGAGACGAGCCAAACCGAGGTATTCGAGGGCTTCGGGCCTCTCCGAGGCTTCGTCCGCAGAGACGACCTTGGAATAGAGCACCGCGGCTCGTCCGTACTCCTGGACGTTCATTGCTCGCCGTGCTTCGTCCATGATGGGATCAAGTTCGGATTGATCGCGCTTTGGTGATCGAGTTCGCTCGCGAGCTTCTCTCAACTTGACGATCAAGGAACGTCCTCCGGCCGCCGACTGGAGTGAGAATTCGACCGTGCGAGAAAAATCCAGGACCAGAAGAGCCCTGCCGGTTGCTTGAGGCTCAAGCGTGATTCGTTTGAGCGGCGAGTCGTTCTCGGCGGGTGGGGACAGCCGCTCCTCGAAGGTGAATGCATCTTCTGTTTGACTCGGACCAGAGAGAGGCATCACCACCACTTCAACCAGCCGACCTTCTCTTTCAGGCGAGTGGCTGGTTCGAACGAGTGGGGAGTTGAAATCCAGGTCAATATCCCAGCCCTTCTCGGCGCGTTCGACGGCAACGCCGGCTAGCCACCTCGGCGAGTTCTCGGTGGCCGTTGCTGGCAGGCAAATAGTGCACGCTCCAAGGCACAGTAGAATCGCGATTATTCCCGTGCTGCGCCGCGACCAGGAACGGCGCGCACTCACGAATTCTGCTGCGAGGTGTCTGAGTCGCGGCAGCAGCCAATTGAGCTGAGGGCGGTCAGGTCCGATTGCCTCTCTCTTTCCGCGAAGTATCCCCGCCGGATTGAGGGTTCTTTTTGGCGTGAACGACACAGAGAGGAATTCCATTTCATGAAAAAAGAGTGCAAAGATTTCCCGCGGAAGTGCGGGCGAAATTCGGAGTTTCGGTGGAGGTAAACGTCTTTTGAGTATCGGCTTGAGCGAAAGTTTTTGGACTTATAAATTTCTAATCTTTCCGGTCGCTGACTTTGACCTAGGGCGTTGGAAGTGGTTCTTGTCGGCCTCCAGGGCATCTACGGGGGAGATGCGGCAGCTGGGTGGCGACTCAAGGTCAACGCATGGATTACGTCGATGTAATCTAAACTCGGGTGCCGATTTTTCTAGCGGTGAGAGAGCGTTGCGGCGTGCGCCCGAGCGCAGGTCCCCGAAAGTTTACGCGTGGCCTGACTCGCATAGCGCGTAGATCTTGCGCGGAAAATATTCCCGATGGGGAGAACCCTTCCGATCTCGACTGATCCCCCGAACAAGGGGGCATCGTTTTCCCGGTGTCGGGAAGAGATCACAAAGGCTTTGGCAGGTTGCCTGCATGCCAACGGCACTACGCCCAGAGTGTGCCGTGGTAGTACCTAGGTAGTGCCCCTAGGCGAACAACACTCCAGCCCTCTCACGGCCCCAGTCGAACGATCGCAGGCAGAGGGGCCTCGCTAGAGTTCCGAACAGAACAATGATTTTAGGCATTTGCAGCGCGGATCGGGCACTGCTCGCCATGGCGATCAGCATTCGCCAGGCCCCGACCTCCCCGGCTTCTCCGACCTCCAAGC
>DUCH01000097.1 GCA_012959865.1 Myxococcales bacterium | reverse complement strand
CTGATGCACGAGTTGAATCGGCGCGGCGAGTTCATGGCCCATCTCGTTCACACCGGGCAGCATTATGACGATGCCATGTCCAACAATTTTTTCCGGGATCTCGGGATTCCTGAACCGAATATAAATCTGGGCGTAGGATCAGGCAGCCACGCGGAGCAAACCGGCCAGGTTCTAATCCAGATGGAGGCACTGCTTCAAGACAGACGTCCTGATGCCCTTGTCGTTGTGGGCGACGTCAATTCGACCCTGGCCGCCTCACTGGCCGCCGTCAAGCTACAGATACCCATCGCGCATGTTGAGGCCGGGCTTCGGTCGGGCGATCGAACTATGCCCGAAGAAATCAACAGGATCCTCACCGATTCTATTTCCACGTGGCTCTTCACCACGGAGCCCGATGGGGATCGGAACCTCCTCCGCGAAGGTACCGACCCAAACCGAATTCATCGAGTCGGCAATGTCATGATTGACACTCTACTCGCAAACCTTGAACGTTCGAAGAAACTCAATACCCTTGAAGATCTCGGTCTCGAGCCCGAGGGCTACGGGGTACTCACTCTCCACCGACCAGCCAACGTCGACGATACCGACAACCTCAAATCACTCTTTGGAGCACTGGAAGAAGTCCATCGTGACCTGCCGATCATTTTCCCCGTGCATCCGCGAACGGCCGCGGCCATCGAGGCCCATCTGGGCGGGAGAAAACCGGACCTTCGCACAACGAAACCTCTTGGCTATCTTGATTTCCTTCGGCTGATGGCCAACGCGAGGCTCGTCCTCACGGACTCCGGAGGAATTCAAGAAGAGACTACGGCGTTGAGGGTCAGTTGCCTTACCTTGCGTGAGAACACCGAGAGACCCATCACCGTGACCCAGGGGACCAACACCATCGTCGGAGTGAATCCTCAGGTTATCCTTTCCGAAGCACGAAAAATCCTGAGTGGCGAAGGAAAGCGAGGCCAGGTCCCGGACTTGTGGGACGGGGGGGCCGCACCGCGCATCGTGGATATTCTTGAACGTGACCTCAGGAGAGAGTGTTGAACCTGATTTCGACATATTTCGCCGAGAAGCCGGTCATGGCTTCCCGTCGCGGACTCGCATGGCAAGTAGGGGGCTTACTTCTACTTCTTACGGTCGTCTATGCCCCCATTCTCTCAGCCATGGTCGAACATTGGCGAATCGTTCCAGACTACTCTCACGGGTTCCTCATCGTCCCTCTGGCTTTTATTTTCGCCTACGAAAAGAAGTTTCACCTAAGGGCAGCCGCCATCGAGGGAAGTTGGTGGGGTGTGGCGTTGCTTGCAGTGGGATTATCCCTACTGGCCCTCGGCCAACTCGGAAGTCTGCTCGCACCCCTCCGAGCGGGCTACGTCTTCAGCATGATGGGACTCGTCCTGCTCCTGCTCGGAAGGGGCGCATTTTCCCTCCTTCTTTTCCCAATGGCGTTTCTGCTGATGATGGTTCCCCTACCCCAATCGGTGGTCAACATCATCGCCTTTCCTCTCCAATTGATTGCCGCCAAATGGGCCGTTTGGCTTTTGCAGCTGATCGGAATACCGGTGCTCCTAGAGGGCAATATCATCCATCTTGCGGGTGGAGATCTCTTCGTCGCCGAGGCTTGCAGCGGCCTTCGATCCCTCATGGCCCTACTGACCCTCGGAATTGTATTTGCCCACTTTTTTCGTCGCGAAAGCCTTTTGCAACAGTGCTTGCTGGTCGCGTCGACGATTCCAATCGCCATCGTGGTCAACTCCCTGCGCGTCGCTGTCACGGGAATCCTCGCCCATACATACGGCCAGGAGAGCGCGACCGGCTTCATTCATGAATTCCAGGGAATGATTACCTTCAGCTTGGCCTTTCTGCTGCTGCTGGGCGAGTCCAAAGTCCTCGGCCGGCTCCTCGATCGCCGCCAAGCTGTGGGGACTAGCTAATGGCCAAATTCGGCGTTGCAATGCTCTTCATTCTTCTCAATCTCTATACCTACCGCTTTTTCGCCAGCGAGGATTTCATCCCTGATCGGGGTGACTTTGCCAACTTCCCCCTCCAGATCGAGTCCTGGAACTGCTCAAACGCTCAGGAAATGTCGGATGACGTTCTCAGGCGACTCGGTGTCACCGACTACCTGCTCTGCGATTTTAGAAATCCAGAACTCAGGGCCGTAGCCAACGTCTACGTGGGCTACCACCAGACTCAGACCCGGGATACCGGGGGGAGCGACAACATCATCCATCCGCCAGAGCACTGCCTGCCCGGTGCGGGGTGGGACATCATCGAGAGCGACGTTGTCCCTCTCAATCTGGGCTTCGGGGGCGAGGCCCGACGTGTCATCATTGCCAAGGGAAACCATCGTAATCTCGTCTACTTCTGGTACCAATCGCGCGGACGAGTCATTGCTCGGAACCACGAAAAGGTACTTTATATGTTTCTCGACCGAGCGACTCAGCGGCGCACCGACGGCTCACTCGTACGCTTCACGGTCCCTGTTTTGCACGGAGACATGGATACGGCAGAGCAAGTCTTCCAGTCTCTAGCAACGAGAATCACCCCTCTGCTTTCGGATTACGTCCCCAATTAGGAGCCTCCCAGCGCGCCCGGGAAATTCAACGTGCGGATTTTATTCATCAGCCACTACTTTCCGCCCGAGGTCAACGCCCCCGCCAATCGTACCCATGAGCACTGCCGCCGATGGGTCTCCGAGGGTCACGAAGTCACGGTAATCACCGGCGTCCCCAATCACCCCGCGGGCGCCCTCTTTGGCGGATACAACAATGCATGGCTGCAGGAAGAAGAAGTGGATGGCATCCGGGTAATCCGAACCTGGATGTTTCTGGCCGCGAATGCTGGGTTCGCCAAACGCATCCTGAACTACATTCTATTCGGCATAACGGCAATTCTGGCGTCCAGGAGAGTCAAATCGCCGGACCTCGTTGTCGCCACGACTCCCCAGTTCTTCTGCGGACTTGCCGGGGCCATCACTGCACGAATCAAACATCGCCCCTTCGTACTCGAGGTGCGCGATCTCTGGCCGAAGTCCATAGTCGAATTGGGACAACTCAGGCAGGGAGTCATTCTGCGGTCCCTCGAAGGGCTCGAGAGTTGGCTCTACCGCAGCTCGGCGGGGATCGTCGTCAATACTCGGGCCTTCACCGACCATATTGCCAGTTCGGGTTATCCCCGCGAAAAAATCGAACTCATTTACAACGGGATCGACCCCCAACAATTTTGCCCCCAGCCCCCTTCCCAGAGTCTCCGAGATGAATACGGCCTGAGCGGTCAAATTTCAGTCGCGTACATCGGGACCCTTGGACTCGCTCATGGACTGGAATCCGTCATCGAAGCCGCTTCGATTCTTCAGACGCGGCCGGAGATCTCCTTCCTACTCATTGGTGACGGAGCCGAACGCGGAAAGCTCGAAGCCCTGATCCAGAGCCGCGGAGTCTCCAACGTGCGACTGCTCGGTCTTCAACCACGAGAAGCCATGCCCGATTGGATCGCCAGCGTTGATATCCTTCTAGTTTGCCTGCGTGATCTACCGGTTTTCGAAACAGTGATCCCATCGAAAATTTTCGAGTTCCTCGCCCAGGAGCGACCGGTTATTCTCGCGGCACGAGGCGAAATACGCAGGATGACCGAGGAAGCCGGCGCTGCATGGGTCATCGACCCCGAGGATGCTCAAGCGATGGTCGAAGCGATCGAGTCCATCACCAAGCAACCCCAGGAGGCTCAGCGAAGAGCATCCGCCGGACGCCGTTGGATCGAAAGGGAATTCGTCCGAGATACCTTGGCGCTCCGGATGCTGGCCTTCATGAATAAAATCGTCGGGAGCCAGCCGTGAGTGGATCAATAGCGACTCTGGAGCAGTCCTCATGATTCGTGTCGGGCTCGCACGAGGGCCGGACCACTATCGGGGCCTGAACGCTCCCTGGCACCCCGGCTTCGTACCTCCGGAGTTGGCCGGACGACTCGGGTCAGCAAGATCCGGTACGACCAACGGTGTATTTCAGGCCGTTCGGAGCGCCCTGCTCGCCCTTGGTCTGGACAAAGATCGCGCAGGCAGTTCCGAATGGAATCCTTTGGGAAGCCTCGCCGCACCGGGCAAGACGATCGTCCTAAAACCGAATTTCATACGGCACTGGAATCCGCGGTCCGCTCTCGGATCCGATGCCAGCGTAGAGAGCGTGGTGACACACGGCGCGATTCTGCGAGCCGTCGCCGATTACGCTTTCCTGGCCGTCGGACTTTCGGGACGCGTGATTGTCGCCGAGGCACCACAGCAGGATTGTGACTTCGGCGAAATTCGTAAAATCGCCGGCCTCGACTCTATGCAGGAACACTTTCAGAATGCCCTCGGCGCCAAGCTGGAAATCATCGATCTCCGCCGCGAGACCGTGACTTTTGAAAACGGCGTGATCATCTCTCGACAAAGCCTCCCGGGCGATCCTAAGGGCTATCGCGCGGTTGATCTCGGTCGCCAAAGTTTCTTCGAAGGCTCTGGCCTGGATTCCTCTCTCATGCGTGGGGCCGACTACGATCCTGCCCCCACATCCGAGCACCATTCCAACGGGCGCAATGCGTACCTTCTTTCAGAAACGGTTCTCTCCTCCGACCTCATCGTCAATCTGCCCAAGCTCAAGACACATAAAAAAACCGGCGTAACTCTCGCGCTCAAGAACATGGTGGGAATCAACGGCGATAAAAACTGGCTTCCTCACCACTGTGCCGGATCCGTACCCGAGGGCGGAGACGAATTTCCGGGCACCGCGTGGGTCGATCGCGCGCGCAGCCGATTGACCGAATTGGGCCGAGTTCTACTGGGCAGAAACCTTGGAAAGGGACTCATCAAGGCCTATCGGCGCGCCGAAATCAGCGCCCGGGGCGACGACTTCATCCGTGCCGGAAACTGGCACGGCAATCAAACCACCTGGCGAATGTGCGGCGATCTGAATCGTTGCGTCTACTACAGCGACGCCCAGGGACTGCACCTTGGGGCCGAAAGACCGGTCCGCCGTGTCTTGACCATTCTCGACGCGATCGTCGCCGGGGACCACAACGGTCCCTTGGCGCCTCGGGATTTGCCCCTAGGGGTGGTGATGGCCTCCCTCGACCCGACAGCACTGGACCTGGCTGCGGTTCGTCTGATGGGCTTCGACGAGTCCCGAATTCCCAAAGTCTGGGAAACCATGGCAAGCACGGTTCTGCGGGTCACTGAAGTGCAAAGAGCCGACGATGTTGAGATTGCCGAAGTTGCCGAGCAGTCCAAGGGGGTTCCCGGGTCAGTTCGCGTGTACGCTCTCGATGATCTTGAGTGTCCCCACCCGTTCGTTCCCCATCCCGGCTGGCTCAATCATATTGAACGAGGCGCCGATAAGAAGAAACCTAGACCCCCAGCGTCCGAAGAGGCCAAGGTGTGAAACAAATCCTGCAAAGTGCCCGAAGCGGAGAACTTCAACTGCTGGATGTCCCCGCGCCCGCGGTGGGGCACGGTCAGGTTCTCGTGCAGAACCACTTCTCTGTGGTCTCTCCCGGCACCGAGAAGATCGCGATGGACTTCGCCAAGAAGTCGCTTCTGGCCAAGGCACGCAGCCGCCCGGACCTAGTCAGCCAAGTTCTTCGCAAGGTTCGTCAGGAAGGGCCGCTACCGACTTATCGCACCGTGGTCAACCGACTGGACTCCCCGCAGCCACTTGGATACTCCTGCGCCGGCGTTGTCATGGCCGTCGGCGAAGGTGTCGGAAACTTCGTTGTGGGTGATCGCGTCGCCTGTGCGGGTGCTGGCTACGCGAACCATGCGGAATGGGTCGCCGTACCCGAAAACCTCGTGGCAAAAGTACCCGATGGTCTTAATTTGGACCGAGCCGCTTTCGCCACCCTGGGCGCCATCGCTCTTCAGGGAATTCGGGTAACTGCACCCAATCTTGGCGAAATCGCGGTAGTCGTCGGCCTCGGACTGATCGGTCAGATCGCAGTCCAGTTGCTCGTTTCCAATGGCTGTCGAGTACTGGGCGTCGACATCGACGAGCGACGCATAAAACAAGCGCTTGAGCAGGGCGCGGAGTGGGGCGCCCAACCGAACGCCTTGCCTCCGGACTGGAAGGAGAGCGCGACCGGGGGCTATGGGGCCGACTTCGCGCTGGTAACCGCTTCTTCGAACGATTCGGCACCGATCCAGCTTTCGGCTGAACTCTGCCGTCCCAAGGGGCGGGTTGTGGTCGTGGGCGCAATGCCCCTTGAACTCGACCGACGCACTTTCTACGAGAAAGAACTCGAACTCCGACTCAGCATGTCCTATGGACCCGGTCGCTACGACCGACGTTATGAAGAATTGGGTCTCGACTACCCACTTCCCTATGTACGCTGGACCGAGAATCGAAACCTTCAGGCAGTCCTAGCCCTGGCCCACCGCGAAGCCATTCATTTTGAGCAACTCGATGCAGAGATCGTCGATTTTTCCGAAGCCGAGACCGCTTATGG
>DUCH01000096.1 GCA_012959865.1 Myxococcales bacterium | reverse complement strand
CGTATTTCGTCACCCGTCAGCACACCGCAATATCTGACCGCAATCAGCCAGCCGATCAATCCAATTCCACCCGCAACCAACAGCGGCACATAGCCTTGAAGCCACCACAAGCCAGCGCCGACGGCACCCCCCACGAGCAAGAAGCGAAAGGTGCCCCTCCACGGATACCGAATTCCGAACTCCATTCGGAGCAAAACAAACACGACGAGGCTCTTCACCAGTTCGCTAATCGCCGCGACCGCCGCCATCCCAAGCGCGCCGTACATCATCGCAAAGGGAATGCCCAGACCAATGTTGACGAAAACCGCCACCTTCGAATAAACCAGCCACTCCGGTCGGCGAACGGCTTGAGCCACAAGGCCCGTATGCGGGCAATACTGTCGACCCACTCTTGGCCAACGCCGCCGAGGCATCGGCTCCGAGCGCAGCACCTGCGGAAGGATAGAAATCAAAATTGGGCATTTCATGTCCAAACTCGCTCCCGAATCCCGTTTTCGTAGCTCGAATATTGCTACCTTGGAGCGCCGGATAGTTGTACTTGGCCCGAGTCCCCTTGCCGAGTATGTACGCGTACCCGGGCGGGTCCGCTCGATTGCTCGCCATCACAGCGTCCCAGACAAATTTAAGGTTTCGGCTGGCGCTCAAATCCACGATGCTGACTCCGCCACAATCGTCGTCATCGCCACACACTTTTTGAGATCGATTCTTTCCCCGGGCGGGGGTAAGGCCTTCTGTTCTAGTCGCAGACTCCAGCGCCCACTAGAACTGAGTGGCCGATTTCTCGTATCGAAAAGTTCGCGGGGTTCTCTGGTGTTCCCAGGTATCCTTTAGTGAGAATCCGCTTGCCGCCAGCTCGGCGACCCGTTCGCGCGCCGTTGAACGCGGCCTGCATGCCCTGGCAGGCCTTATCACCCGGTAACCCCGCACATCGACGACAACGTCGTATTCGTCGCATGGAAGCGCTTCGCTCGGCTGCGGCAGACCCACCGCCAGAATGGTGAACGAGAAAAAACAGTCGCCGCGCCCTGGTCCATCCCATTGGTTTGACCCAGCAAAGCACCCATAGGGGTAACTCCCTCCTGTTCGGGTTCAGGCTGGAACACGGTCAGATTGCGCTCGGATCGAGGTCGTCCGAATTCTAAACCGCGGTTTTAGCGGCTCCCTGAATTGCCCATCAAGGCCTCGATCGCTTCTTCATCCAAGCCAGCAACCTCATTCAGAATTTCTCGGGTATGCTGGCCGACCCGCGGAGGCGCGATTCGCAGCGTGGCCGGCGTGGCGGAAAGCCGAAGAGGACTACGTACTGTGGGGACATGTGCCCCGTCGTCATCGATCAGATGGCTGGAAATTCCTCGAAATTGCGCCTGGTCTTCAGAGAAAGCCTGGTGAATATCGTTGATGGGACCAGCCGGGATACCCTTCTCGCTCAGTGCTTCGAGCCAAGTAGAGATGCTCTTTTGCTTCATGGCTGCCGCGACGGTGGGGATCAGATCTTCCCGGTTGCGAACCCGCGCGTCATTGCTGGCGAAGCGAGTATCCTCGGCCACTTCGTCCAATCCGGCCAACGCACAGAAGCGCTGAAACTGCGCGTCGTTCCCTACCGCAAGAATAAGATGCCCGTCGGCAACCTCGAAAACCTGGTAGGGGACAATGTTAGGATGGGCGTTGCCCAACCGACCGGGTGGTTCTCCCGTGAATAGATAGTTGGCCGCCTGATTGGCAAGGCTGGCCAATGTCACATCGAAGAGACTCATATCGATGAATTGCCCTTCACCTGTCCGCTCAGAGTGGTTGAGAGCCGCAAGAATCGCCACAGCTGCATTCAGCCCGGTCAGCACATCCGAAAGGGCAACCCCCACCTTCATGGGCATCCCTCCGGGTTCACCCGTGACACTCATGAGACCCGCCATACCCTGAATCATGAAATCGTAACCCGCTCGAGCGGCCTCGGGCCCGTCTTGGCCGAATCCGGTAATCGAGCAATAGACCAGCGATGGGTTCGCGGCGGATAGGGTCTCATAGTCAAGGCCGTAGCGGGCCAATGCACCCTGCTTGAAGTTTTCAACCACCACCTGGCTCTCGCCGGCGATGCGCCGCAAGACCTTGCTGGCCTCCGGATCGGCGAGATCCAGCGCCAGCGAGCGCTTGTTGCGATTCACCGAGCAGAAATATGCGGAACGGCTCGGATCGTTCTTCAGAAAAGGGGGGCCCCAACTTCGGGTGTCGTCTCCCGTCCCTGGCCGCTCCACCTTGATGACATCGGCGCCCAGGTCCGCAAGACTCTGGGTCGCCCAGGGTCCGGCTAGAATCCGTGAAAGGTCGAGCACGCGGATATGTGATAATGCGCCGGCGGTGGTCATGGGAGCAACACTTCCTCGATGGTCCATCAACAGCAAAGCAATAGCGCCGAACCGCCGTTCCTGCCCCACTCGCGGAGAGAGCCGATCAGAATTAGTGGAACCGATGCCCGCCTCGCTCCCAAACCGAAGCGGCGTAGACTCACAGGGTGAACAATCTTCTCACCCATTCCGGAGGGTGCAGCATGAAGCGCGTCGTGATCGTCGGCGGAGGGTTCGCCGGCTTGAATGCCGCCCGGGGCCTTGCCCGGGATTCAAACGTCGAGATCACGCTTCTCGACGAACGCAACTATCATCTCTTTCAGCCCCTGCTCTATCAGGTGGCGATGGCGGTTTTGAGCCCTGCCGATATTGCTGCGCCCATTCGCGCACTGCTCTCCGGCAACGCCAGAACTTCGGTTCTGCGAGAAAAGGCGGTCTCTGTAGATCTCAAACAGCGCCGAGTAACCACCCAAAAGGAAATCCATGACTACGACTACCTGATTCTTGCGTGCGGGGTCCGGCACGCATATTTCGGCAACGAAAGCTGGGAGCGCCACGCGCCGGGGCTCAAGACCATCGAGCAGGCCGTTGAAATCCGGCGACGTGTTTTGGAGGCCTTTGAGGAGGCGGAAACCGAGCACGACCCCGACCTGCAGAAAGCCCTCCTTACTTTTATCGTAGTCGGAGGGGGGCCCACCGGTGTAGAACTGGCCGGCGCCCTCGGAGAGATTAGTCGCCACACCCTGGCGCGAGACTTCCGCAGGATCAACCCAATGCAGGCTCGGGTTGTCCTGATTGAGGCAGCACCACGAATCCTCTCGGGATTCTCGGATCGATCTTCGAGGCACGCCATGCGCGATCTGGAGAGCCTGGGGGTACAGGTTTGGACGCACAGTCACGTCAGCCAGATTGATTGTGATGGTGTCGAAATCGGTGAAGAACGAATTCAAGCCAAAACCGTTCTCTGGGCTGCCGGGATTCGCGGACCCGACTTGAACACGACGCTGGGCGTCGAGCTCGACCGCCAGGGTAGAGCTCTGGTCAACCCGGACCTCAGCCTTCCCGGATTTCCCGAGGCCTTCGTAGCGGGCGATCAAGCGCATTTGGCCGGGAGCGATGGCAATCCCCTGGCCGGAATCGCTCCGGTCGCGATCCAGCAGGGCCACTACCTCGCGAAACGTGTCCGTAGCGCAATTCGCGGGGCGCCCTACCCGGATTTCATATATCGCGACAAGGGCCGAATGGCCACCATTGGCCGGAGTCGCGCAGTCGCCGAGATCAAGGCGCTCCACTTCGCCGGTCGGTCCGCCTGGTGGGTCTGGCTATTGGTTCACATCTACTATCTGATCGGATTCAAAAATCGGCTCGTCGTTATGCTCCAGTGGGCCGGGTCGTTCATCCGGTTCAGCCGGGGTGCACGCCTGATCGTGAGCAAGGATTGGCAATTCTACACCCAGCCAGCCCCCAAACCTCAAGCCGATTCACCCAGGGGTCCGTCCGAGAGAGACTCCGGCAACACATCCGGGTAGCGCGTCCCGGGGACGACTCGGAGAAATTGATCCGAGATCGCGCTGGGAGCGAAAGGCCTTTGCGCCCAAACCGGGCGTTTGAAGGCGCGCTCGCCCAGCTGGCCGCTTTCAACGCAGATTCTCGCCCACCCCGGGAACCGGATCGCCCTCACTCTGCGCCGGGGCTTCAACACCCAGCAAGCGCGCAACTGTCGGTGCGACATCGATCGCGCGGATTTCTGCCTCTCGGTAGCCGGGCGTGACACCTCTTCCCAGGGCGAAGAAGATCGCGCCCATATCCGAGCGCCCAGGGTCGAAACCGTGCATTCCTAGCTGGGCGTCTGGATTCCAGAGTGCGCGCAACCCGAAATAAGCCCGGCGCAGACCGGAAAGTTGGTAAAAAGCCCGAGGTGGATCGATCAAGATCACAAGATCGCCATTGCGTTGGGGGTAGCTGATGCGAAGCTCATCGGGAAGATCGACGCCTCGATATATTCGAAGTCCCTCGTCGTCGGCAAGCACAGTCCGAGCGCGGATGAGATCACCAGGATCGTCCAAAAATACGTGCGCCACTGAGGAACCGAACTGGACACGCGCTCCAATTCCCGCGGACTTGAGAACTTCATCCGGCGAAACCGACTCGTTCACAGCGATCATACCGTGGTCGCTCACCACGAGAACGGTCACTTCATCCCAAGCACTCCGGCTATCGATTCCGGCGAAGAGCCGCGTCAATTCGGCGCCCTGGTCCTCCAGCGCCTCGATGACCTCGGAAGAATCGGGACCGAATCGATGCCCAGCTGCGTCGGCTCCATGCCACCAACTCATGATCAGGCCCGGCCGAATCTCCCCAGGGAGTTCGAGCCATGCCAGAATTTGGTCGACCTTCTCCCGTTCGGGCACGCCCTCGTCGAAGGGTGCTTTGGCGTAGCGAATCGTCTGCCCGCGCCACGGCGTTTCGCTCCCCACCCAGAAAAAGGTCGCGGCCGGAATGCCCTGCCGTTCGACTGCAGCCCATAGCGGCTCGGCTTCCAGCCAGCTCGGTCCCTTCCCGTTCGCCTTCCCGTCCCCCTTCCCGTAGTCGTAAAGGCCCCTCTTCCGATCCCAGAAGCGGTTGTCCAAAATCCCGTGGCGGTCCGGGTAGGTCCCCGTCGCCAGGGAGACATGGTTGGGGAAAGTGTTGGACGGAAAAACGGGACGCATCCGTTCGGCGCGCATGCCTTCCGCCGCCATCCGCTCAAAAGATGGAAGCCGAGCACGGTCGGGATAGTCGGAGCGAACGCCGTCCAAGGAAAGAAGAATCACCGTCGGGCTCGCGTGCCCGACGCAGGGCGCAACCAAGACGGTAACGAGCCCAAGTGCTCTCAGGAACCCTCTACACACCACGCTGGTCTCTCCCATCGTGTTCCGCATCGCCCATCGGAGTGACCCCCGCCCTCGCCACCTCGCGGGTATCCTTTCAAGCTCCGGTCCTACCCACCGAGGGGAGTTCCAACTGGGATCAGGGCTTGGGTATCTCCGGTAGTGCCTTGAGTTGATCCAGTTCTTTGCGCAGACGAATCGCCCAGTTGTCGAAGAGTTGTCGCACCGCTCCGGAATTAGTGACTGGGTTACTTGCATAGAAACCGCCGAGACCGTTACTAATTTCGTGCCGTTCCCCCAAGCTGACCAACACCTCGCCCGTCAACGAATCCTCCGCCTCGAGCACGAGAGTCATCGCGCCTGAAGAACTGGAGTAGACGGTTTCATCGGGCGCCTGATCGCGCTGTGGCGGAACCGCAATCGTCAGGTTCACGATGTGGGCCGCGATCCTCAGCACTGTGGGCCCGGGCTCCTCAGCCAGCCGAAAATCATTGCTACGCGCCAGTTCCTTGGCGAATGCCTGATGGAAGTAGCTCCTCATATGCCGAGTCGCATCGGAGGAAAGCGCAAAGTTGTCGTCCAAGCCGTCGTTCATCCCGGGCATGGGGTCCCGGCGCGGGGGGCGCTCGTAAGAAATCGTAACCTCGTCCAGGATCACCGCATCGTAGTTGCCAAGCTTCGCTCCTGGTTTGACGAAGGTCGCCGCGAACGGCTCCCACTTAATCCGGTGCAGGCCACCGGGTGTCACCGCGTCCTTGCCCGTCGCATAGTAGACCTTGCCGTCGCCTGTTCCGGATCCGGTTGCGCAACCTATACCGAGCAGCGCCAAGCTCACCATGGCGATTCCCAACAACACGGTCGTTTTACTCTTCATCGAACTCTCCTGAGAATTGCTCGCCGCAACGTAAATTAATTCTGCACACATTCGGCAGAGCCCAAATCGGGAATCCCGGTGGCGGGAGGATAAGACCCGCGCAGGCCCCTTGCCAGTCTCCGATTCCCAGGGCTTCCGCTACCCAAAACAGTAACGAGGCCACGTCGATTCGACTAGAATAGGCTTTGTAGAAAAGAGGCCGTGATGTACATGGGGATAGATCTTGGCACATCATCGGTCAAGGCCGTACTGGTCGACGAATCCAATCAAGTCGTCGCAACCGCAAGCGCCTCCATCCAAGTCTCACGGCCTCAGCCTCTGTGGTCCGAGCAGGACCCTGAAACATGGTGGCGCGCCACGTGCGCCGCCGTCGGTGAACTCGGCCTGCAGAAAGA
>DUCH01000095.1 GCA_012959865.1 Myxococcales bacterium | reverse complement strand
CGCCAAAAGAGTTAAGACGGATTGGGGTTCGCGTGGATCGAAGGCGATTTGCGCGGGCCTGGACGAAGCAAGGCGGGCCTAGCCCGCCCAGCGAGTCGTACCGGGGGCGCCAAAAGAGTTAAGACGGATTGGGGTTCGCGTGGATCGAAGGCGATTTGCGCGAGCCTGGACGAAGCAAGGCGGGCCTAGCCCGCCCAGCGAGTCGTGCCGGGGGCGCCAAAAGAGTTAAGACGGATTGGGGTTCGCGAGGATCGAAGGCGATTTGCGCGAGCCTGGACGAAGCAAGGCGGGCCTAGCCCGCCCAGCGAGTCGTGCCGGGGGCGCCAAAAGAGTTAAGACGGGGGCGCCCCTTCGGGGTTCAGTCGAGCCCCGCCCGCGCCGATGGAAAAGCGCAAGCGCAGGGGGTTTTTCAATGAGCAAAGCGGTGCAAGATGCCTTGAACCAGACGGCGGAGCTGCCCGTCTATGCAACGCCGGAAGACGTGGTTTCGGCCCTCGACCCCGACTACCCAATTTATTGCGTTCGCCCGCACGCGATTCACCGGGCCGCGCGACTTTTCCTCGACAAGTTTCCCGGAGAGACCCTCTACGCGGTCAAGTGCAATCCGGCTCCCCATATGCTGAAGGCGCTCTACCAGGCGGGCATTCGACATTTCGACACCGCCTCACTCGCCGAAATCGCCCTGGTGTCCCAGCTCTTCCCCGAGTCGGTGTGTTATTTCATGCATCCCGTGAAGGCGAGGGCCGCCATCGCCGAAGCGCATGAACGCTACGGGGTTCGGCACCACGTCGTTGACCACCTTCACGAGTTACAGAAGATCGCCGAAGTAATCCCGGCCCATCGGGATGTGGTCATCCTGGTGCGTTTGGCGGTTCACCATCAGCAGGTGGTTTACGATCTCTCGAGCAAGTTCGGGACTTCCGCCGAAGAGGCGTTGGTCCTGCTTGCTGAAATTCAGCGCCGCGGCTTCTCCGCGGGGCTCTGCTTTCACGTCGGCTCCCAATGCCTGGATCCCGATGCCTACCGCGTGGCGATGCAGACCGTTCGGGAGGTTCTGGATCGAACGCCGGTGCCTCTCCGTTGCGTAGATGTGGGAGGGGGATTTCCGGGTCGATATCTCAATCACCCGGTGGATGGGCTGTCTTCCTATATCGATGCGGTGGTCGCTGCGACTCGCGAGCTCGGCGAGGCCGGTGAGAGCCAGCTCTTCTGCGAACCCGGGCGAGGTCTGGCCGAGGGAGGCGAATCGCTCATCACCCAGGTGCAACTCCGGAAGGATTCCGCGCTCTATCTCAACGATGGGATCTACGGCAGCATGAACGAGGAGCAAACGGGTCTGCGGCGACCGCACCGAGTGGTAGCGACCCGGAAATTCTCGGCAGAGCGAACCCGGTTTACCGTCTATGGCCCGACGTGCGATTCCCTCGATGTCTTGCCCGATAGCGTCGAATTGCCCGAGGATCTCCGGGAGGGCGATTGGATCGAGTTTGGCGGAATGGGTGCCTACGGGTTGGCGTGTCGCACCGCATTCAATGGATTCTTTCCGAATGCCTTCGTGGCGGTGGAAAACGAATTCGTCGCAGACGGATCGCCCCTCGGCTGATCCGAGTCGCCCGAGTCGTGCCGGGGGCGCCAAAAGAGTTAAGACGGATTGGGGTTCGCGAGGATCGAAGGCGATTTGCGCGAGCCTGGACGAAGCAAGGCGGGCCTAGCCCGCCCAGGGGTCCGGTCAGGGGTTCGCGAGCCCAGCGCTCACGCGGCGGAGAATGAAGTACTCGTTGAAGGGCCGGTCGTCGCTGATGAACGGTCCATCGCTGGCGCCCACCAGCGTGGCCAGATCGAGTTCTCGCTCGAGCACCTGCTCCTGGATAAATGCCTCGGGGGTCGAGCGCGCCGGGGACCACTCCATCAAGTCGTTGCGGGCAGCGGCGGGCAAGCGGGCGATAAATAATTCAGCGCTCGGCACCTCAATGGGCTCCATAGACAGCAAAATGTGCAGGCCGAAGCCGTGGTGCGACTGGTAGATCCGCACGTGGGGAAAAGCCGCAGCCGCAGTGCGGAGAACGGCCTGACGGAGCGCGGGCTCCACGTTGACTCCGTCGGGAAACCATTGGTGCACGATCCCTCCGGCCGCGAGTTTGCCCTTGGCGAGGGCGTAGAACTCGCGCGCGTAGAGCAGGCTCGACCCCGCTGTTTCCACCGGCGGCGGCGGGTCGAGGGTGATGACATCGAACCGCTGGGGCGTACGCGCGAGAAAACGACGTCCATCGTCGACCACGAGTTGGGCACGGGGGTTGCGGCGAATCGCCTCGGCGTCATCGTGATACTCCCCAAACGCGTCGATCACGCTGGGCACCAACTCCACCGCCGTCGCCTCGATGCCCCAGCTCAGGAGCGAGCGAAAGGTCGTCCCCATTCCGAACGCGATGACCAGGGCCCGCTTCGGAGGATGACTGAGGCTCGCCAGGGGCAGGTGGGCCATGATTTTGGTCAACGGGGTGAGAACCGTCATCCCGTAACCGTTCACGAGAAGATGGCGACCGAAACCCTGACCGAAAGAAATGACTGTGGCTGTGTGGTCTCGCCGGACCCGGGCGTTTCGAATATGACTGCCCTCTTCAAAGCTTCGCCCGTAGGCGCCGGTCTGAATGAAACCGATTGCCGCCAGCACCGCCCCCACGGCCGCCGTGACGCGAATCCGCCTTGGCCCCGGACGGCTCGCATACACGAGAAACAACGCGACCAGGGGAAGGGCCAGAACCAGCATGGCAACCCTCGAACCGAAAAGCGGCAGGAGCCCGTAGGCCGCGACGAGCGGCCCCAGGATGGAGCCCGTGATGTTGATCGCGTACGCGCGGCCGGCGCGTTCCGGGGCACCGCGCGCGTCATGGTCGATCAGCATGGGGGTGAGATAACCGAGAGCGCCGCAAAAGGGCGTGATCGATAGCAGGGCGAGGGCGCTCATGGGGAGCCAGAGCGGCGCGCCGGGATAAACCAGCTCGGCCAGGGGCAGGAGTTCCTTGGCCAAGATCGAAATGTATTTTGGAATCGCGAGCCAGACGGGAAGAAGCGCCGCCAGGGGAAGAAAGAACGCGAGGGGGAGAACATTGAGCACTCGGCCTTGGGCACGATGGCGGCGGTAGAGCGCGGAGCCGAGGAAGGTCGAAATCAAGTAGAGAGCCAGCAGTCCGGAGAATGCATAGACGAGGGTTCCCAGGATGGGTGTGAATGCGCGCATCCAGACGATTTCCAGCGCCATGGCGGTGAAGCCCGTAATGAAAAGCACCGTCCGAGTGAGGCGCGGGCCGATGTCGGCGGGAAATGCACCGGAGGGCGGGGGGCTCATCGGCGAGACTTCGGAACCGGTCGCCGGGGGGGCAAACCGAAAAGCCGTTGTCAGACACGCCCCGGCCACGACAAAATTGAGTCCAGCCCCGAAAGCCAGGCTGCCCGAAAAGCCGAGCCATTCGATCAGAAAAACGGGCGTGGCCACCGCGCCGGCGAACGCGCCGATGACGTTGGCGAGATAGAGAAAACTGAAACTGCCCGACGGTTCCGAATCCTCTCCGGCAATAAAACTCATCATGATGGGGAACGTCGCCCCCATGGCGACGCAGAAAGGCAATAGCGCGAGTGCGATCAGGCCCGATGAGGCGGCGAGGTAGAGCCCGCTCTCCATGCCGCCCAGGGGCAAGAGCGCGGCGCGAGCGCCTGAAAACAGCGAGGGGAGAAGGAACGCCCCCAGGCCGATGATCGCCTCTACGAGTGCGTAGAGGGCGAGGGGGGACACGCCCAGGCGCCGGGAAACGGGCGCCACTGCTCGCCCACCTCCCCAGGTTCCCAGGGCCAGGCCAAGCATGAAGACTGAAACAACCACCGAAGCAAAGGGCGTGATCACGCCGAAGGAAGCCAGCGCCAGCCGGACCCAGATAATCTGGTCGACCAGGCCGGAAAAACCCGAGAGCACGAAGCACGCAAAAAGAAAACGACGCAGGCGGGGGCTCAAAACCCGAACCCGCGCGTGCGAACGGATCGTCGCGGCCAATGCGCTGTGGCGGATTGGCCGGACATTCGGCCAGTCTCGCGGCCCCGGCGTGTCCAGACTGATCGCGTACGATGGGTCAAGCGCGGAGGCCTCGTTTGCGCGGGATCCCCCGCGACGGCGACGGGGCCTTCTCGAGGCGAACAACGTACCAGATTTCCAAGTAGGCGTACGGGTCCGTCGATGCTGACGAAGCCCAGGCTCGGGTTTTTCGGCAGGGCCGGGCACGGATGTCTGTTTTCAATGGGCTGCGCGGCTTCGTGCTCCGTCTCGGTGTTCTACACTCATTCCGGGGGGAAGGTTCGATGGTGGCCTTCGCGGTCGACTTGAGGGAGTTCGTATGATTTCAGCACGACGGTTCTTGCCGTCCTCGTTTTCAGCTGCACCCGAGGAGCTCGAAGCTCTGACAAATCGGGGCCAGGAGATCGTTCCTGAAAGCGTCGGGGTTGAGAGACCGAGGCTTGAAGGCTTGTGGCGCGGCGTTGAGGCTCTGTACCAGTCGGGAGCCCATCCGGCGATTCAACTGTGTCTGCGCAAGGGCGGGGCGGTGATCATGGACCGGTCCATCGGGCAGATCTCGGGCCGAGCGTTTCGCCCAGGCGAGGTGGACCCCGACGATGTGATCGGGTTGGATACGCCGGTCAATCTCTTCTCAGCCTCGAAGGCTTTGACCGCGATGCTGGTTCACAAACTCGACGAGGCGAATGTGCTGCGTCTGGACGACCGGGTGGCCGACTACATCCCCGACTTTGCGCGACATGGGAAGGGCGAGATCACGGTCCGCCACGTGCTCGCCCATCGCGCCGGGCTCGCCAAGCTGCCCCCCGAGGCTTTTGACCTCGACTTGTTAACGCAGCCCGAGCGTATGCTTGAAGTCCTCTGCGATATTCGGCCCGAGTCGAGTCCAGGAGGACGACTGGCCTATCACGCGGTCACGGGTGGGTTTATTCTGGGCGAAGTTGTATGCCGCGCGACGAATCGAGACTTACGCGACTTGCTTCGGGAAAAGATCGCGGATCCCCTGGGTCTTCACTGGCTGAACTATGGAGTGGCTCCCGACCGCGTGAACGAGGTCGCGATCAATGCGGCGACGGGCCTTCCCCTCCTGCCTCCGCTATCGAGCATTCTGCAACGCGCCTTGTCCACAGACTTGGACTCGCTGATCCGGCTCTCCAATGATGAGCGGTTTTTGACCGGGGTGATTCCCTCGGCGAATGTCATCACTACGGCTGGGGAGATCGCGACCTTCTATCAGTGCCTACTCGATGAGGGGCTGAATGGCGAGGAGAGGGTCTTTGATGCCAGGACGATTCGCCAAGCGACCGAGGTGCAGACCGGCTGGGAACTGGATTTCACCCTAATGGCGCCGATTCCGTATAGCTTGGGTTTTATGTTGGGGAGTCGCTCCCTCGGGCTCTTCGGTTTCGATAATCCCCGAGCGTTCGGTCACGTGGGCTTGTCGAATGTATTCACCTGGGCGGATCCCGAGCGCGAATTGGTGGTCGCCCTGCTGACTACGGGCAAACCCATTCTGGGTGGGCACATTGTGCCGTTGCTGAAACTGCTACGGGATATCGGCCGGGTATTTCCGAAAACCGCTCCGTCGGTTTGATGCCTCAGTCGGTGGCTATTCAAGCCATCGGTCAACAGCGAGCCCCGATGGCCAGTACTCAACGCGGAACCCGGACGCGGATCATTCGGTCTGCGGCGAAGGAGCCGATGAGGAGTTCGCCGTCGCCGAGATCGAGAGCCACCGTGCCCGCGCCCATGGGCGGACCCGCTTGACTGAAGATCGATTCGGTCTCCATGCTGACGGGATCCACGGCCACCACGGAAAACTGCATGCCGCACGCCCCGTGGTCAAGCGTCATGCAGGCGAGTTGGTCCGATAGGCCGCCGCCATGAGAGGCCACCAGCAGACGCCCGTCGCGGCCCCAAGCGGCGTTGTCCGGGCTCGCTACCTGCGCGCTGCCGAGGATCTCTCCCGTCCGACGATCGATCTTGCGCACTTCTCCCGAGCCATAGAGATTCAGGTAGATGTGCGTGCCGTCGGGAGAAATTTCGATTCCGTTGGGAAAGGGTCCGTGGGTTCCGGCCGCGATGTTGAATCCTTGACCGGGCTGCCACGCGTAAACGTGTCCGGTATCGAAACCGAGAGAAGACTTGAGGATTCCCCAGATCGCGTCGTCCCGAGGCATCATGTGGGTCACCAGGAAGCCGCCGGAGGGTAGGCTCACGACATCGTTGAGGAAGGCTTGTTCTGGGGCCACCGCGCAGCCCCGCCAGACCAGGGCCGCGCCGGTGGGGTCCGGGCGAACCTCGAAGAATTCGACGGCTTCGCGATCCCCATGATTCACCACCAGGAGCCGAAGTTCGTGATTCGGAAGTTCCGCTAGGTCAATTCCATGAGGGCTGAAGCGTGCTGCAGGTGGGCCCGGACACCCAGGGTCTCCCCACACG
>DUCH01000094.1 GCA_012959865.1 Myxococcales bacterium | reverse complement strand
GAACGGCTCACGAACTGCAGTCGCCCGTTCGAACAGCTCTCACGAAGGCGTCCAGTTGTGGGAATTGAAGGCCAGTGAGCTGTTGCTTTTGGCCGACATTGACTCTCCCGATGCTGAAAAAAGCCACGTAGGCTTGGTCAGGACGCGGAACAAGGATTGTCTGCTCAAACGGCGTACCTACCGCAATACGCCGTTCGACATCCACCGCCGTTACATTTGACCAGTAGTAGGAAGGTGCGATCGGCCCTCCGACCGCGGCGAAGGCCGGATCCGCACAGGGCTCAACTGCGTTGCATGTGGTTGCTTGGCCAGTTGGATTCGTCCCCGCCGTAGGGTCAGCGGGAATCCCGCCTAAAGCGGCCTCATCGAAGAGTACGCCCGCGCCGATCAGAATGCTCTGCAACTCCGAAAGCTCCGGAAGCCGCCAGGGGGTATGTCCCGAAAAGCCGGGCGCAGTGTTGAGCTTGACCAGGAAGTCCGTAAACGCACTCCCGTCTCGCTGGTAGATTCCTCCAACAACGGTACTCGACCACTGGTAGAGATTGTTCACATCGTGGGGGTCTGGGCAAGGGGTTTGAGGAGAACAGAAAACGTTGCCTCCGGGACCGAGATCGAATGTCCCGGTCTTCTGCTCCCACAGCAAGCCGGTCTCGCGGTCCGAGACCGTGCCATCGGGCAGGCCCGTCGCCGCATCGGTACAGGCCACGAAACGCCCGTCGCTGCTCCCCGAAGTCGAATCCGAACAGCTGAGCAAAGAGGCCCCCAGGAGGATCAAAAGAACCAAGCCCGACTGAAATCCCATTGCCTTGCCACCCCTAGCTGGTCGAATCTCTTGATCAGAATCGAAAGACAACGTCAACACCCGCCGTGCGAGGCTCACCGACAAAATTAAGAATTACATTGGCGAAGATCGTCGCATCAAAAGCAAAGGTCTTGTAGCGCACATCGGTCAAATTTCGCACCCAGCCCGAAACCTGAATCGTGTCATCGGCGTTGTACCAACTCAGGCGAAAGTTATGCAAAGCGTGGGCGGGCTGGGCGATCGTGCCCTTGGCGAGTTCTTCATCGAACCGAGTCCGCGATCCGCGCCCCTCGTTGGCATCAAAGAAGATTTCCCCACTCCAGGCGAAATCGTACCGCGGGGTAATCGTACCGAAGCGCCCCAAATCCAGTGGCCACGACGCGCCTCCGCTCACCTTGAACTCGGGGGCATTCGGAAGCCGGTTTCCGGTGTATACCACCTCCTGCTGGACAGGAGGGCGGCCCGGGACGGGGTTCGGGATTTCAATGGTATTCACGAAATCCAGAAATTCACTCGCGAGCCAGCCGCCACGGAAGAATACTTGAAAGTCGGCCAAGGATTCGGGAATCGAATCCCAATCCTGCAGGGGCATGATTTCGAACTCGAGTTCGGCGCCATATTGCTGAGCGCTGCCCGCATTGATGATCTCGAGAATGGGCGGCGTGCCAATTGCATTCTCAAAGAGAAAGAGCTGGTAGTTTTTATAGTTGTAATAGAAAATAGCCCCGCTTACGCTCAACCGGTTATCAAACCATGCACCCCGAAAGCCCGCCTCAAGGGAATCCACTGACTCGGGTTGCGCAGGCGGCTCGCCCGCTCTGTTCGCGTTGTAGTGCCCCCCCTTCCAGCCTCGAGAAAATTTCCAATAGGCTGATACATCGTCGTTGAAACGGTAGGTCAGGCTTAAAAGCCCCGTCGGCGCACTCCAGGTCGAACTCTGCGGAACCGGCACATCTCCCACGAGATTCCCGCTAAAGGAGAGGATCTGACGCAGGTCGAAATCCTTCTCCTCCCAGTTGTAACGGGCCCCTGCGCTCAGGGTGAAGTCGTCGAGGAAGTCCCAGTCGAACCCCGCATAGACCGCAACGCTCTTCATGCTCTGGGTGAAGGTCCTCAACGAATCGACAAATTCGTTCCTGGTCTTCGACTCGCTGGCGAAATCAAGCTCTTCCATGAGAAAATAACTGCCCAAGTTCCATTGCAGCGAGCCGTCGTCATTCTCGCCGGTCGCTTTGAGTTCCTGAAAAAGCTGCCATCCCGCGTCGGACTGCACGGTCTCGAACAAGACGTTGGGGGTAAAGTCCTGATCGGTATCCCGATTGCGCTCATAGCCGTCGTACCCCGTCGTGGTCTCGAGTTCGACGGGGCCGAGAAACCCGAAATCGCCCAGAAACAGACGGCCATTCAACGAAGTTCCCCAGGAATCTCTTGTCGTCTGGCCCACCCGGTTGTAGTCGCCGCGGTAGGGCCGAATGTCCAGGGGCCGATCGACAAGAATGGGCGCTATGTACGAATCGGCCGCTTCGTTGGCGAGGGACTGCCAGTCTTCGACGCCGCCATTTCTCAGTTCGTTCTCGGCGCCAACAAATACGGGCTGCCTCTCCTCGGCAATATCTGGCTCAAAATAACCGAAGACGGTACTCCGACCAAACCTGGGATTCGTCCCTATGGCCTGCCCCAGGGTCGATTGCTGATCCAGGCGGCCACCGTGAATGCTCAGCAGCCAATCCGAATCCGAGCCCTCGGGTTCGAGACGAAACAATCCCCGCAGGGCCCAATTTCCCTGGTCGCCCACTGCACTCGGCAACCCCGTAGGAATATCCGAAATCCCTCCTTGGGGCGGCGCTTTTTCCCCGCAAACATTCACACCCGGGGCCCTGGGACCGCTGGGGGGGGGGCCGGGAACGTTGGGCACGCGGTCCGCAAGCGGGGGCGCGTCCCCGCATCCGTTGGTCATGAAGGGGTCCGCCGTCCGAGCGCGAAATGCGAAGCGTGCGGAGAGCACGTCCTCAATCAGCGGCATCTCCAAGGCGCCCTCGTAATCCTGAATGAGCGCGTTCCGCGCGACGTCGCTCTCATAGGCCCCGATCGTCACCTTCAAGTCGGCCCGAAGCTCGCCTGTGGGCTTGCGCGGGATGATCTTGATCGCGCCCGCCGATGCGTTTCGTGCGCTTCCAGCACCCTGAGGGCCTCTGAGGACTTCTACCGAAGCGATGTCAAAAAGACCTACAAGTTGAAGCGCGGCGGCATTGAGGGGAACGCCATTCTGGTAGATCGCCACTGCACTGGCCGAGTTCGCGCTGTAATCCGCTAGGCCTACACCGCGGATGAAGAAGTTTGCACTGGTAGCCCCTGCCTTGGTGATCTCCAGGTTCGGCGTGACCTTCGCAATATCACTAATGTCGGTGACGCCGAGCGCTGTCAGTTCCTGGGCATCAAACTGAACCGCAGATTCCGCCGCATCGGGTGCGAGGGTGCCACTGTTCGCCGTCCCGTGGATCAGCATCTCCTCGATCTCCGGATGATCAATGGCGCCGCTCTCTTCATACTCCTCCGGGGCATCGGACTCGGGACCCTGCAAATCCGCCTCACCGACCTCGGTCGGCGCAGTCTCCGCATCGGGGGAAGATCCGTTTTCGGAGTTCATCTCAGCGCGCGCGGGAGGCGAGGAGGAAGTGGAAGGAGAAGCATCCGTCTCGGCTGCGCTGGACGACGAGGCCAAGGAAGCGCCGAGCAGAATCCCCAGCAAGACACCCAGCCACGGCCCCAGGGCGAATCTTTTTGAGCCGGCCGGCGGCGAAAGAGGGTGTCTCAGAACGCTTGTCCTCGGAGCGCCTGTTGAAGGAGTGTTTGTTGAAGAAGCGCCTGTTGAAGGAGTGTTTATTGCAGGAGCGCTTGTTGAGTGAGCATCCGTTGAATGCAGGCCAGTTGAATACCGGTTGGGCAAGAGGGCACCCGGTACGAGCGAGCCTCGCAAATCAGCCGGTCTCGAAAAGCGATACTGCAGAAAGTAAGAACGCGATCCGTTGGTTTGAGCCGACGTCGGGCCTCTGGGTCTGACTTGATCGGCTCGATTGTGGGATCGCACTACTCTCCTCGGCGTCTATTCTTGTGCTTTCGCTTCGCATCCTTCGTCCTCGCTCTTACTCCCCGGAGAACCTTATTCTGAGTATATAGCGAGACGGGAAGTGGGCCGCCGGAGATATTCTGGCCAGGGGAGGAACCGGCGCTTCGTGGCCAGTTTATGGTTGCGCGCCTCCGTGAAGATGGGCGATCCTCGCCCGTATGGAGAAGCGCGTCAAGACATTCCGAGCCTTCCTGGGCAGGCTCATCTGGCCGCGCCTCGGCGACCTGTTCGACGTTCCCGTCTCCCTAGGGGTGCCCAACTCAAGTTCTGCTTCCCTGGTCTTTTTGTCCTGGGGTCTTTTGTCCCTGGGCCTTCTATCCCTAGGCGCATCCCCTCTCGCCGCTTCAGAGACACGGGGCGGCAGCGATCGCGATCGCTGGGTGCCTTCATTCTCGATTCTGAGCGGCGTCAACTCACAGAATGGCAGCGGCTCGGTGGCGGCCAGCAACGTCGAAGCCCCATGGATGCCGAGACTCGACACCCCGCCCGAATGGGTGTCGATCCTGCCGGATCCTCCGCCGAGTGCAGAGGCCCAGATGATGACGCCCTATGCGGGGCTCTCCCTGGAGATCATGACGCCGTCCTGGCTAAAAATAGTACGGGGGTTCGCCCACCTCGACGTCAGTTATACCTTCGGACCCGAGTACAATATCCCGTCGAAGGGCAATCCTGGCCCCTTCCTCGCCGGTGACACCACCGCGGAACCAGGCACCTTGGTGCAGGGAACAATAATTGGGCAGGGAAGCAGAACGACGCCGTTGGTGCGGCCTCTTCAGGTCACGGCTGGAGCCGGGGTCGCTTTCACAATGCGTGCATGGGATCGCATTTTGCGCATCAAGCCCTCGGTAGAATATCTCCGAGAAGAAATCCAGCTGAAGGGCCTGGTCAGGCGGGCTGTTCGCGTGGACCCAACCCCCACGGCCACGGTCGGGACCCCCGACGACAGTTTTTTTCGAACCGTGAACCTGGCGGGCGAAAGTTCTCATGTCTATCACGGCCTGGGACCCGGGCTTGAGGTCGAAGTTGAAACCGGTCGGGCCGGCCCTTTCAAGGTCGCTCTGTACGTCAGTGCAAAGGCATGGAAGTTCCTAAACAACGATCCCCAAAATTTAGAAGTGCGGAACGAAGACCCGCTCTACTGCCCTCCCCCGCCTCCGGGCCAAGTGAACTGTTCTTCCGAGAGTGCCGCCTTTGGGTTTACCAAGGACGATTGGGCCTACGGGGCGAATCTCGGTGTCCGCTTTCGCTGGGTTCCTGAGTAAGACCGCCGCGAACAGCCGGGACGTTCCGAGCGCGGATGCCAACGAGTGAGTGTATTTTGAACAAGGCTTCCCTGACAGAGCACCTGCCCGAGATCGTATCCTGGGTCGCGTTCATGGGGCTGGCCGCTCCGCTACTTGTCGCAGCGGGCCAACCGATCCTGACCGACGACACGTGGTTACACCTCGCCCTCGGTAAAGCGTATGCAGCAGCGGGTCCCTGGTTGGACGCGGACCCACTCTTGGCCAGTCCCCTCGGCCCTCCAACACCGACCGCCTGGCTTTTTGACGTCGGACTCTTCGGTATCGAACGCTGGGCCGGGTTCACCGGGCTCCGCGCGGTTCACCTTGTCAGTGTGGCGGCTATTCTGGCCTTGGCGTGGTGGCTCCTTCGCCGTGCGAGCGGCTCGCGAATTTTCGCCAGCCTGGGCTGCGGCCTCTTCGCCGCCTTGGCGGCCTACCGACTGATTCAACTCCGCCCCCATCTGTTCACCCTTCTCGCGGTCTTGACTCTTTATTGGCTACTGCTCGAGAGCACTTCACCGCCTTCACGCAAGCGAATCGCCGGCGCCGCGCTTCTGTTTGCCGCCTGGGCGAATATGCACGCAGCATTCCTACTCGGCCCACTTCTCGTGGGCACCGCACTGGGGGGCATTCTCATTGCCATGGCCCTCGGAGATGCCGAGCGGCGGACTCGGGACCGAGGCCGTGCCACCGGACTCGCTCTCGCCGCTGGGCTCGGCGGAGCCGCAACGCTGCTGAACCCCAGCGGTCTCCAGTCCCACCTCGCATGGTTCGTTGCGGGGCGAGAAACCCCGGAACTCGCGCGCGTGGGCGACGAGTGGAGCGCTGTGGATCTGTTCGCCTTCCCGCTGCCCGGCCTTCCCCCCAGCCCGCTGGCCTGGCTGATTTTCTGGGGGCTGATCCTTGCGGTGGTGGCGCTCATCGTCCATGCGGCGCGCCGGGCTCGCCAATCCCCTAACGGGAACGAAACCCGGGCCTCGGTCGATCCGGCCTTATTGTCGGTCGCGTTGCTCTCCCTGGCCCTTCCTCTACTCGCGGTGCGCTTCCTCTGGCTGGGGATATTTCCGCTCCTCTTGCTCGCCCATACCCTTCGACCCTGGCTCGAGGCGCGGGCTCAAACGAAATGGGTTCCGTGGATCGGGGCCGGCGCTTCGCTGCTTTTGGTGCCGGCTCTGCTGAACTGGGGAACCGGGCCGCTGATCTTCGCGACCCTGCCCGGTACATGGGCGGGATATGCCGAGCCTTATCGCGCGGGGAAATACCACGCCGACCTGATTTGGATGCTCGACGAC
>DUCH01000093.1 GCA_012959865.1 Myxococcales bacterium | reverse complement strand
TGGGGGGCAGACCTGGGGAACTCGTCCTTTGAGAGTCAGGTCGCTCCGGTCTACCGCGCCCTGCTCGATCTGCTCCTCTTGGAGGCGGCGGAGAGCCCAAATTCCGCCGAGGCCCAGGTATTCCTCGTGAAGGCCCGGGCCACCATGGAGGAATTCAAGGCCGCTGAGCTGCGCGATTTTTTCCGCGATGATTGCGTGGATGCCCAACGCGAGCGCACCCGGGGTCTCGGCAGCGTTTCTCCGGATGCGGCCATCGTCTACCCCATTTTACTGCCCGGGCGGACGGCGCTCCTCATCAGCGCGCCGGGCCAGCCCCTCGAGTTGGTTTCGGTGCCGATCTCGCGGCAGGTCGTGGAGGCGGAGGCCCGCGCCCTGCGCGAACAGTTGGAGCGCCCGGCTACGCGGCGCTATCTCGTCCACGCTCAGCGCCTCTACGATTGGCTGATCCGTCCGCTTGAGGCCAGCATCGAGGCGTCGGGGGTCGGCACCCTGGTCTTTGTGCCCGACGGCCCACTCCTGACCATCCCCTTGGCTTCGCTCCACAACGGCGATCACTTTCTGGTCGAAGAGTACGCCGTGGCCACAACACCGGGTTTCGATTTGGTCGATCCCGCGGCCATCGACCCCGAAGGTGTGGAAGCGCTACTCGCTGGAATTTCGAAATCTGTAGACGGCGCTCCGCCGCTTCCCAACGTCGTCCAAGAGTTGCGGGCGGTTGAGTCACTGATCGGCGGCCAGGTGATGCTCGACGACGCCTTCATTCGTTCCGACCTGCGCGACTCGCTGGAAGCGAAAAATTTCGGCATCGTCCACATCGCCACTCACGCGCGGTTTTCGGCGCGGCCCGAAGACACCTACCTTTTGGCCTGGGATGGCCGTCTGGGTCTGGACGAATTGTCCGAGGATGTCGGATTGTTTCGCTTTCGCGACGAGCCCCTCGAGTTGCTCACCCTCAGCGCCTGCGAAACCGCGCGCGGGGGCGGGCAGCGGGCGGGCCTTGGGGCCCGGAGCGTGCTCGGTAGTCTCTGGAGCGTCAATGATCCGGCGGCTACGGCGCTGATCGAGACCTTCTATACACGGCTGATGGCCGGGGACTCGCGAGCCCAAGCCCTTCGCGCGGCTCAGCTCGGGCTGATGGCGGACTTTCGCTACCGCCACCCCGCCTATTGGGCCCCTTTCCTGCTGATCGGGACCTGGCTCTAGACCGGGCTTTGAGCCGGGGCCAGCCACCTCATTCCCGGAGTGGCGGTCTAGGCCTTCGATACCCCGCGGGTCGACTCTCGAATTGTCTGATCCAATTTTGCAGGAACGGGCGACTCTTGGGGAGTAACAAACGCGCAATTCTTAGGGAACAGGCGTCGTTGGCGAAATTTTCGTGAGGTTGCGGTGCGCCGCTTGGTAGAATGGAAAAGGACGAAATCGTAGCCGAAACGGAGGCAGCGCGTTTGTGAACTCGGGCTGAGGGTTTGAGGCAAGCTGCGTTATGTCGGGTGGTTGTGGATGTTGGACCGATGGAAAAAAGAATGTGTCATCGCGATCCTGGTTTTGGTCGCGGCCGGGGCATTGGCGGGTCGTCCGGCGCAAGCCGCCCCCCGGGTGTACTTGTGCCCCCAGGCGGATACCACTTGTTCGTGTGCGCCCGATTACCCGAGTGAACAATCCGTTGTCCGCGGGCTCGGTACCGTCACGGCGCCCCCCCCGTCGTTGCCCATCACGACCAGTTGGCAACTCTGTCTGCGCACCGACGGCAACCCGAGCGCGGCAGCGCCGCTCGCCAGCTGTGCCCAGGCGCTCGCCAATGGGGGCGGGGATGAACTGTGCGCTTGGCAAATTGATCTGAGCGCGGAGTCGGGAATCGAGATCAGCAGTTTTACGATAAACTCCACACTGGGGGGTCAATCGGGTTGCGACTTCACGTTGACGTCGCTTAGCGCGAACTGGGTCGATACTTCGAATCCCACCGGCACCGGCACCGGGCTGGGGGAACGGATACGCGTCGGTGAAATCAGCCTTAACGCCACTGTGATCGAGGATCCCGCGCCCGAACTCAGTGTCATGTCCAGCAGCGAAGCCGTGGACGCGGATTTCGCGCCGGTGGGCCTGGCGATTCACCCCTGGACGATCGCGGTCCCTGAGCCCGCGGGCGAATGGCTATTGTTCGCGGGGCTTCTGGGGCTGGTCGGCCTTCGGCGCGGCCGCAGGGCGGCTTGGATCCTGGTGTTGGCTCTCTGGGTGGCGCCTCCCGGCGGAGCCGAATTGATTGACCGGGCGGTTCTGCTCGATCTCGAAGCCCTCGGCCATACTGCGGGCGAGGCGGGGGATCGGTCGTTGGCCTCGATCGGCGACGTCAACGGCGACGGGGTCGACGATCTGGCGGTGGGGCTCCCCACGGTGAGTGACGGCCGCAGCCAGGGCGCCGTGATGATCATCATGATGCGAAGGGACGGGACCGTTCGTCAGGTCTTGCGCCTGACGGCAGACAGCGTCGCGGACGCGAGCGGAATCTCGTCTATCGCGGCTTTCGGAGAGGCGGTTGTCAGCTTGGGTGACCTCGATGGTCCTTCGGGGCCCGCGAGAACCGTCCTGGCCGTGGCGGCGCCCGGTGATGAACAGGTTTGGCTGGTTTATCTGGAACCCGCGGCGGTGGGGGGTGGCGCTGCCTACGTTTCGTCAAGCCGTCTTGATTTTCCCGGCGAATCGATTCGAGCCCTGGCCAATCTCGGCGATCTCGACGGCAACGGGGTGCCCGATTTGGCGCTGGGCGAACCCGATTCGACGGCGCTGTGCCCGACGGCGTGCGGAGCGGTCAGGGTTCTGATGCTGAATGCGGACGGCACCGCGCTCACTCAATTCCTCCTGCAGAACGGCGTGGGGGGGATGCCCACCTTGGTTTCGGCAGAAAAGTTCGGCGCTTCGCTTGCGGCTTTGGGCGATATCGACGGCGATGGTGTTCTCGATCTGGCGGTGGGGACCCCGGGCCACATGGGGGGTGCCGGTGGATTTCTGTTGCTGGGCGTGAAGCCAGACGGGACGGTGATCAGTCAAGCGCGCTTCGACAAAGATTTCGTGGTGCTTCCGGACTGGGGTTTTTCGCCGGGCCTAGGGGCCAGCATGGCCTCAGTTCCTGACGTTGGCGGTGCACACGCGGCGGCCCTGATCGTTGGAGCTCCCAAGGCGACGAGCCCGGGTGGTTTTGCCCAGGCGGGCGCGATGGTCTTATTCGCTCGCGACAGTCTCGGTGCGCTCCAGTTTCTGGTCGCGATGGATGATACGACAGTGGGCTTTCCCACGATCTTTGCCCCGCAAAGCCAAGTGGGCCAAGCCCTTGCCATGGTGGATCTTGAAGGCGATGGCCTGCCCGAGGTTTTTTTGGATGTCGCCCTGGGCCCGTCGGGCCAGATCACTGGCATTTATGAGGGGCGTCCTGTTGACTCGGACGACGACGCAATCCCCGACGTGGCCGACAACTGCCGCTCTCTTCGGAACCGCGACCAAGCGGACGGCGATGGGGATGGTGTTGGGGATATCTGTGATAGCTGCCCCGAAGTTCCGAATCCTTTGCAACTGGACGCCGACCTGGATGGGTTAGGGGACGCGTGTCAGCCGGTTCGGGTTCGCCTGGATGCAGTGGGCACCGCGCTAAATCCAGAATGGCAACTCGAAATCGATTGCGGGGCATACGATGTGGAGAGACTGGATGTTGCGCTGGTTCCTCCCCGGTCGGTCAGTCCCACGGGTTGGCTCAGCACGATTTCCTTCGGAGGCGACTGCGGTCCACCGACTTCTCTTCCTCCCGGTGGCGGCGCGAATGGGGCCGGCTGCACCGCCAATCCCGACTTGGGGACAACCGTGGAACCGTCGTTGTCGGGCGCTTTCGTCACCGACACAATCGGGTCTCATTCCGGGTCTACCACCCTGCGCCCCAATACCCTCTACGTCCAGTTGGTCGGAGAGGATTCTGGAAGCGGACCTCGGTTGTGCACCGCGAGCGACCCGATCCGCTTCCTGGGCAGCGTGGTTTCCGACCCGTCGACTACGGGCGAATCGATCCTTCTCTCGCTTTCCATCGACGAGGGCCTCAGCACGGCTCCGATTTTCGGGTTCGGACCGCTTACTCCCCGCAACACGACCGAAGAGATCGTCCACTTCGAGGCGGTCTCAAGAATTCTCCCGGCTGTCAACGGGGCTTCGGGAAACGGTGCGGGCAATGGCGCTGGAGGGGGGACGCCATGAGGACCCCCAGGCGAATCGATATCATGCGGTGGGCGCTCGCCGCGGCTCTTCTTTTCTTGGCGGACGGGCTGCCGTCTTCAGCCGATGAGATCGAGGTCGAACTGCGTCCGCTTTCGGGACAAAACCCCGCAAGCGTCACGTTGTGGGAAATATGTTTTGAGTCCGATGTGGAACTCCACCGGCTGACCGTAGGTGCACTGCTCCCCACGACGTACCCCTCCGGTACTATGACCTGGAAGGATTGCGACGCGGTGAACCCTTCGTGCAGCACCTTGTCTGGCGATATTTTCGGTACGACCTACACCACGGTCGACCCAGCCAATTCCTTCGCCCAGGTAGTGGGCGATACTCTATTTCTCGTTCTTGAAGGAAGCCTGCCCATCGTGGACGGCGCCCTGACGAGTCCGCCCAATTTGGGGTTGGGCCATCAGTGTCTCGCTCGGCTCGAACTCAGCGTGGGCGTGAATACGTCGAACCCGCCGGGGCTTTTGAGTCTGGTGGACCCGGATACGGCCTCGATCAGCTGGGGTGATTGTACCGAGCCGATCGTTGTTGACGGCTCCCGGAGTGACTGCGATGCGGGGACGGGGTCGGGACTCGTGAGCCTTGCTTCTTCGACCGTGGTTGCCAGCACAATACCCGATGATTTCGATGAAGACCTTCGACGCGACGAGGATGACAATTGTGTCTACACTTCCAACGTTGACCAAATGGACCAAGGTGGGTTGAAGGTATCGATCGAAGACGGTGTGGGGGATGCTTGCCAGTGCGGAGAAGGCGAAGGCAGCGGCAAGATTCTGCTTGCCGAGAACGATCTCTCGAACATGCTCTCGCATCTCCGCGGAGTGACTCCTGCTGGATTTCTCGAAGCCCGTTGCAGCGTGGCCAGCCCATCCACATGCACCATACACGACGCGGCAGTGCTCGCGAGTGCTCTGTCTTCTCCTTCGACGGTCGCCCTCGACAACGTGTGCAACGCCGATACGCCCTAGAGGCGGTCGGGTGGTTGGAGGCTGGGGCCAGGAGGAATGCCCAGTGAAGGCAAAGAGCGGACGCGCTCTGTTTTTCAGTGCCGTATTTCACTTGACCACCTCAATGTGTTTGTCCGTGGCCGCCAACGCGACAGAGACCTGGATTCAAACCGACGGCAGCCTGGGTTCCGCGGAGAGGATCAGCCCCCAGTCAGGGATCTATACCATCGAGGAAAACCTGGGGGTTTCGGTGGGTGGGGCCTGTCGCCGCTCCCCAACGTGATCGGCGAAATCCGGGTGGTCGGTGAACTCACCGCGAGCGAGGTTCTGCTGAACGAAGACTTTCGGCGCGAAGCGCTCCGCCGCGCACTGGCCCAGGAGTCTTTTTCACTCGTCCACCTCGCCACCCACGCCCGGTTTCCCGGTGGCGACGAGAGCCCCTTCTTGCAGGCGTGGGATGGGCCTATCCTTCTCGACGAACTGGCCGCGGATATCGGGCTGTTTCGCTTTCGCGACGAACCCCTCGAACTGCTGACCCTGAGCGCCTGCGAAACCGCCCAGAGCGACGACCGCGCCGCGCTGGGATTGTCGGGGGTCGCGATCAAAGCCGGCGCGCGCAGCGCCCTCGGTACCTTGTGGAGCATCAACGATCCCGCGGCGGAAGCGTTGGTGGCACGCTTCTACCGCGAACTGTTGCTGGAAAGGGTTTCGCGCGCCGAAGCCCTGCGCCGGGCCCAACGCGAACTCCTCGCCCAGCCCGCGTATCGACACCCCGCCTACTGGGCGCCGTTCATCCTCATCGGCAGTTGGCTCTAGCAGACTCCCGTCGGCTTCCGGGCGGCGTGCACCGTGGGCACGCTGCCGGGAAGGGGGTGATACACTGAACCCGCGACCGGACGGCCCGGCAGCGCGGTTTCCCCGCCCTGGCCCTGAAGGAAAGAGATTCGAGGAAATCCCAGTGCGCGGATCGATCCCCCTGCTCGTGGTTTTGTTGCTGCTGTCCGTCACGTGGCCGCGCGCCTCCCCGGCCAATCAGGGTCTCATCGTGCGCGATCAGAGCATGGGGGCCGGTCGCGGCCTGGCGGTTGGACCCGGACCCGACTCGGGAAATTTCCACGCCGACTATCTCATCGAGTTGGAGATGGGAACCGCCCGGGGCGAGAACCTGTTCCACAGCTTCGACCAATTCAGCATCGGACAAGGCGAAGTCGCCACTTTCAACAACCTCAGCGGGAGCATCGGAGACCCCAACCGCGCCGCGATTGCTTTCAATCGAATCATCACCCGGGTGACCGGCGGCACGATTTCG
>DUCH01000092.1 GCA_012959865.1 Myxococcales bacterium | reverse complement strand
TCTGTCTGCGCGGTCCGGCCTGTCTGCGCGATCCGGTCGCTCGGCGCGGTCCGGCCTGTCCTCACGGTCCGGCCTGTCCTCGCGGTCCGGCCGGTCGCTGCGATCGGCTCGGTCGTCCCGTGCGGGTCGATTGCGCACTTCGGTGCGTTCCGAGATCACGGTTCCGTCCGCTGCGGTTCGGCGACGCATCCGGGTTCGGGTTTCGCTCCCGTCGGCGTTGCGCTCGCGGCTGCGATCGCGTTCGGTGGTGACTCCGGTCACGGTGTTGAGGGTGGTTCGGCTGTCGGTCCGCGCCCTCGAACCGTCGGCGTTTCGGGTCCTCGTCCGGTCGCGATCGATCAGCACTTCGGTATCGGGGGTATCGGGCGTATCGGCCAGATCGGGGCCGGTGTTGTCCTCCGGCGATCCGTCTCCGCGCAGGTCGATCCCGCCGGGTGCGGGATCATCGGAATTCGACTGGGCGGTAGCGCTTGTTGCCAGGAAGAGGCCGAGCAGAAGCGAGATCGCTAGTCCCCCGTAAAGCTTTGCGGCTTGGTTACTCATGATTGACTCCTCTTTGATAAAATCTAGTGGGAAAAATTCCCACACACCAACGAGTATAAGTGGGTATTTTTCCCATTTCAAGGGAAAGTTGAAATTTCCCCCTTTGCACGTTGAAAAGCCTCTCTAATCCCTCCCCCGCCCCAAATCAGTCGTTTCGCGGCAAAGGTGCCCACGGTGGCTGGGTTCTGCCTGGGTCGAATTGCCCTCGATCATTTTAAGATCGTTAGGGCAGGGCGCACTGCTCCTGGAGACAACCGAGGACTTTGGGGGGGGAGGGAAGGGCCTAAGGCCCAGAGGCTCAGCCTCAAAAAACCGATTTAGCTCGTCGCCACCAGACCTTGAAGGTCTGCTGCGCGCTCCCGAAGGAGGCCTGGACCACCGAGCAGGCCGCGGCCGACGCCTATGCGCTTGAACCAGAAGTGGAGATTCTGCTCGTCCGTCCAGCCGATCCCGCCATGCACCTGAGTGGACACGCTCGCGATTTCCTGACCGATCTCGGATACGTGGGCCAAGGCATGGCAGGCCATGAGCGGCGCCTCTTCGGAAAGAGCATCAAAGCTGTGGGCCGCATACCAAACCAGGGAACGTGCGGGCTCGAGTTCGCTGACCATTTCAGCACACATATGTTTCACGGCCTGGAAAGACCCGATGAGTCGATCAAACTGTTTACGCTCCTTGGCGTATGAAACTGCTTGTTCGATCATGGCCTCGGAGGCGCCGAGGGAGTCAGCGGCCAGTGCGATTCTGCCCGCGTCGAGCATACGCGCCAGGGTATCGCCGGCATTCTCAAAAATGACTTCGGCTACAACGCCATCGAAAACCAATTCGGAGGTGCAGCGGGTGGCATCGGTGGTTACGAGTCGCGCTTTCTTGAGGCCCGGTGTATCTCCGCGGACCACGGCCAACTGGTCGGTGCCAATGGCTACTAGAATGAAATCTGCCGAGCAGATATCCGAAGCCATCATGGCCTTTCCGGTCAGCTTTCCGTCGGTGGCCGCGATGCCGGCACCCTCACGAACGGAGAATGTTTCGGTAATCGCAAGTCCGAAGACGATTTCGCCCGATGCGATTCCACTCAGCCAAGCAGGAATCTCGGGATGGTCGAAGCCTCGAAACGCTATAGGAGCCACCACTGCCGAACTGATAAAAGGGGTCGGCGTGACCGAGTATCCGATTGCCTGGGCTGCCAGACATGCATCGAGAAGATTGAGATCGCTTCCCCCGCTGGCTTCCGGAATAAGTATGCCCGTCATTCCCAATTCGGCCAGGGATCGCCAAATCTCACGGTCGTTGGGACAATCGCCATTGCGAAGTTCCCTCACCCTGTCGATGGGAACGCGATCCGCGAGAAAACTACGCAGAGTTTCTTCGAGTAGAAGCTGATCTTCCGAGAGTCCAAAGTCCATGTTTTCTCTGTCCTTCTTGATTCGAGTCGTTCTTGTTGAGTGTTTTCAGCCGGTGCTCGGGTTCAGGCCTTCGCGGGCTTGGGCTCCCGAGGCAGGCCGAGCCCGCGCTCTGAAATTATGTTCTTCTGGATCTGGGCGGTTCCCCCGCCAATGATGAGCCCAAGCGAAAAGAAAGAGTGGGTTTGCCAGTATCCGCGATCACGTTCGTATTGGGTGTGGTCGTAGAGCGCACCCAGTTCGCCCATGACATCGATCGCCAGGGCAGAGATGTCGAAGTTGAGTTGGCAATTTCGTAGCTTGGTAATCAAGCCGGCCACGCCCGGCGACTCGTCCTTGAGGCTGCATGTGAGCATCCGCATGGCGTGGAATTTCATGGCCAGCGATCGCCCTTGCAGCTTCATCAATCGGTCCCGAAAGACGGGGCTAGCCATGGCGGGTACACCGTTGCAGGTCTCGAGTTTCATCAGGCGCATCAATTTCAAGATGGTGCCTTCGCTGTTTGAGTTGAGGCTATTTCGTTCGTGTTTCAGGGTGGTGTTGGCGATTCTCCAGCCCTCGCCACGTTTGCCCACGACGTTGGCCTGGGGTACGCGGACATCGGTAAAGAAAACCTGATTGAAGGAGTTGTCGCCGAGATCTCCGGACATAGTCCGCAGGGGCTGGACCTCGATGCCCGGAGTATCCATCGGGAGCAGGATGTAGCTGATCCCGCCATGCTTGGGTGCGTCAGGCTCGGTGCGCACCAGTATGAAAATCATATCCGACTTGTCGGCCGTACTGGTCCAAATTTTTTGGCCGCTGATCAGGAAGTCGTCTCCATCCTCCCGAGCGGAAGTCTGCAGGCTCGCGAGGTCGCTGCCCGATCCGGGCTCTGAGTAGCCCTGGCACCAGATGACTTCGCCCCGCATTGTCGGACCGATCCAGCGCTGGCGTTGTTCCTCGGTGCCGTGCTCGAGCAAGGTGGGAACAAGCATGGATGCGCCTTGGCTCGCCATGCCACGGGGCATACCCGCACGATTAAACTCTTCGTCCATGATGACGGTCTCGAGCAGGTTGGGCTCTGCCCCATAGCCCCCGTATTCCTTGGGGATTGTTCGAGCCCAGTAGCCTTGCTCGATCTGCAGGCTCAGCCACTCGATTAGTGTTTTGCGCCGGGTACTCGAAAGACCGACGTCGCTTTTCTCGGGTTTGTGAGTTTCCAGAAATGTTCGGACTTTCGAACGAAAATCTTCGTAGCGTTGACCGTACTCGAGATCCATAAATTCCCTTTCGCGCGTGTGCGTAAACTCGGGTTGCAGCTGAGTGTGCCGAGGTTCGTTCTATTTTCTCTCGCCGGGCTTCGGCGGGTCAACGGGTCCCCCCGCGAAGCATTGGGCGATGGCCATCCATTCATTGGCCACTTTTCCGACGACTTTGAGGTTCGTGTCTTCGACGTTCCGCCCCTGGGTGACGACATGGCAAAATTCTGCGGCGTCTCCCTTCACGCATTCTGCTTCACTGGGGTCGTTCCACTCCCAAATCTCGCCCGAGGGCGCGATCAGACGGAGATAAGGGGCAGCCCCGGGAACTTCGAGCTTGCGGTTGACGAATGTCCAACCGAAAGTCCGCACCCCAATGGCCGCAACGTTCTTGATTCGATCGTTGTACACCCGCTTTACACCTCTTAGGTCGTAGACCTCCTGGCTATGGGCCCAGGTTTCCATGTAGCGCGCGGTCGTGAACATCCTGACCCCCATGTCGGGGCCAAACCAGGGCAGGCGACGCTTGGGGTTGGATTCGCCGAGCCCGGCCGCCATGGCGCGACACGTGGTCATCCAGCGGTCGAGGAGGTTCGCCGGGGAAATATCACCGAACTCCTCGCGCGCGATTTCCGCGTTGGTCATTCCTTTGCCAATGGACCGGATCAGGGCGTCTCGGCGGACTTTGAAGGGCTCTTCGCCCTCCAACGCTGTTTGAGAAACCAGGTCGAAATAGTGGAGGTGGGCGACGACGTCCCAGGGAGTCCAGTTCATGAAGCCCGTGGGTCGCTCCCAGTCATCCTCATCAAGGGTCTGCAAAAATAGGTGAAACTCTTCGACCTCTGCGAGAAGGTCCATACTTTCTTGAAGCATGTGGAAGTACCCCCTGATGAATTACTAAAATCTGCTCTGAATACGGGTTTAAGTACCGCCCGGCTAGAATCCCAACTGCTTGGCGAGGTAGTGCATCATGGTTTCGTCGGACCCACCCCCGATGCTGCCCAGGCGGGAATCAACAAAAGAGCGGCCTGCAGGGCTTTCCTTCATGTACCCGTACCCGCCGCTGAGCTGAATGCATTCATCAGAAACACGACGGCTGACTCGAGCGCAGAAGAGCTTCGCCATGCTGATGAGTTGGGTGGCGTCTTCGCCATCGACCACCCTGCGCACGCAAGCGCGAGTGAGCTCTCGCGCCGCTGTGATTTCAGTAAGCATCTCGACGAATTTGAACTGGGTGTTTTGCATCTTGGAAAGAGGCTTGCCAAAAAGGATTCGCTCCTCCGCCCATTTCCGGGTGGCCTCCCAAACATCCTGTGAACTGGCAACGCTGGACACACACGCCACCAGGCGTTCATCCTGAAATTGCATCATCTGTTGCTGAAATCCTCGGCCGATATCTCCGATGGTGTTGGCTACAGGGACTCGCACGTCGTCGAAGAAGAGCTGTCCGGTATCCGACCCCAAGTTTCCGATCTTGTCGAGGAGTTCGTAGCGAAAGCCTTCGCTGTCGGTGGGCACGATGATCTGGGAGTAGCCCCCATACCCGGCATCGGGGTTGGTGACGGCGAGAAGGCAGAGCCAATCGGCGGTGGCGGCATTGGTGATGTAGATCTTGGAGCCATTGATCACCCAGTCGTCGCCGTCGCGAACCGCACGCGTCTTGATGCCCGCGACGTCCGAGCCGGCATCGGGTTCGGTCACCGCGATAGCGCTGACCATTTCTCCGGCGATGGAAGGGACGAGATATTGTTGCCGGAGTTCATCGCTGCCGAATTGGTGCAGGGAAGGGGTCGCCATGTCTGTATGGACACTGATGCCCATGGTGACGCCGGCGTTATCGGCCCGCCCAAGCTCCTCGAAGAGCACCGCCGAAAACGACCAATCCAAGCCCGAGCCGCCCCATTTCTCGTCGTAGCGCAGGCCCAACATGCCAAGGTCGCCCATTTGCCTGTAGAGAGCCTTGTCGAAGCGGCCCTGGGCGTCGAATTCTCGGGCCCGGGGCCGGAGTTCGTTCTCCACAAATTTGCGCACGGTGGCGCGAAAGAGTTCGTGCTCGGAGGTGGCATAGAGGGCGTCGCTCATGGGGGGGCTCCTGGTGCATTCGAGGTCTGACTTGGGGGATTCCCATGTGGCGATCTACCAGCCCGAAGGGAAGTCCTGGAATTCGTTCCCGATCCGGCGAACATCCTGAATGATGTCCCGGCGCTCGGAAATTGCCGTGGCACCGTCGAATTCCAGGGTCACCGAGTCTACCAAACCTCCGAAGCGCTTCTCGACTGCAGCGGACAAATTCTCATGAGTGGCCACCGCGGCAAAGGTGTGGACCACGTCATCCGAAACTTCGGCGGCCATTTCGTTCCACCGCCCCTGTTTCGACATGGCGTGAAGCTTCATGCCGAGATCCTCCCATCCATGAACCGCGAAGACGTTGTGGTAGCTCCGGGTTGAGCCGTAGAAGCCAAGCCGGTAGCGAACCCACTCGATCTGTTTCGCGACGGCTTCCTCGTCGGGTCCGGTGGCGATGAACCCGCCCCCCCAAATCTCGAACTCCGAGCGCTTACGCCCGCTCGCTGCGAGGCCTTCATCGAGCATGGGAAGCGCGACCTGCTCAAGGTATTTCCGGGTGGCGAAGCCGTGAAGCCGCACGCCGTCGCACAGCTTCCCCGCCAGTTTGATCATGGCGGGTCCCACCGCAGCGATGGTAACCGGCACCCGGCGCAGGCCCGTTGGCTTGGGGGAGAACTCCGGTGTCATTAATGTGAAAGCGTAGTGGTCGCCCTGGTAGTTAAGCTCTTCACCGGTCTCCCAAGTCTTCCAGATAGCTCGGAGCGATTCCACGTATTCGCGGATTCGGGGAACCGGAGGGCTCCACGGAACGCTGAAGCGTCGCTCGTTGTGGCCCTTCACTTGGGCCCCGAGGCCGAGCACGAAGCGGCCGCCGCTTTGTTCCTGCAGATCCCAGGCGGTGCCGGCCACCACCATGGGGCTGCGGGGAAAGCAAACCGCGATGGCTGTCGCCAAGCGAATGCGCTCGGTCGCCAGTGCCGCGAATCCCAGAGGCATAAAGGGATCGTGGGCGATCTCGGCGCTGAGCACGCCGTCAAAACCCGATTCCTCGGCTTGCCTTGCTCGTTCGGAAACTTTGCGCCAATTGTCCAGGGGGATTCCAGTTTCAACTCGCACGGGCGGGTCCTTTCAGCGAACGGGGAGAATGGGGGTTGCGTCGAGATATTCGAGCTCAATAAGCTCGGCTTCGGGCGCGACTCGGGCCAACTCCGCATGAATCGGTCGGATATCCGTTTCGATGGAGAAGCCCGGGAGCCAGTTGTCGTGGTGAGCGAG
>DUCH01000091.1 GCA_012959865.1 Myxococcales bacterium | reverse complement strand
CCCTTAGCCCTTTAGCCCCTAGGCCTTAGCGCCTCGACCCGCGTCGGGTCCTGGCAGGAGTCACGATGTCTGACAAAGCGAAGATCGCCCTTGAACTTGGAATTTCTCGGCAGAACATCCTGATGGATTGTCATGAACTCCATGCCGAAATCTTTGACCTCGAAAGCGGAGAGGTCTGGCAATCCCGAGGAAGCGTCGAACGCGAGATCTACGATTCGTGGAAACTCCCGCCCAACTTTGTCAAGGTCGGCATCGCTGTAGGGGTCATGGATACGCACTATTTCCGGCGCTCTCCCGGGGCCGAGAGTGACGGTCCCGTGACTGAACGAGACTTTGCGGGCCACGCCTTTATCCACTGCGCCAATCCGCCCAAAGGGGGCCCGGAATTCCCGGTGGGCAAGGACCCAAAACTGCTCCGCGTGGACAAGCACCATTCGCTGATCTTCAGCGCAGGGGCGAAGTTCCAGGTAATCCGCCTCTCGGACGGGGCAGACTTCGTCCAGGTGATCGCCGCCACCCCCCTGGGCGGAGGCTTGTTCCAGCCCGAGGCTTCGCCGCCCGGCGAACTTGATTTCCGCCTGCCCGAGGGATGGACACTGCGGACCGAAAAGGTCACCCGGGACACGATCATCCACCTCCCCCACCCAACCCTCGCCTGGTTCTTCAAGGATGGGTCGAGTTTTCAGGGACCCGTCGATCTAGCCACTGCTTCATAAAGCCCGGGAGCCGGAAAATCGCGAACGCGCCTTCGCGCCCGGAGAGCCGCCTAGCCCAGCGGGTTGGATTTCAGGAAATCCACGAGATGCTGGGCGAGCAACTCCCCCGCATTCTCTTGGATGAAATGACCCGCATCAATCCGGGCGTGGGGCTGACCTTTTGCCCCGGGCACCTGGGCGGTGAGCGTGTTCTGGTTTCGCTTTGTGCCAACCAACGGATCAGACTCCCCACACACCGTCAGCAGAGGGCGATCAAATCGCCCGAGGCCCTCCCAGGCCCTGGCGTTCAGTTCGTCATCCACATCGGCGAGCATCGAGGGAAAAGTCCGCGGGCCGGTGCGATAAATGTCCTCCGGAAAAGGCGCGTCGTAGGCCGCGATCTCCCCGGCTGTCAGAGGAGTCTGTCGCCCGGTGTCTACGTTCTGGCTCGGCAGGAAATCGGGGGCTGTCAGCGCGAACTGGACCCAGGCCCAGAAGAAGTCCGACATATCTTCCCCGATCAACGCAATCGCCTCTCCCAGGAAATCGTCCCAGTGCCGAAGTCGGGCATTCGGGTCCAACGGGTAGGCACTGCGATCTCTGAGTCGCGGCACTGAGATCGGTCCGACCCCCATCCCCGTCCGCACCGCCAGGGCGTTTGCCGCGAAGACACGGGAGAACAGTTCTGGGCGATCGCCCACCAGTCGCAAGCCGATCGCGCCCCCCCAATCCTGGCAAACCAGAGCGATCTCTTCCAAACCCAGGGCTTCGATAAATTCCAATACCCAGGAGACCTGTTGCTCGAAGGTATGGGAGTTTGGATCGGTGGGTTTATCCGACTTCCCCATTCCGATCAGGTCGGGCACGATCACCCGGTAGCCCGCTGAAGCGACGGGGCCGATCATTTTTCGATAGAGGTAGCTCCAAGTGGGCTGGCCGTGCAACATCAGCACCGGTTCACCATCGGCGGGCCCTTCATCGACATAGTGAACACGGAGTCCATCGACTTCGACATAGTGAGGCGCAAAATCGTAGCCCTCGAGATTGGCGAAGCATGTATCAGGAGTGCGGACGAATTTCCGCCCCGCAGCAGTAGTCTGAATCATCCCGCGCTCTCCTCTTCGCACTTCACTCAGGCGGCCCGACCCATTCTCAGCTCACCCAAAAAGGCTTTCTGCTTGGCCGAAGTCGTCGCGAGCGCTACGGGGTAACCAATGTCTTCTCGCCTGTCGCCTGGCGCCCATACGAGATCACGTTCTCCAGTTTGAGGGCATCGGCCAGGGAAACACGACTCGTGTATTGGCTCGAGAAAATCGTCGTGATCTCGCTCGCCACGCGCTCGCGCAAACGCTGCCCTGCTTCGACGCCAATTCGCTGCAAGAACGGGGGAAGCAGCCAGCCTCCAACTCCCCACGCCATGCCGTAACTGCGATCCAGGGTCGTCGCCGTCCTCTCAAGGCCACCGTAGAGATAGACCTGCTTATGGGTTTCCGATCCGTACCGGCTGAAATCGGCACCCCGGCTGAGCGCCGATTCCATCGCACTGAGGATCTGGCTGGCAAGCTTCCCTCCCCCTGTCGCGTCGAAAGCCAGGGTGGCCCCGGTTTCGGAGAGGGCATCGACGAGGGCAGCTCGAAAGTTTTCGTCCCTCGAGTTCACCACGTACTTGGCCCCAAGGCCTCGAAGTAGTTCCACCTGCTCCGGCTTGCGGACGATGTTCACGAGCGGGATCCCGTCCACTGCGCAGAGTTTCACGAGCATCTGCCCGAGATTGGACCCCGCCGCCGTGTGCACGAGCGCCGAGTGCCCCTCGAGTCGCATCGTCTCGGTCATCCCGAGCGCGGTGAGAGGATTCACGAAGCACGAGGCACCCTGCTCGGCCGTTGTTCCTTCGGGCAAGCCGACGCAGAAAGCAGCCGGCAGGGCACGATACTCGGCGTACGTGGGGCCCCCAAACATCGCCACGGTGCGCCCGAGAAGAGACTGGGCGGCATCAGAAGTTCCGGCATGCACGACGGTGCCCGCCCCCTCGTTCCCGCAGGCCAACGATTGATCCAACCGGGCCGCAACGCTCTTCATCAAGTGTTGCGGGACATCCGCAGTCAACGTGGGTCGCTCGTCGGTCCCACCCTGGCGCGCGGTTGTCATGTCAGCGGGCCCGAACATCATCCCCATATCCGACGGATTGATGGGGGCGGCACGGACCCGCAACAGGACATCCCCCTCGCCAATTTCGGGAAGTTCGGCCTCGGCCAGAGAGAGCTCGAGGGTGGCATCCGCCTTGATGGTGGAACGCATCTGAAGACTGGTCTGGGGAATTTCAGCAGGCATGGGAACTCCTTTGGGCCGAATTGAGGGGTCGGCAGCATAAGCCCGTCGACCTGAGATTCAAAGGCCGAGCCATCGATCTTTTAATATGGCATAGTGAGTGCCGAATGTAGCGAATCGTCGAGTCCCGCCCACCCGTAGACTCTCGAGCCCCCCGAAGCCCATCCCTGAAAGACCCGGGGCCGGGTCCAGCGGGGGGCAGGAGGAAAGAAATGGAAATCGCACAGACCCCCAAACCCGAACAGATCAAGGAACTGATGAGTGGGCCCGAAGACACGCCGGTCGTGATGGTCAATCTTCTTTCCTTCAAGCAGGAGGCCGACGGCGGCAATGAGGGCATGACGGGCCTGGAGTCCTATTCGCTCTATGCCGGCCATATGAAGAAATTTGTGGAATCCAAGGGCGGCCGATTCATTTGGAGCGGCCGAGTCGATTCAATGGTGATTGGCGAGAGCGACGCGGACTTCCAAATCGTTGCACTCGTTGAATACCCCAGCCGCAAGGCGTTTCTCGAAATTGCGTCAAGCCCCCATGTCGCGGAGATCGGACAAGACCGGGCGAAGGGGCTCTCGGGGCAATGGCTGATCGCAACCACCGAGTCCTCCATACAGACGCTGGCCACGAAATAAGGGGGGCGCAAGCGCAGCCCAACTGGCCAGACGGTCCAGCCACGGCCCCACAAGGAAAACCAGAGGGACGCGGCGAGCCAGAACTTGGGGCCGCGCAATGGAAGTAATCGAACTCGGTTCTCAAACCGCTGCCAAGCCTTGTGACGGCGCAGGGGTCAGCGCCCATGAGCATCCATGGCTCCAGGGCATCCAGACACGACCCACCGCGATTTGAGTGCGGATTCCATCGTTTGAAGTAAAGCGCAGAATAGTGATATTATTCCGCATGGATTTTGAGGAGAGCCAATGCTGAAAACCAGCTTACAGATCGTCGGAATCATGGTGCTGCTTCTGGCAGTCACCCTCGTCACCTTGAAGCTCAAGAATCAAAATGCAGACGGACCCTCGGTCCTTTTTCCCGGTGGCGAATTGGTGTCCGGTCAATTGCATCAAGGTGCCGAACCGGACTGGGCGTTTACAGACGACATTTTCACCATCGAATTGCAAACGATCGACCCGATCAGCTCCCGGCGGATCTTCATCATGGAGAGCGATGGCAAGGTCTATGTGCCGTCGGGTTACATGCGTTCTTTTCTCGGGAAATTATGGAAAGACTGGGCATTTGACGTAGAAGACGGCAGCAGTCTTGTGGTCGCGCGAATTGACGGCGTTCGATATGAACGCAACTTATTGCGCCTGAACGACCCAGCCGTCGTTGATGGCGTAGCGGCGAAGTTGGCGAAAAAATACGCCGGGGGCGCAACGCCCGAAACCGTTGCACAGATCAAGCAAAGTGTTACGGATGGCGACACCTGGATATTCGAAATGGCACCCCGGAGCAAATGACCATGAATAACACGACCTATGCGAAGCTCTGCGGTGGCATTGCGCTCGTCTGGACACTGGCGCTGCTCTTTATCCCGCCCTTCGCGAAGACTGTCGAGCAACTGATGCTGCTGTTCCTGTCGACCAACGCGCGCTAGTCAAACCCTCGCTCGCAGAGAGGGCAAGAGCCCGAAGAATCGAGGCGACTTCGTCGCGACCTTGGTCGTCGCAGCAGGGTCGGCCTTGGCAGCTCTCGCGCGATCACAGAACCGCCACGAAACCTGCGCAGCGCGTTTTTTACAGAGGACGCGATTCGACGCTTCCTTCCTCACATCCATCGAGGGCTATCACCGCATCGATCAACTCTGACTTTGAATAGGGTTTACGCAAAACGGGAACGTTCCCCGCTCCCGTTGGGTTCGCATCGGAAAGCTGTCCGGTTTCATCCTCGTATCCGGTCGTCAGGAGCGTACGCACAGCTGGGTACAAGCTGGAAACCTCTTCAGCCAATTGTCGCCCCGTAAGGCGTCCAGGCATCCTTATATCACTGAAGAGAATGTTTATTTCCCCGCCCTGTTCCGAGAGTACGGTCAATGCTTCTTCGGCGTTCCCTGCTTCAATCACTATGAAACCAATTGAAGCGAGATGGCGTACAGCTAGTTTCCTGAGACGCCCTTCGTCCTCGACGACGAGAACCGTTCCCGTTTGTCGCGGAAAATCGGCTCTCTCTGCTTCAATTCCGCCGGCATGCGCATCAGCCCGGCCTCGAATGAGCGGAAGAACCATATCTACTCTCGTTCCCATGCCCGGCTCGCTCTGCAGCCGAAGTTCTCCACCCGTTTTTTTTCCCAAAACCGTTAACTACGCTCAGACCTAGGCCAGCCCCCTCGCCTACTTCCTTCGTGCTAAAGAAGGGATCCGTAACTTTCGGTAGAACATTTTCCTCAATGCCACATCCATCATCACTAACGGTAATGACGATGTACTCCCCAGCCTGCAGGGAATACTCTGAGTTCAGATCCCCGGTCAGCTGTTCGATGGAGACTTTGACAGAAATCCTTCCTTCGGATTCGGTCGAATCTTTGGCGTTTTCGATCAGGTTGACGATCGCGCTCTCAAGTTGAGCGCTATCCACCACCACCGCCAAGTCGGGCTCATCGATGTCTACGGAAATGACCCTACTATCACTTTTCCGAGGCGACGATCTCCCAAGCGAGTCAGAAACAAGACTGCCAAGGTTGACGGTCTCCTGCAGAAATGCCTGCTGAGAAGAAGCAGACAGGAGCTGCCTTGTCAGTTTCGTTGCATCGGCAGATGCAGTAGCGACATCACCCAGGCATTCTTGGAGGAAGCTCTGCTCTTCTGAACCATCCAAGCTACTGATGGCGATGCCCACATTGCCCCTGATGACCGCAAGCAGATTGTTAAAATCATGCGCGATGCCTCCGGCAAGATGACCAACAGATTCCACCCTATGGGCCTGTCGAAGCCGTCTCTCTTGCTCCCTTAAATCGGTAATATCTTGGCCCACACCAAGCACGCCGACGATTGAGCCATCGGAATTGCGCCGGGTCGTAGCATTCAGCAAGATCTCAATGCGCTCGCCTGACTTGCTATAGAGCGGCAGCTCATAGTTCGCTGTATTGGCCCCCGCCAATGCCCGCTCCAGCACGTCCGCCACGGGCTGCTTGTGCTCATCGGCAATATAGGTATTGACTAGATGACTCCCGAGAGCTTCCTCCCTGGTGTAGCCTGTAATTTTGGCCGCCATGGCGTTCCACTCGTTGACTCGCCCTTCCTTATCGACTCCGAAGATAGGCGCGTTGGCGGATTGGATGAAGTGTCGAAGTTCCTCGAGCGCTCTCTCAACTTCCCGACTCTTTCGCTTCGCTAATTCCCTTTGCTCTGCGACGAGACCAGTAGTCCCTCTCATGCCGAAGAGAAACACCACTATAATCAGCGCGACGGTCCCGGTTTTTCCGATAATATTGACAGGATTGCTGAGGTCGACTTCTGTCTCAAGGCCGTTGATGTGGGCAATTCCGCTCAGGCCGACTGCGAGAACCATCACAGCAAGCAAGCCCAGAAATACACGA
>DUCH01000090.1 GCA_012959865.1 Myxococcales bacterium | reverse complement strand
CGAGCCAGCAGGTGGCTCTGGATCGCGAACTCCTGGTTGGCGATCAACAGGGCACGGTGGGACAAATCTTCGAGCTGGAAATCCGGAGCGAAGGGACCCGAATAGTCGGCCCAGCCCCCGGGTTCGCCATCCAGTGCGGGAATGTCGATCCCAATGCTGGCCAAACGCGAAGCCGCGACGATTTCGAGATTGGGGTGCTGCCGATAGGGAGTGCTTTCGTTGTCGATGAAGACCGACCAACGGCAATGGGGCCTGCGATCCGCAGGCACCCGAGGTGGGCGGTGGATCGGTCGCATTTTCATGCAGGGATGTGTGGCCGCAGCGGTCGCATCAAAAGTCGGATCTTCGATGTCGTGGCACATGAGCTTGACTCTCTTTTCGCCGAAAGGCTCCACATCGAGAAGAGCGCCACAGTGCGGCAACCAAAACTCACCATAATCCGGTTTCTCGAGGCTGAACTGAAAGTCCATAAACTGGTGGGGCGCCCCGATATCGAGCTGAAGATTCTTGAACACCGTACCCACGTCCCGGCCCACGAATCCCATGGCACGCTGCATTCGTGCCGAATAGATCGGGCTCGCCGCCATCCACTCCTCGATGGAGAAGTCCACATAGGCCTCGCCGCCGAAACGCTTCGCCACCAGGGGCAGACCTACCCGATCCTGGAGATGCCCGTTCAATAGATATTCCCGGCCCAGCCGCGCTAGGGCCTGGCGGGAGAATTGGGCAAGAGTCGTAGCGGGGTCGAAGGGACCCGAGTAGTCGTTGAGTAGCGGCATGGCGGCCGATTCCAGCCCCCTAGGCGTCCGGGTCTTCGAGAGTCGAAAACCAGTCGAATTCCTCCTGACGAATCCAGCCAGGCATACGACTACCGAGTTTCATTCGCTCCTGCATCTGCTCGCTGAGTTGACCGTTCTTCATCATCGCGCCAAAAACGGCCCCGGCGTTTGCGTGGTCGAAGAAATCACGTTGCCAACTCCACTTGAAGTCGCCCGCATAGCGAAACCAACTTCCCCCGGTTCCGCGAATTTCATAGGGGTTGCCTTCGGGGTCTTCCACCGGAGCGATCTGCCGCCAGACTCCAAGAAATTCGCCCTTCTCGTCGTCGATCAGACGGCGAACATAGGGGTAGGTCCAGCGATCGAGCCCCGACATCTCCGTGCCAAAGACCCAGTCGTGAATCTGCTGACGACCTCGCGCGACGAATTCCCACTTGGGGCCGTTGTTCCAGCTATAGATCGCATCCTTGGTATAGAAGGAAGACATTTTCGACCAATCGCCGGTCTCCCCCGCGTCGTCATTGGCCGCCACCCAGCGATCCACCATTTCCTTGATTTCATCTCGGGGAAAACCCGACATAGCACCTGCTCCTTTCACTCCTCGATCGATAGAGCCCGACTTGGACAGTGCTCCACCGCGAGCGCAACGCGACGGTGCATTTCCTCATCGGGATGGGGTACAAGCAAGATCACTTGATTTTCCCGCTTGTCGACTTCGAATATTCCGGGCGCCTCATCGGCGCAAACGCCGTGACCCTGGCAAAGATCGTGATCTACGCAGATTCGGAAGCTTCCCTTCCGAGCCGGACTCGGCGAAGCCTGGGCCTCCCGAAGCTTGATGTTGACCTTTGCTTTTCGCTTTCGATAGCGAACTCGGCAAGGCTGTTCGAGCTGAACGACCATTTTCGAATGGTCGTTCCGGTAACTGTCGGGGTGCTGGGCCAACTCGAAGACATAGTCCTGAAGCAGTTCACTGAAAATCGCCTTGATCTGCATCAGCGCGAAGGCAGACCCCACGCAGCGATGGCGCCCGGCCCCAAATGGAATCCAGGCGAAACTCTGCTTGTCCTCCTCCCGGCCCAAGTTGTAGCGATCTGGATCGTATCGATGCGGTTCGGGAAAACACTCCGGCATCCGATTCGAAACGGCCGGAGACACGCCAACGAGCTTTCCCGCCGGAATCGTAAACTCTTTGTAGTGGAGATCGTAGACCACTTTTCGCATAAGAATGATCAGGGGTGGGTGGAGGCGCAGCGCTTCCCGGATCGCGTTCTCCAATCGGGGAATTTCGCGCAAGGCCTGGTGGCTGACTTCTCGACCATCGGCGTAGAGTTCGTCGATTTCGCCGACAACAGACGCCAGAACTCCCGGGTTTCGCAGCATTTCGATCAGCGTCCAGGCGGCGCTGCCCGAAGTCGTGTGGTGCCCTGCGAACATGAGCGAAATGAACATGCCCGTGATCTGGTCGATGGAATAACGCGAATTCCCCGCTTCATCCTTGAGCCCGAGCAATACGTCGAAGAGCTCGGGAGAAGCGTCGGGGTTCTTTCGACGACGTTCAAAAACCGCCGAAAGCAGCTCGACTAACTGGCGCCTGGCCCGATCCCGCGCACGAAAGGCGGGAAGCGGCAGGTGGGGATTCACGTAGGCGATTGCGTCGGTCCCCTTCTCAAGTTCATAAAAGGCACGAAAATACTCGGGACCGAGTTCCTCGCGAAATTCCCTTCCAATCAGGCATGAGCTGGATGTATAGATGGTCAGCTCTGAGAAAAAGTCGAGCAGGTCGATCTCACCTTCCTCACCGAGGCCATCCATCATTCGCCGAACTTCCCGCGAGATGGACTCCGCATGGCCCTTCATGAATTTGGCGGTGAGGGACTGATTCCGAAGGGCTTGCTTGCGCTGCTCGGGGGTTCCATCAAAAACCACACCTTGCCCGAAGATCGGTGTCATAAAAGGATAGGCAGCCGCCTGATCGAGTTGTTCTTCGCTTCCGCGAAAAAATGCTTCCTGAGCTTCTTCGCCCATCATCATCACTACTCGATTGCCCGCGAAGTTGATCTCACCGATTTCGCCCAACTCGTCCCGCACCCGTTGAAAGAGCGCGATGGGATCCTTGCGCAGGGCACCAAGATGCCCGAGCAAGGGCCAGCCCCCCGAGAGAACCGGGGGCCCCTTTCCCCGGGCCGCAGTGCGAGCGTCAGCACTCATGCCTTTGCTCCCGCCACGACGGGAAGCGCGGAAAGACCGCGATCGTCGACCCAGCGCAGTCGCCCGGCGCGGCGCGAGAGCGCCTCCAATGCCGTTTCCTCGTTGTGCCCACCCGACTCTTCTTCGCGCGAGCAACTGCAGCGACGGCGGGGGGAATGGGACTCTTCGTGGGATGCGTGCGCGTAGGGGGAGAACTCAAACACAAAGGCGAAACTATCCGATTTACAATTCGTACGCAATGTAAATTATGATAGCCTTCGCGGCGACTTCAGCGGACCGAAAACCATCGACTGAAAACCATCGAGAGGAGCACCATGGCGATCCGAGTTGGCTTCATCGGCCTTGGCAATCAGGGCAAACCCATCGCCACACATCTGGCCCCCGCAGGCTTCGAGACTTGGGTGCACGACCTCGACGACGCGCCCGTCGCCGAACTCGTGGGCGGGGGAGCCCGCGCGGCCGCCACGCCCCGGATGGTGGGCGAAAACGCCGACCTCGTGGGCATCTGCGTACCCGAAGACGACCATGTGCGCGCAGTGGTTTCCGGCGAGGACGGGCTCATCGCCGGTATGCAACCCGGCGGCGTGATCCTGATTCACAGCACCGTTCTCCCCGAAACCGCAGACGCGGTGAGCCAGGCGGCCGCCGACAAAAGCATCGCGGTACTCGACGCATGCGTCACCGGGGGAGCGGCCCGGGCCCAGGCCCGCCAAATTACTTATCTGATTGGGGGCGATGAAAGCGCAATCGAAAAGGCCATGCCTTATTTCGAGGCCACCACCGAAATTCCAATCATCCACGCCGGGACCCTGGGCAGCGGCGCCAAGCTAAAGCTGTGCATCAACCTGATTACCTACATCCAGTGGGCCGCGGCCTACGAGTCCATGGCTCTGGCCCAGGCCATTGGGCTCCCGCAAGAAATTCTTGAAGAAGCAGGGCGCTCCAATGGGCAGATGACCGAGATGATGCTCAGCTATCTGATGGGTCACAAGCTGCCCGAGGAGGCCCGCCAGGGCGAAGGCTTCCAGGCTCTCATGCGGGGGCACATGAAAATTGCCGAGAAGGATCTCGCCTGGGCGCTGGAACTCGCCCGAAAATCGGGAGTGGCCTTGCCCGTGGGTTCACTGGTCTCCCAGTCCATGGCAAGGCTTTATGGCGTCAACGACGAGGGGAGGCGATGACCAGCCCCAAGGTTCGTATGGCACCGCGGCCGATCGAAAGGCGCAGCCACGCCCAGCGCACGGCAGAAACTCGCAACCGAATCATGACTGCGGTGATCGAGAGTATCGCCGAAGTCGGTTTTCAACGAACCACGGCGGCAGAAATTGCCCGACGCGCGGGCGTCACCTGGGGCGCGGTCCAGCATCATTTTGGCGACAAGGAAGGCATTCTGATGGCCGTCCTCGAGGAGTCCTTCAAAACCTTCGCGGACGTTCTGGGCGTCCCCCCCCACGAGGAAGAAAGCCTGAAGGCGCGGGTCGCACTCTTTGTCGGCCGGAGCTGGCAGCATTTTCGCAGCAGCCACTACCGGTCGACCTTCGAAATCCTCCTCAACTTACCGCCGGAAATCGAAATTCCCTGGCGACAAGAGATGCTCGATGAATGGAAAAAAATCTGGTCACGATTTTTTCCCGAGAGCGATCCCGCCCAACGTCAGAGCATCGACCTCATGGTCTATGCGATTTCCGTTTTCACGGGCATGGCCACCACCGCGATACTCGAAGGCAAGAGAACCGGAGCGCGCAGTCGCGAACTTGCCTTCCTCGAAGAAACGTTGGTCCATCGGATCGGAGTCGGGGGAGGATCGGGATGACCATCCCCCAAGAAAACTGTAAGAGAGGCCCCTGCGATGGCTTACGAATTCTTGACTTTACAACCATGATCTCGGGTCCGCTCTGCACCCAGGCCCTCGGTGATATGGGAGCAGACGTGATCAAGGTCGAACCCCCCGCCGGCGATTCGGCTCGCTATAGCGGCGCGCCCTTTCGTGAGCCCGGATTCTCGGGCTTCCTCGCTCAGCTCAACCGGAACAAGCGGAGCATCGTGGTGGATCTCAAATCCGACGGCGGACGCCAGCTCGTCCTCGACCTGCTTCCCCAGATCGATGTCGTCGTTGAAAATTTCCGGCCGGGCGTCATGGAAAAATTCGATCTCGGGTATTCCACCCTTCAAGCCATCCACCCGGGCCTGATCTATGTCGCCGTCAACGGGTTCGGGAGCGACGGCCCTTACGCGGATCTCCCCGCCTACGATCAGGTCCTTCAGGGCTTGACGGGCCTCATGCCCGAACAGGGGACCCCAGAAGCACCCGCCCTCGTCCAGGGCGCCATCGCCGACAAGTCGAGCGCACTGACTGCCCTTTCGGGTGTGCTCGCCGCGCTTCTCGCGCGCGAACGCGATGCCCAGCACCTTGGCCAACGCGTCGAGGTCGCCATGATCGATGCCTTCGCGGCGTTCGCGCTTCCGGAAGCGATGATGGACCGAGCCTTCCCCCCGCTCCGCAACGAATTCACTCGCGGGGCCGACTTCTTTCGAACCTGGGAAACCGCCGACGGCCATGTAGTTGGTTTGTTGATCCAGGACAATCAATTTTCTGGGCTCTGCCGGGTCATTGATCGACCCGACATCGCTCGGGATTCTCGCTTCGCAGAAATGGTCAAGCGCTTCGAAAATTGGCTGGAACTCGTTCCGCTTCTCGACGCCGAGGTCAAAAAACTTTCGACTCATGAGTTTCTGCGAAGAGCACGCGCAGAGGGCGTGCCCTTCGCGCCGGTAAACGATCTCGATGCGTTTCTCGAAGATCCCCAAGTGCTTCACCGCAAGAGCATCATTGAACTCGAAGATCCCCGGTTTGGACCCGTAAAGTACCTTTCTCCCCCCGTACGCTTTGAACGCACCCCGGCCTCGATTTCGCGTCATGCGCCCCGGCTTGGGGAGCACACCGACGAAATTCTCGATGAACTGGGGCTCAGCGCAACCGCAATCAGCGCACTGCGCGAAACGGGCGCCATCCGCTAACAAGACGGCGAGGCGTTAGCCAGCCGGTGGAACGCCCAGCCGGTGTCCAGAGGAGCGTGCTAGGGACTGCCAAGAGGAGCGGGAGTGCTTTCGCAACTCGGCCCCTCCCGGGAACGAGGAGCCTGGAACATTCCCTCGAGTTCAGAATCGGGCGAGAACCTCGTCTCCGAAGCGCCGGATTCCATCGCAGATGGCCTGGCACGACTGATTGGCTCCGCCATAAAAGAGCCAGGGCACGGTGATCAGCTCGGTCACGCCGCGCTCTCTCATTTCCCGATAGCCATCGAGATCGTAGACATCGCGGAGGGCGGCGCAGATGCCAAACCGCTCACCGGCCCGAGGCGAATTTGCCCGATACCCCCGAAGCTGAGCCAGGATTTCGTCGAGTTCCTTTCGCGTCTGAATTTCAGACGCCCAGCCGTCGCAGAGAGTCGCCGCCCGGCGAAGCGCTGGTTCAGAAATGCCGCCGCCGTAAATCGGCACCGGGGTCTGCGGCACGGGGTTCATCTGGACAGGGCCAAAATCATAAAATTCGCCTCGATGCTCCATCATGTCGCCAACAAGAAGAGCGCGCAAAACCCGGATCGATTCCGCAAG
>DUCH01000089.1:5730-6642 GCA_012959865.1 Myxococcales bacterium | reverse complement strand
GCCGGATCCATTGAACGGAACGAATGGAAACGCATTTTCTCATAAGGCTAATCTTAAGTTAGATACTTCCGTTGAAAATGTGCTTCGACCGGTGATCTCTAGTGCTTGAGGTTGCGTCCGCCGCTACCCAGTTCTTGCGAATCCGGAGCCTTGTGTTGCGAGCGCTTGCCTTGTGTAGCGTTTTCGTCGGGCCTGCTGACGGTCCACCGCGCTGTGCTCTGGAAGGGATGCTCTCGGTGAGGTTTTGCCGAGTTGGGCGCGAGCCTAGAGTCGGTGGAAGGGGCCATTCGAACCTCGAGGCCCCTCAGAGACCCCCTAGGAGGCGGTCGGTCGGTACCGCCATGACTGCGGTCCCTGGCAAGATCCTTGAAGCCAAGGCCATCCAGGGTGCTGACTCTCGATTTTTCGTATTTTTGATTTTGTGACTGCGAGAGAGAGAGAGGACAGCCCGGAGCAGAGGGATGCGTTTTCTCGGACTCGAGGCGGCGGGATTTTTCGGGTCTGGGGGAGGCGGGATCTGCCGGGCGGGTCGAAATTTTGATCTATACCGGGCGTCCTTGGGGGGGCCGGCGAAACACCTGGCTTTTGAGGCTCTAGAGGTGGAGGATGACGGTTTCTTTGGGATCTAGATTTCGCCGGAGAAACGCGCGGGAAATTGACTCGACAGTCCTGAGGATGCGACGCGGATCTTTGCTCGGCACATTTATGTTGCCTGGAACGCCTCCGACATTGGTGACATTCAAATCGATCGGTGTGGCTACGCAGACGGGCACGCCCGTCGGGCAGTGGGAACCCGCATCCGTGCGCATCAAACTACCCCCTCGGGATGCGTCGACCGCGTTCGGCGCTCGAATTCGCCGCCTACGGACCCCGGCCTGACGTCGATGTCCGCTATTTCCCCCCCCCCCCCTT
>DUCH01000089.1:2157-5720 GCA_012959865.1 Myxococcales bacterium | reverse complement strand
CATTTTTATTTTGGGTTCCCATTTTTTGGGGGGCCCCATTTTTATTTTGGGGTTCCCCCTTTTTTTTTGGGGCCCAGCTTATTTGTGGGTTCCCCTTTTTTTTGGGGGGCCATGCCTGTCCAAGTGTTAGCATGGGCCTTTGAATTTTCTATCCGTTTAGCTCCCGTGTTTGCCAATGGCCGATCGGCCAGCCGGCTGACCGTGCATTTCTTTCAATTCTCCGCTTCATGCTCCGCCCGCTGTGTTCTCACTTCGCACCCCCAGACTCTGTCGCTGACAAGGAGATCTCGTATGTCTTTCCAGACCGCTCGATCCATCATTTCCGCCCTCGCGCTGCTCTTGTTCTTCCTTCTCCCGCCCATGGTGGCCCCGGCGCATGCCGATTCCGATTCCGATGAAAAGAAGACCATGACGGGAGTCTGGCTGACACGGCCGGCAGCTCCCTTCGTGTATCAGGACCCCGACGGCTTCGAGCCCGGTGTCGCCGCTCCGGTGAAGGAGATCACCCTTATGCGATGGGAACTTGAGGAGGACGAGGACGGACTGATCACCGGCTACAACACCTACTACTCCATGGATGACCAGGGGGGAAGCCAATCCCGGGGCACCCTCTGCATGGTCGGTGCGCGACATGGCTCTAATGTTCTTCTCTCGGAGGCGTACGCGGTCTACGGCGGGTACCCCGTGCCGGAGCTGTCGACCCTGACTATTTTTAGGTTCAGTTGTGAACGGCGTGGCGGGAACAAACTCAATTGCCTCGGCGATGGTTTGAGCAGCATTCCTCCGACGGTCCTCAAGGCCGTTCTCGTGCGCTCCAAGCGACCGGGTGATGTGATTCCTGTCCCCGAGGCGGCACGCGAGATCTGCCAGCCGGGCGCATAGCTCTCTCGAGTTTTAACCCGCCCTCAATCTCCTCCCAGAATTTTGAATTCGCTCCCGAGGGAATACCGGCTCTCGAGCCGCGTATTCCCTTGGCCGGAGGGATCAGGAATGCGCTCGCCATTTTTTCTTCCGGAAGCCCGCGAGCGACTTCGGTCCTCTCTTCGCTTAGTCGCACAGGAACAGTCGAGGAAAACTCTTTTTTGTTTCGCTCGAGTCGGCAGAACCTGCGAAAGCAAGACCGCGGTCGAGAACGATCGAGCGGGTCTTTTTTTTGTGAAGGGGAGATAACGCCGGCAGGAGTTCCAGGGGGCAAGGAAGAATTGCCGCACAGAGTTCTTCCTTGCCCTGGCCGAGCTGAAAAATCCCGATCGGGCAATCGCCCCGGGCTGCGGGTTCGCACGGAGATGTGCCATAGACCCGAGGTGTATCCAGGAGCGCTGGTGAGAGGCGTGGAGAGGACGTCTATCCACGGGTAGGACGGGCCTTTGACTTGCTTATTCCGCCGTGTCTTCGTTCCGGGAACCGGGTAAGATGCGTGCTTCTCGCGTAGGAGGATGAGATGATTAGCTTGACACTTCTAGTTGTGACGGGATTCTTGGCTCTCGAGGCCCCCGCTGAGGCCGGGTCGCACGCGGATTTGTCGCCCACGAAGGAATATCAAATATCCGTTGCAGGAGTTCGCCACGTCCTTGCGCCGTATAAAACAATGAAGGAAGTGACCGGCTTTGTGGGTGGGCCCTTAGAACGCTGCGTATCAGTTTCCCCGCGATCGTCGATCTGCGTATGGGCTCTCAGTAAACGCCAGGAGGGTTGGCGCCCCCTTGCTTCCGCTCTCGGTACTCGAGATCGGCTCAATCTCATCTGCGAATTTCCCTTGGACGGAGGCGCCCGAAGTAAAGATTCCTGCAGCGTTCACTCCCAGCGGTCGAGTCGAAAGTATTACCGGACGTTTAAAAGCAAGACGAAGGGACAAAGGAAACGACCCGACGCGCGAACCGAGGCGAATACGGTGGCAGCCCAGGAACTCATCGATAACGCGAGAACGGCCTTTGAGTTGAGTACTTTGGTGGGCGATGCTCCCTACCAGTGCAATGAAGTCCTCTCCCACATGCTTTGCGTGTGGAAGACCGATGCCAGAACCTACGGTCATGGGACTCTCGCTATGACTATCGGAGCCAGCTTTAGCAAGAAAGTACGACTGAGTTGTACTTTGCCCATCAATAGCGAGCCGCGCGATCCGAACTCCTGTGCGGCACAAGTCGGAACTTGACCACACCTTTGACGTGAACACCTGCTGAGCCGCAAGTTCGGCATGGCTATTTTCGATACAGAATAAAGAGCTCCGTGGCGATGGGATCGCCATCCTCGAGCATCTTGTCGGGATCCCGGTTCTAGCGGCTCAGCCAGCGGCGATCGCGCCTGTCGGTCAAGCCCAGAAGATCTGGGCCGAGGCGATTCCTGCCATCGCCGAGGGCGTGGCACGCGTCGCAGCGCGTTCGGAAGAGGTATTTCCCGCGGTTGTACTCCAGAGTCTGCGGAACCTCGCGATAGCTCGGGGCGTTCGTCCGCGAAATCTGCCCTTCGAAGAGATCATATCCGATGAGGTTGGCCAGGGATCTCGGGTTGTCGAAAGGGGAGCGCTTGGTCCATACCCTGTCGCTTAGAGCTCCGCGAACGCGCAGGATCGTTGTGGTCTCAGCGGGGCTTGCGCTAATGCTAACCGGGAGCGATATGGCCTCCAGTGGGGCGCCCCAGCCAGGCGGGTGGCTCGAGGGTCTGCGCGCGGATTTCGAGAGTTGGGAGACCCTGATGGCCTACGCGGGCGAGTTCGATTTGTTTCTGTTTGGGCAGAGTTTCTTGCTACTCGCGATGCTGGCCTTGACATTGTCAGTCGCACTCGGAACCCAGGAGGAAGAGGAACGGGAAGCCTGAAATTCGGCAACAGGATTGCCCGCTGAAAGCCATTTCGCTCCCGCCTTTTGTTTCCTACAAACTGGGTCAGATGACGGAGACCTCTAGCTTGAAGAAGGTGTGGCCAGAACTCGGAATCGAAAAGGGGTTGCTCTGCGACTGCAAGTTCGGGAGGGTGCCCCAAGGGTTCCGCACAAGACAATCATCGGGGACAGCGATATGCATCGCCGACGAAAGGTTGGCCCGAGGCAGCTGCGTCCATCGCTTCGATCTCGGCCGACGGAACGACTAGATTGGCCTTCATGCGAAGCGCCTTGCCAGTGAGTTCATGGACAAAATCGGCTTCTGCCCCTGCAGTTGCTGACCCCAATGCCCCAAGGTTCTGGCTGGGCATGGATATCGGGCCCACTCGAATACAGTCGGACTCGGGCTCGTAGCCCACATGGACTATCTCTACCGCGCGGTGCACAGTAGGCGTCTGGAATTCGGACTCTCCGAAAGAACAGCCACAAATCGAAAGAAGGAAAAAGGCTCGAATACCCAATCGCATCGGCGTGACATCTCTCTCGCTGTGAGAGCAGGTCAAAACGCAATTCGCGCATTTCCCTTACTCCAGGGATTTTCAAAATCGTAACGTGGGGCAGGTAGCGGCGCTATTGAGTGGAGATTGCTAGCCCAGATCAAGACACTCCAGGCTCAAGTGAACCGCGGATCCTACACGACTGCGATTGGTCCGGAATTGCGCAAAATGCATCGGGTTCGATCGCGGC
>DUCH01000089.1:0-1934 GCA_012959865.1 Myxococcales bacterium | reverse complement strand
CGATGAGCCCGACGAAAGCGCTGGCGCCAGCGAGTGAGATCGTTGGCTCGACCAGCAATCCGCCGCCGGACACTCCGAAAAATAATTCCACACGAAGTGACCGAAAAGACCTTCGTGCGCGGTGCCCGGACAATCCCCTCATGGGGGAGAAAGCCGAAGCAGGAGACAAAGCCGTAGGAGCTCTGTTTTGGGCATTCGCCGTCATCGTTTTAGTCAACCACTTCTTGTCGAGTGACTCCGATCACGTGCTCACAGCGTGCCCGGAGCGGGGTCGGCCCCCGGGATGAAGCGGGCGAATTCGATTGAGCCAGGCCCAAGCTCAAGGGTTTGCCCGTCGCGGGGCTCGCCGTAGTGGCTTGAGTTGCCCCCCGTACCTAGCTCCGTTACGCCAGAATCCTGCTTGAAAGCCTCTTGCCCGGATCGCATCGAACCCCCTATTGTTTTGGTGCGGTTCGCGGTTCGCGGTTCGCGGTTCGCGGTTCGCGGTTCGCAAGAGAGGGAATCAGCCGAACTTGCCCCCGGCTAACGGCATCCGGTACGGAGAGCGGTCGCTGGACCCTCCGGATCGGGAACGGCGCTGGAGGGGGGATTCCAAACCAGGCGCCAAGACATCAGCGCCGACCTCACCGCAACCTGGCCATAACAGTCCAAAACAACAGTCCAAAACGAAGGGCAACCATGAACAAGATCGTATTATTTGTCGCGACATTGTTTTCTTTGACGACCCTCGTAGCGGCGGCGGAGATTCCGACTGGGTACAACACCGCGATCCCGGCGGAGATATTGACACCCGACAGCGTCCAAACCGATCAACTGGGCACCCTTGAATTTTTCGATGGGATGCCAAGTGACGCGACGGTAGCGGCCGTCTATGACAATTTGGATCGCATGCGTGGAACCGAGGCGTTTTTAGACATGGTGCCACTGGCTTCAGTTGAAGCCATGCGGCGGGGTATGGAAAGAGTCGGGGTTGACCAGGCGAACAAGATCCTGTTGTACGAAGAACTGATGGACTCGAACAGTCTTTTTTTGACCGGAAACACGGACACGATTTACGCAATTGGTCTACTGGATCTCAAGCGGGATGGTCCCACAGTCGTTGAAATTCCACCGGGGGCGGGTCCGGGGACTGTCAACGACGCTTTTTTCCGGTTTGTTGTGGATATGGGTTCGCCCGGTCCCGACAGGGGCAAAGGCGGAAAGTACTTGATCCTGCCGCCCGATTTCAAAGGGGAGGTTCCCGATGGCTATTTTGTTGCCAACAGCTCGACCTATATCAATTGGTTGCCGCTTCGGGGATTCTTGAAAAATGGGAAGACTGATTCGGCTGTCGCAATGTGGACGACTGGCCTGAAAATTTACCCACTCTCTCAAGCTGAAAATCCGCCTGATCTGGAAGTGATCAATGGAACGGGCAAAGTCTTGAACACGATTCATGCCAACGACTTTTCTTTTTATGAGGAAATCGCCGAGGTGATCGATCGCGAACCGGTTGATTTTATCGATGCTGAACTGCGAGGAAATCTCGCGGCAATAGGAATCGAGAAGGGCAAGCCATTTAAACCGGATGATCGCATGAAACGAATCCTGACCGACGCGGTGAATGTCGGAAACGCGACGGCCCGGGCTCTCGCGTTTCGACCACGATCTGAGACCATCAAGTACTACGGTCCGGATAGCGCATGGTTCAGCGCCTTCGATGGCGGCGACTACCGATGGTTGATTGAGAATGGCAAGGGTGGCCGAAACAAGGATGCACGCACGCTTTTTTTCTATATCGCGACCGTCAACACACCGGCGATGGTCTTGGAGATGGTGGGCGCTGGTTCACAGTATGCACTTGCGGTCACCGACAGCGAGGGAAAGTACCTGGATGGAAGCAAGAACTACAAAGTCACGATTCCAGCCGATGTCCCCGCAAAAGATTTCTGGTC
>DUCH01000088.1:845-6649 GCA_012959865.1 Myxococcales bacterium | reverse complement strand
CCGGGGTCAACGTCGAGGGCATCAACGCCGAGGTCGCCGCGGGCCAGTGGGAGTTCCAGGTTTTCGCCAAGGGGGCCAAGCGCGCCGGTGACGAGACTTGGGTGGCCCGCTACCTGCTCGAGCGCACTGCCGAGGAGTACGGCCTCTCCATCGACTGGCATCCGAAGCCCCTGGGCGATACGGATTGGAACGGTTCGGGGATGCACGCCAACTTCAGCAACGGCGTGATGCGCGAGTCGGGCAAGGAAGACACGTTCAACAAGATCTGCGAGCAGTTCGGCAAGAACATCGAACGCCATATCTCGGTGTACGGCGCCGACAACGACAAGCGCCTCACGGGTGCCCACGAGACCCAGGCGATCAATCAGTTCAGCTACGGGGTGTCGGATCGCGGCGCCTCGATCCGGATCCCGTTTGCCACCGTCGACGACGGCTGGAAGGGCCGCCTCGAGGATCGCCGGCCGGCGTCGAATGCGGACCCGTACAAGGTCGCCGCGGCCATCGTCAAGACGACGAAAGAAGCCGGCGTCTGAGCGCGCGTTCCGAGCGCCTTTTTCCGAGCCCTTTTCGAGGGCGCCCGGGGCTTGAAGAACTGGGGCTTGAAGAACTGGGGCTTGAAGAAAGCCGCGCCTTGAAAATAGAAGCGGGGTCTGGGGAAACCCAGGCCCCGCTTTTTTCTTCGCTCTCCGTCTAGCCGAGTCCGTAAACGGTTTCGATGGCATGAAGACCCGGCGGTTGGCCGATCAGCCAGGCGGCGGTGCGCACGGCGCCCTGGGCGAAGTGGTCCCGGGTGGAGGAACGATGGGTGAGTTCCAACCGTTCGCCGGCACCGACGAAGTAGAGCGTGTGCTCCCCGGGGTTGTCTCCGCCGCGCAGGGTTTGAATTCCGATCGCGCCCTCGGGGCGCGCACCGATTTCCCCCGCGCGCTCGAGAACGAGGTGATCCTCGAGCCGCTTGGCCTGGCCCTCGGCGACAGCCTGGGCGAGGAAGAGCGCTGTGCCGCTGGGGGCATCCCGCTTGGCGGCGTGGTGAATTTCGAAGAGTTCGGCGTCGAAGCCTTCTCCCAGGCGCCGGGCCGCTTCCCGGGCCAACCAGCCGAGCACGTTGACCGAGACCGAGAAATTCGCCGCGTGAACCACCGGGATGCGCTGGGCCAGGGCTTCGATTTCCTTGCGCTGAGCATCCGAGCACCCCGTTGTCCCGGTCACGTAGGCGACGCCGGCCTCCGCAGCAGCGCGCAGAAGGTCGAGGGTGGCGCCCGGAATCATGAAGTCGATGACCACGTCTGCGCCGGCCAGGGCAGCTTGGGGATCGGCAGAGAGCGTCACACCCGGCGTGATTTCTTCGCCCAGCCGAGGATGTCCCGGCGCTTCGAGGGCAGCGCCCATTTCGAGCTCTGCGTGGGCGTCGACCCAATGGCGGATGCGTTCGCCCATTCGCCCGCAGGCGCCCGCGACCAGAACACGTTTCATCGCAGCACTCCGGATTCTTTGAGAGCGAGCCGCAGGCGCTCGCGGTTGGCTTCGCTGATGGGCGTGAGGGGCAGCCGGATTTCGTCGCCCACTAGCCCCATCAGGGCGAGGGCGGCCTTGACGGGAATCGGATTGGTTTCGCAAAAGAGCACGTCGAACAGGGGGAGCAGCTGTTGATGAATCTCCAGGGCGCGCCCGGTGTCGCCGGCCTGCCAGGCGGTGAGGAGTGCGCAAAGCGATTCGGGCACGACATTCGAGCTGGTCGAGATGCAGCCGGCACCCCCCAGGGCGAGAAGGGGAAGGAGCAGGGCGTCGTCGCCCGAGAGCACGCTGAAATCGCTGGGGCAGCCCGCAATTACGTGGGCGATCTGGTCGATATCGCCGCACGCCTCTTTCACACCGACAATATTCTCAATCTCCGCGAGCCGGGCCAAGGTTTCGGGGGCGACGTTGGACGCCGTGCGTCCGGGAATGTTGTAGACCACCAAGGGGAAGCCGGTTTGTTGTGCCACCGCGGCGTAGTGGAGGTAGATGCCTTCCTGGGTGGGCTTGTTGTAATACGGCGAGAGCAGCAGCGCGCCATCGGCTCCGGCTTGCTGGGCGTGAAGGGTGAGTTCGATCGCCTCGCGGGTCGAGTTGGACCCGGTTCCCGCCACCACGGCGACCCGCTCGGCGGCAGCTTCCACCACGACTTCGACGACGTGGCGGTGTTCGGCGTGGGAGAGCGTGGCCGATTCACCCGTTGAGCCGCAGGGCACCACCCCCTGGACGCCCCCAGCGATCTGCCGTTCGACGAGCGCCCCCAGGGCTTGATCGTCGATCAGGTCGTCTCGGAACGGCGTCACGAGAGCGGTGAGGATTCCTTCGAACATCCTAAGCCTCCAATTCCTCGTTCTCGAGCAGCGGAAGAGTTCCCTCGAAGACCGTCGCCGCCGGGCCCGTCATAAAAATGGGGCTATCGCCCCCCTGCCATTCGATTTCCAGGTCCCCGCCGCGCAGCTCGATTCGGGCACGGGCCTCGACGACCCCCCGGAGCATGGCGCTCACCGCGACCGCACACGCGCCGCTTCCACACGCCAGGGTTTCGCCGGTTCCTCGCTCCCAGGTCCGTTGCCGGATGTGGTGGGGGGAGAGAACCGTGATGAACTCGACGTTGACTCGGTTGGGAAAAGCCGGGTGGTTCTCGAGATGCGGGCCCAGGGTTTCTACCGGAGCGAGGTCGACGTCGGGCACCTCCACGATGGCATGGGGGTTTCCCATGGAAATTACGCAGAGGGTGACCCGACCGCTTCCGTCCAAAGAGAGTTCGGGGGGGACGTCGATCACCGCGTCGAGCACCGGACCTTCGCCGACGCCCAGAGTGGTGGGAATTTTGGCGGGGGCCAGCACGGGCTGGGCCATGTCTACGCGGACTCGATCGTTCCCCGCCCAGCGCGGACGAACGATGCCCGAAAGCGTCTCTACGGCGATCTCTTCGGCGCTGGAGTGGCCGTGATCGCGGAGATACTTGAAAAAGGCGCGAATGCCGTTGGCGCACATCTCAACCTGGGAGCCATCGGGGTTGAAAATCTCCATGCGAAAATCGGCATCGGTCCCGGCGCGCACCACGAGCATCTGGTCGAATCCGACGCCCAGATTGCGGTCGCCCACTCGGCGCGCAAAAGCGGCGAGATCCCCGGGCAAAGGACCGCGGAGCCCGTCGAGGACTACGAAATCGTTGCCGGCGCCGTGCATCTTGGCGAAAGGAATCCGATCGGGTCGCGGGTTCATGGCTGTTCTCGTCTTTGGCTCAGGGCTGTTCTCGATGGAGCGCGCGATACAAGGAGTGGCGCGGGCAGGGGCGGGAATGATTCGGTGGAGGGAGGGGGCGGGTTCTTGGGGGTTTGAGAGGGCGGTTGAGCGGCCGCGGAGGGCTGGGGACATTAGCGCTCATCGGCGCTCACGGCCCGGACTCGGCTGTGACTCCGTTGACTCCCCGGAGCCGAGCCTCGCTAGCGTCGATTTCAGTCCGAGCGGCATCGAGGGCGGCCTCGACTTGGGTGCGCGCGGTGCCGCCGACCATGTCGCGCTGGGCGAAACTTCGTTCCATATCCAGAAGCGCGTCGGATCCCTGGGTAAAGGCCGGGTGAAATCCCTGAAGGGTTTCCCGGGAGAGATGAGCGAGATCGTGCCCACCCGCGACGCAATGGGCCACGATCCGGCCCACGGCCTCGTGAGCCTCGCGAAACGGAACCCCTTCGCCCACCAGGACCTCGGCGAGATCCGTGGCCAGGAGCATGGGGTCCTGGGCGGCTTCGGCCATGCGGTCGACATTGACCCGTAGGGTCGCGATGCTGCCGGCCATGACCTCGAGGGAATCGCCCAGGGTGGCGATGGAATCGAAGAGAGGCTCTTTGTCCTCCTGCATGTCCCGGTTGTAGCTGAGGGGCAGACCCTTCAGGGTTGTGAGCAATGAAACCAGGTTCCCCACCACGCGCCCGCTCTTCCCGCGAACGAGTTCGGGCACGTCGGGGTTTTTTTTCTGAGGCATCAGGCTCGACCCTGTGGAGTACGCGTCGGCGAGTTCCACGAAGCCGAACTCGCTGCTCGACCAGATCACGAGTTCCTCGGCCAGGCGAGAAAGCCCCACCATGCAGATGGCGGCGGCGGCCATGACCTCCAGCGCACCGTCGCGGGCGGAAACGCTGTCCATGCTATTGCGCGTGGGCCCCGTGAAGCCAAGGGCGGCGGCCGTGTCGTCCCGGTCCAAGGGGAGGGTCGACCCCGCGATGGCGCCGGCACCGAGTGGGCATTCGCCCAGGCGCCCGGCCGCGTCGGCGAAGCGCCGCGCGTCGCGACCGAGGAGTTCGAAGAAGGCCAACCAATGGTGGGCCAAGCGCACCGGCTGAGCCCGCTGTAGGTGGGTGTAGCCCGGCAGAACGGTGTCGATGTGTTCGCGGGCCCGCTCCACGAGCACGGCCCGCAAATCGAGAATGCCGTGTTGGACGGCCGCGCAGGCGTCGCGCAAATAAAGGGCCAGATCGGTGGCGACCTGATCGTTTCGCGACCGGCCGGTATGAAGCCGCCCGGCCACGGGGCCGATCATGTTCGATAGCCGCGCTTCGATGTTCATGTGGATGTCTTCGAGGGCGGGGTCGAAGGGAAACGCACCGCTTTCGATCTCGTCGGCGATTTTTTCGAGCCCGGCGACCAGCGCCTCGGCATCGGGAGCGGGGATCAGCTCCGCCCGGCCCAGCATCCGCGCGTGGGCGATGGAGCCCCGGATGTCGTAGCGGGCCAGGGCCTTGTCGAAGTGAATGGAGGCGCTGAAGCGTTCGACGGTGGGGTTGGTGGCCGCCTGGAAGCGTCCGCCCCAAAGTTTGCTGCTCGCGCCGCTGCTCGAATCGTCTTTTTTGCTCATGGCCCCTGTCCTCGTTCACGGTAACTTCGCTGTTCTGCAGGGAAACGACAAGCTCCGGCGCACGGAACCGCGGACAGGGCTAATTTAGATCCGAGCGAGCCCACCGGGGAGCAGGGGGGCACCGAACGGATCGCCACCCAGGGGCGTCGAAGCGTTTCGGACTATACGGGCGAGGGGGGAGTAGTTTTGGCGAGCCGAAAGGCGGCGTCCAACAAGCGGACCGCGCGAAGCCGCTCCCCGCTTGGCTCCGCGGCGGGGCGAAGCTCTCGAAGTGCGGGCGAGTGGCTCACGCGCGGACTGGGCGGACTGGGGGCGGCCATCGGCTTCGCTTTGGGGCTGATTTTTGCGGCCTGGGTTCTGGAGATCGACCGCGTGGTGGTGGAACGCTTCGAGGGTCGGCGCTTTCGCGTTCCTTCGCGGGTCTATTCGGCTCCCCTGATTGTCTATCCCGGTACGGACTGGCAGCGGGTGGATCTCTCGGGCTGGCTGCTGCGCCTGGGCTATCGCGAGCAGCCCCAGGGCGGGGATCTCCAGCCCGGCGGATACGAGTGGCACCCGGGTCGGCTGCGCGTTCACCTGCGCGCTTTCGACCATCCGCTTCGCCCGGAGCCCGCGCGGGAATTGACGTTTCATCTGGCGGGGGGGCTGATCGAAGACATCGAGGAGGCACACACCGGGGCCAGTGTCGCGGTGGTGGTTCTCGAACCCGAGCCCGTCAGCGCCTTCTTGGGGAAGGATCGCGAGCAGCGCGAGTTGATTAAAATCGATGTGGTTCCGCCCCACCTTGTCGGGGCTATTTACGCCGTCGAAGACAAACGCTTTGAGGCCCACCACGGCATCGACTTGCAGCGGGTGATGGGAGCGCTGCTGGCCAATATCAAGGCGGGTCATGTCGAGCAGGGCGCGAGCACCCTGACCCAGCAACTGGTGA